>JAFAXD010000536.1 GCA_019241285.1 Xanthobacteraceae bacterium | reverse complement strand
TGGCTCGCGACCAGTTTCAGCGTCGGGAACTTCTCGAACACGCCGCGCACGATCAGACGCGAGATGGCGAGCGCGCCGTCCATGGGCCGGCCCACACTCGACGCCAATCGATAGATGTTGAGCCGCTCCTCGCCGAAGCCGACCGAGGGCGGATGCACGAACACGGGAATGTCGAGTTGGGTGAGCAGTTGGAAAAACGGCAGCGCTTCATCGTCGTCCGGGTAGTGGCCCGGCAGGCTCGAGAGGATGATTACGCCCTTGGCGCCGTCCTGGCGCACGGCCCGCTCCACCTCCTTGAGAAACGGCTCGCCACCATACGGAACCGTGCTGGCGAGCATGTAGATGTTGTCGTGCTTCACCGTCAGAGAGGCGAGATACTCATTGATCATGCGCACGGTCTTGAGCCGCTGCTCCGCATCCATGTGGCGCAGCTCATGCGCCGGATTGCTGATCACCGTGCGGTCGACCCCGCCGGCCTTCGCTGCCTCGAGCACGTTCTCGATAGTCATCGGACATTTTCCGCGCCAGACCGGATCGGCGGCCATCTGCGGCGGCATCACATGGGTGTGGAAGTCGATGATCATGTTGCTCCTCCCATCCTTGTTTATTAAGGGTCAGCGCAGCTATTCATCGAGTTCCGGGTAGCGGCGGAACACGCCCTTCTCGTCGAATTCCATGCGCCGCGGGGAAGCCAGATACGCGGCGATGCGTGGCCGGACTTGCACGGCGTCATGCAACGCGATGAGGCGCGGCACGCTCGGCTCGATGCGGGCCATTGCGCGGGGGAACGCATAACGCAAGCCTGCGACCAACTGAAACAGCGACAGATCGATGTAGGTGATCGCGCTACCGACCAGGTGGCGCCCGCCATTGCGGGTGAGCACGGTCTCGAAATAGGTCAGGGATTTCGGGAGGCGCAGCTTCAGGAAATTCTCGCTATAGCGTTTGGCTTCGGCTTTCTGCTCCTCATAATAGAACGCCGCCCCGAGCGGATGATGGGTGTCATGGATTTCCTTGACGAAATCCGTCACCGAGAGCTGCAGCTGGTGCGTCCACAGCCGACCGGCCTCATCAGCAGGCGCAAGCTGGTGATGCGCGCCGATAAACATCAGGATGTTGGCGGTCTGGCCGACGATCAGCTCGCCCGCTTTGAGGAACGGCGGCGCGAACGGTGGTGTCTTGATTTCGGGCGCGTTCATCAGCTTCAGGATCGCCGGCACGCCGCCGCCCTCGGCCTCAGAAAGCCGGCCAATATCGATGTACTCCGCGGCCGCGTCCTCCAGCGCCAGCCGCACGAATTCCCCGCGCCCCTGGTTGGAGGGCCAGTAATAGAGCTCATAAGGCATGTGCGACCTCCTTCACGGCGTCGTGGTCCGGCTCGAACCCAAGACCGGGCGCTTCCGGCAGCACGAGCCAGCCCTCAGCCGGCATCGGCAAGTTCTTGTAGATGCGCCGGCAGAACTCGCCGGCCAGATAGTGATGCTCGACCAGGCTGCCGTTGGCGAGGCCGGCTTGCAGGTGCATGTTGTGGAACGCCCAGGCGCCGCCATTGGCAATCGGCACGTTGAACGCGGCCGCCATGCCGGCGATCTTCGCACATTGGGTAAACCCGCCGGTGATCACCGCATTGGGCTGCACGTAATCGACCGACTGGTTCAACAACAAGTCACGGAAGCGGAACGCCAGCCCTTCATTCTGCCCGCAGGCGAGCCGCACGCGGCCCCCGCGCCGCAGCTGCGCCATCGACAACGCGTCATTCTGGGTGATCGGCTCCTCGAAGAAGGCGATATTGCACTCGCGGATCATGTCAACGAGCCGCAGCGCGTGATAGAGGTCGAGACTGCAATTGGCGTCGATGAATAGCTCGACATCCGGCCCCACTGCGTCGCGCACCGCACGTACGCGCGCGGCATCCTCGCGAATGACGTCCATGAGCGGCGCACGATCGCGCCGCGCCAAGCCTTCATGCGCGACCGTCATCTTCAGGCGCCGGAAGCCGCTGTCGACCCAGAACTTCGCGGCCTGCGCCAGCTCCTCGCGATCGAAGAAATTGAATCCGAAGGTAACGTAGATCGGTACGCGCTCGCGCGCGCCGCCGAGCAGGCGCCATACCGGCTGGCCGAGCGCCTTGCCCTTGAGATCCCACAGCGCCACGTCGATTGCCGCAATGGCGTGTGCTCCGTAGCCGGTCTGGCCACGCGGCAGCAGCGTCCAGTAGAGCTTGTCCCAAATGCGCTCATGCGCGAGCGGATCATCCCCGATGATCGCCGGACCGGCGACCTGCTTGATGATGTGCGCAATCACGGTCTCTTCCGTGATGGAGGTGAAGCCGTGACCGATGAGCCCGGTGTCGGTTTCGACCTCGACCACGCATCCGCCCAGCGCGGCCGGGCGCGCGGCGCCGACCATGCGGATGTTGAGCGGAACGTGAACCGGCGTGGCGGTGACGCGTGTGATTTTCATGGATGCTGCGGCCCGTTACGAGGGCGCGCATCCTGGCGCGCGGTGCGCGAATGCGCAATGCAGGACGCAACCGTGCCTCGGGTCAAATTTTCCGCGTTCGGCGCATCACGCCTAGCTCTCGGCCGCAAGAAGGTTGGCGTCGCGCGCAAGCCGCCACCGGCCATCAGCTTCCTTACGAAACGGTCAGGGTGTAGCCACTGCGCTGGGTTACCTCGCCATT
>JAFAXD010000467.1 GCA_019241285.1 Xanthobacteraceae bacterium | reverse complement strand
GGCACGCTCGCATCGATCGGCAGCGCATCTTCCGGACTGGTGCCCCAAGTCACGATCGGCGCAATCGCGCCGGCGTCGAGGGTCACCTCGCGATCGAAGGGCGCGTCCCGATCGCTCGTGAGCGTCGACCAAGCCTCGACTGCCCGGTCGAACTCCGCGCCTTTGGGTGCGAACGGCCGGTCCTTCACATAAGCGAACGTCACCGCGTCGGGGGCCACCATGCCGCAGCGCGCGCCGGCTTCGATCGACATGTTGCACAGGGTGAGGCGGCCCTCGATCGACAGCGCGCGGATTGCTGATCCGGCATATTCGATCGCGTGGCCGGTGGCGCCGCCGGCGCCGATCTTGGCTATGATGGCAAGGACGATGTCCTTGGCGCCGATGCCGGATGCGGTCGCGCCCTCGACCTTGATGCGCATCTGCTTCGGCTTGTTCTGCCAAATCGTCTGAGTCATCAACACGTGCGCGACTTCCGACGCACCGATACCGAACGCGTAGGCGCCGAGCGCACCATGCGTCGAGGTGTGACTGTCGCCGCATACGATCAGCAGGCCCGGCAACGTCAGGCCTTCCTCGGGACCGACTACGTGCACGATCCCTTGGCGCGGGTCATCGAGCCCGAACAGCTTGATGTGATGGCGCGCCGTGTTGTCCTCGAGTTGGCGCACCATACGGGCGATCTCAGGGTTCGCGATCTGCTGGCGCGAGCCGCGCGTCGGCACATAATGATCGGCAACCCCGAAGGTGAGGCCGGCCTCCGCCACTGGTGCGCCGCGCTCGGCGAGCCGGGCAAAGGCATGAAACGAGCCTTCATGCACATAGTGGCGGTCGACCCACAGCAAGGTCTCGCCGTCCTCGCGCCGCACGATTTCGTGGGCTGCCCAGAGCTTGTCGAAGAGCGTCGCCGGTTGCTGCAAGCGCCAGTCCGTTCGTCAGGATCGTTGCCGAGCACTATGTATCATGTATAATACCAAGTAAAGCGGCCGGCGAGGCGAGGGCGAGTGCGTGGCAGAACGATTGAGCGAGGCCAAGGCGCGGCAAGTCTATCTGGTGCTGCGCGACGGCATCCTGAGCCATGCCATCGCACCGGGCGCGCGCCTTCCCACCGAGCATGACCTTGCGCGCTTTCACCGCGTTTCGCGCGTCACCGTGCGCCGCGCTCTTGCTGAGCTCGCACGCGAGCGGCTGATCGAGCGGCGGCGCAGCAGCGGCACCCGCGTCATCTATCAGCCGTCATCAGCGCCGATCACCGCCAACATCGCTGGCGCACTCGCCAACATTGCCGAAATGGGCGAGCGCACGAAGAGCAGACTCGTCGCCTTCGGCTATGTGCCGGCCGCAAAGCCGATCGCGGAGGCGCTCGGGCTCGAGCCGGAAGAGGAAACACAACGTTCGGTACGCATTCGCTCGGTCGACGGGATGCCGTTCTCCTATCTCACCGCGCACGTGCCGGCGCGGATCGGCAAGACGTTCACCAAACAGGAACTGGCAGGCCGCCCGCTGCTGACGCTGCTGGAGCGCTCGGGCGTCACCATCGAGCGCGCCTGGCAGCGCATCGGCGCGGTGCTGGCCACACCGGATATCGCGCGGGCGCTCAAGGTCACGGCCGGTGCGCCGCTGACCGAGCTGGTGCGCGTCGTTTATGATCGCGAGGGCCGCGGTGTCGAGCATCTGCACGCGCTCTATCGCCCCGATCGCTATCAGCTGGAAATGGAATTGGTGCGCCCGTCAACACTATGAGAGGGAACCTCATGTCCAACGATCGTGCACGGATCAGTCGCCGCAAGTTCCTGCAAAGCTCCGCATTGGGCGCCGCTGCCGCAGCGAGCGGCACCTTGGCGGCGCCGCAGGTGCTGCGCGCGCAAGGGGCGCCGGTCAAGCTCGGCGTCCTGCATCCGGTCTCGGGCGCACTTTCGTATTCGGGGCAGCAAGGCCGGCTGGGCGCGACGATCGCAATCGACGAGATCAATGCGGCCGGCGGCATCAAGGCCCTCGGCGGGGCCAAGATCGATCCGGTGCTCGGCGATGCGCAATCGACCCCGGAGGGCGGCAATGCCGAAGTCGAGAAGATGAACGCCGCCGGCGTCGCGGCGATTGTCGGCGGTTACGCGAGCTCGATCTGCCTTGCCGCCAGCCAGACCGCGGCGCGTTACGATCTACCTTACCTGGTCGATGTCGGCGTGGCCGACAACATCATGACGCGCGGTCTCAAGAACACGTTCCGGTTCGGACCCGGATTCGGGGTGATCGCCAAGACCGCGATCGACAATCTCGTCACCATCAACGACCAGGCCGGCAAGCCGGCCAAGACGGTGATGATCGTGAATGAGGATTCGCTGTTTGGATCGGGTTTGGCAAAGCTCCTCAACGCGCAGCTGCCGGACCGCGGTTTTCAGATCCTGGAGACGATCCCGCATCCGACCCCGACCCGCGATTTCAACAACGTGGTGTTGAAGATCAAGGCGCAGAACCCGGATCTCATCATTCCAGCCAACTATTACAACGAGTATGTTCTTCTTGCGCGCACCCTGCAGCAACAACGGGTGCGGCCTAAGGGAATCTACTCGATCCTCGGCGGCGCGGCCTCATCCTACAAGTTCGTGAAGGAGTTTCCGGAGGCCGCGCAGTACATCATGGACTGCAATCACTGGTTCGATCCGCGCAATCCCAAGGCGTTGGCCTTGAAGAAGAAGGTCGAGGATCAGGGTCAGTTCTATACCTACGAAGTGTTCATGAACTACTCGTGTGTGCTGTTGCTCGCCGACGCGCTGGAGCGCGCCGCCAGCGCCGATCGGGCGAAGATCATCTCCGCGCTCGACACCTCGACGTTCGCCGGACATGTGATGCCGTATGGGCCGACTAAGTTCGTCAACGGCCAGAATGAGGGCGCGGCCCCGGTCAACACCCAGGTGCTCGGCAATGACATCCAGGTGATCTTCCCGGCGACATTCGCCTCGGCGAAGCCGGTGTTCCCGATGCCGCCGGCTTGATCATCGGGCAACGGGTATGAAGAGCGGTGCCGGCTTTACCTCTCCCCGCTTGCGGGGAGAGGTCGATTTCGAGCGGAGCGAGAAATCGGGTGAGGGGGCCTCTCCACTTGCTCAGAGTTTGTGGAAGCGCCCCCTCACCCGGATTGCTTCGCAATCCGACCTCTCCCCGCAAGCGGGGAGAGGTAAATACCGTATCGCCGTGCGTACCAGATGATCTCGCCCACCATCCTGATTCCCGCTGTCATCAATGGCCTCATGATGGGGGCGGTGTACGCGCTCGTCGCGCTAGGACTCACCCTGATCTACGGCGTGCTGCACATCATCAACTTCGCGCATGGCGCGCTGCTGACCGCGGCAATGTTCGGGGCCTACTTCGCGCACAGCCTGCTTGGCCTTGACCCATACGCGGCGGCGGTCGTGCTGACGCCGCTGTTCTTCGGGCTCGGTTACGTGCTGCAGCGTTTTGTCATCGGCCCTGCTTCGCACGGCGAAGAGCGCAATGTACTCCTCGTGACGCTCGGGCTCGCCGTGGTCATCGAGAATGGGCTCCTGTACGCGTTTCGTGCCGACACCCGCACGGTCAACCTCG
>JAFAXD010000359.1 GCA_019241285.1 Xanthobacteraceae bacterium | reverse complement strand
GCGAATGGCGTTGCGAGCAATGGCAATGACGGAGTGAGCGTGGAAGCCGTCGGTGCAAACACCCGCTGCAGTCGCTGTGGCGCGCCGATGGTCTGTAATCCCGGCAATTGCTGGTGCGACGCGCAGCCTCTGCTCGCGAGCCCCGATCCGGCTTTTGCCTGCTACTGTCCGAGTTGTTTGAAGTCCGCGGCCGAAGCCAGCGGACGGCTCCAGATCACAGAGTCTAAACCCAACTCGCCGTAGAGATGCGGGAACAGCGCGCCACCGCGCGAGGGCTCCCACTTCAGGGCTGCGCCCAACTCGCGCGCATCGACGGCGACGAGGACAAGCCCGGTTTCGCCGGCGAAATACTTTTCGAACGTGCCGGATGTCTGCTCAGCCGTGGAGAAATGAATAAATCCGTCGCGCAGGTCGTCGGGCGAGCCGCGAAACACGCGCTCACGCTCAGCTGCATGCCACTCGTCGCGGCGGCAGATCTTGTAGATGATATGAGGGGTATCGCCGATCAACTTCGCCTCGCTGGAGCGACGAATCGCGCCAAGCCCAGCAAAGCGCCGTTGAAGCCTTCAGATCAAGCTCAACGTTCGGTCTTGTTCGGGCGTTGGTATTGCCAATGCTCCTTGACCCGCGACGAGCGCGGGCGGGCAAAGCTGACCTTGCCGATCTTGACGCCGTCCTTCAAGTCGAAGGATTTGCCGTTCGGCATGATGATCTTGCGCGACACAACGCAAAGCTCACCCTCTTCGCCGCGATGGCCTTCGATCACATAGCGAGTGCCGACGGGAAATCGGCTCGGAAGTTGGCGTCCAGCCATGGGTTACTCTCCTGCCAGGGTGCGGACGGACGATGGACAACCTCGTCCTGGGGCGCCCGTTGCCTCCGCTTTCAAAGAAATACGGGGATAACGACCTGTATATTCCGGGACCACAGATCACCCGGCGACGTCCACGCGACCTCGCAGGCTGCTACAAAAAATGCTAGGAAACGCTTGTGACATATGGATGTCAGATTGTGACCACACCGCTGAAAACAGTTGATAATTGCGGGGATATCGCCAGTTTGATGGGCGATATCGGCCGCCGCGCCAGGGCGGCCGCGCAAAACGTTGCGATTGCGTCCGCTCGCCGGAAGAATACTGCGTTGGCCGCCATGGCGGCTGCGCTTCGACATGCCGTCCCCGATATTCTGGCTGCCAACAGCGAGGACTTGGCGGAGGCGCGCAGCAGCGGCGCCACTCCGGCCTTTATTGACCGGCTGCAACTCGATGCCCGTCGCGTTGAAGCCATGGCTCAGGGGGTTGAGGTTGTGCGCGGCTTGGCGGATCCGGTCGGCACCGTGATCGACAGCTGGACGCGCCCGAACGGGCTGCGTATCGAGCGCGTACGCGTCCCGCTGGGCGTCATCGGTGTCATCTATGAGAGCCGTCCGAATGTCACCGCCGACGCTGGTGCACTGGCCCTGAAGGCGGGCAACGCAGTCATCCTCCGCGGTGGCTCGGAGAGTTTCCGCTCCTCGCGGGCGATCCATCGGGCTTTGGCCGCGGGCCTTGCCGAGGCGGGGTTGTCGGAAGATGCGATAAGCCTCGTGCCCACGCGCGACCGCGCGGCGGTCGGTGAGATGCTGCGCGGCCTCGGCGGCACGCTCGACGTCCTGGTTCCGCGCGGCGGCAAAGGGCTGGTCGCGCGCGTGCAGGCCGAAGCCCGCGTGCCCGTGTTCGCGCACCTTGACGGCAACTGCCATGTCTACGTCGATGGTGCCGCAAAGCTCGACATGGCGAAGACCATCCTGCTCAACGCCAAAATGCGGCGCACCGGCGTCTGCGGTGCAGCCGAGACGTTGTTGGTGGATCGGGCTTGCGCCAACACGCACCTGGCGCCGCTGACGACCATGTTGCTGGATGCCGGATGCGAAGTCCGTGGTGACCCCGACGTTCGCAAGACCGACGCGCGGGTCAAGGCGGCGGGCGAGGCCGATTGGTCGACGGAATATCTCGACGCCATCATCGCGGCCAGAGTGGTGGATGGGGTCGAGGGCGCGATCGACCATATCGAGACGCACGGCTCGCATCACACCGATGCGATCATCACCGAGGATCAGGTGGCAGCCGAGACGTTCTTGTCGCGCGTCGACTCGGCGATCGTGCTGCACAATGCGTCAACGCAATTTGCTGATGGGGGGGAATTTGGTTTCGGCGCCGAGATTGGCATTGCCACCGGCCGCCTGCACGCGCGCGGTCCGGTCGGCGTGGAGCAGCTGACGACGTTCAAATATCGCATCCACGGTAGCGGGCAGATCAGACCGTGACATGCGAAAAGTCCCGGGCGCCGAGGCGTAACCGGGCCATTCTTCCACCCCACGCTCCGGGGTTGAAAATCGGGCTGTTCGGGGGGACGTTCGACCCTCCGCATCAGGCACACTTGGCGGCAAGTCTGCTCGCCATGCGGCGGTTGGGCCTCGACCGGATCTGGTGGCTGGTTACACCGGGTAATCCGCTCAAGGACACCCGTCACCTGGAAACCCTCGAGCGTCGGATGGCGGCGGTCCGCGCGCTCACGAACCATCCGCGCATCGACGTCAGCGGACTCGAGGCCCACATTGGAACCCGCTACACCTACGATACGATCCGCTACATCCTGACGCGCTGTCCCAAGGTTCACTTCGTTTGGATCATGGGGGCGGACAATCTGCGCAGCTTTCACCGCTGGCAGAAATGGCAGGCTATCGCCAACGCCGTCCCGATTGCGGTCGTGGACCGCCTCGGACCGAGCCTTTACGCCTCCGCAAGTGTGGCCGGTCAGGCGCTCCTGAAAAGCCGTATTCCAGAGGAGGAGGCGCGCTCCTTGCCGTATCGCCGACCTCCGGCTTGGGTATTCCTGCACGGCCTGAAATCGCCGCTGTCATCGACAGCGCTACGGGCGCTGCGGGAGTCATGAAACTGGCACAACGCGTGCTTATATTGTGGGTGCGTTGCCACGTTGATTCCTTGAACCAGCAGCGCATATTGTAGTTGTCGAATCGGGCCTCTGCCTGCGAGGCCCGCAAACGAAAGGAAGGGCCCCTGAACACATCGTCTGTCTCGCGGGTTGCCGTCGCTAGCGCACCCGAACGTGTCTCGCAGCCAGGCTCCAGCATCCCTGCCGCTCAGGAGACACTGCAAATTGTCCTCGCGCAGCTTGATGAAATGAAAGCCGAGGACATCGTCACAATCGACCTTCACGGTAAAACCAGCATTGGCGATTACATGGTCGTGTCCAGCGGCCGGTCGAACCGCCATGTCGCGTCCATCGCTGACCGTGTGATTGAGGATCTTGGCCGCGTTGGCATCAAGGCCCGCATCGAAGGGCTGCCGCACGCGGACTGGGTTCTGATTGATGCCGGCGATGTGATCGTGCATGTCTTCCGGCCGGAAGTCCGCACCTTCTACAACTTGGAGAAGATGTGGGTGTCAGGCAGTAGTCAGCGGCGCGCCAGCTAATCTCCAGGTGAGCCCTGTGCCGCCGAGTTGACGTTCCTGCATCGCCTTCCTCACGGGCGGTCCAATGCGGCTCACGATTGCGGCGGTCGGCCGGCTCAAGGCCGGCCCTGAGCGGGAACTTGCCGGGCGTTATCTCGAGCGCGCAGGCAAGCTTGGCCGCACTATTGGGCTCCATCCAATCGAGATTGTCGAAATTGATGAAAGTCGGGCTCGCCGGCCGGAGGAGCGGATCGCCCAGGAGGGTGTCGGGCTGACGGGGGTGATCAGCGGGGACTACGCGAGCGTCGCCCTCGATGCACGCGGACAAAGCCTTACCAGCGAGGAGCTTGCTGCGCGATTGGCGCGCTGGCGCGACGGTGGGCGCAGCGCGGTTGTTTTCCTGATTGGCGGTGCCGACGGCCTGACCCGTAATCTCACCAGACCGCCGGACCTGACGCTCGCATTTGGCAGCGCGACCTGGCCGCACCAATTCGTGCGCATCATGCTCCTGGAGCAGATCTATCGGGCGGCCACCATCCTGACCGGGCATCCGTACCATCGGGCTTGAGACGACAACGCTTGGGGTTTCGCCGACAGTCAAGCTGCCGCCTCAATGTGGACTTAGATGCGGGACAAGAAGGTCGACTTGGCACGGCGCTTGCCACTGATGGAGGCGCGCCCGGCGCGCTTGAGCAACATTTTCCGCACTGTTTGCAGACTGGGTATGATCCTCGCGTTAGACCGCCCGCCCGGCCGAGCCGTCGTTGCGGCAGGCCTCCTCGCTTTCCAGGCGGGGCCTGTCGCTGTGGCGCAGACCGCAGCACCGGATCCGTTGAAACAGCGCACCCAGGAACTGGAGGCGCTGCGTGACCAACAAAAGAAAGCCGCGGAAACCACCGAGCGCCTGCAGCGTGAGGTCGAGGCCATCGGCGAAGACCGGCGGAAACTGAGCGCATCGCTGATCGAAACCGCTGGGCGGGTGCGCATGGTTGAGGATCGCATCGCTAGCAGCGAAGCGCGGCTGCAACCCTTGGGAGACAAGGAGGGCACACTGCGGGCGTCCCTCGACAAGCGGCGCGCAACAATTGCCGAGGTTTTGGCGGCGCTTCAGCGAATGGGACGCCGGCCACCGCCGGCCATTGTGGTGCGCCCTGAAGATGCGCTCGAGGCGGTACGGAGCGCGATCTTGCTCGGCGCCGTTTTGCCCGACATGCGCAACGAGGCCGCGTCCATTGCCAATGATCTCTCAGATTTGGTGCACCTGCGGGCCGACATTACCGCCGA
>JAFAXD010000267.1 GCA_019241285.1 Xanthobacteraceae bacterium | reverse complement strand
CGCGTTGGCTCCGGCCTCCGCAGAACCGGTGAAGCTGCGCATCGGGTGGGTCGTTGCCGGCGCGGATGCGCCATTCCAGCTCTTTGGACCCAAGGGCGTCGCCACGCACGAGAACGTGACCTACACGATTGAAGGAACACACTTCAACGGCACGCCGACCATGATCACGGCGCTCGCGACCGGCGAGATCGATCTCGCGCCTTTGGCCTACTCGAGCTTTCCACTCGCGGTGCAGAACGGGCACATGGATGATTTGAAGGTCATCTCCGATGTGTTCCAGGACGGCGTTCCGGGCTACTACAGCAACGAGTTCATGGTGTTGAAGGATGGTCCGATCAAGACCCTGCAGGATCTCAAGGGGACGGTGATTGCATCCAATGGCGCCGGCAGCGCCGTCGACATTGCGATGCGCTCCATGCTGGCGAAGAACGGCATCAACCCCAAGGGCGACGTGACGATCATCGAGGTTCCCTTCCCCACCATGAAGGCGCAGCTGCAGGAAAAGAAGGTGACCTTGATCTCATCCGTGCGGCCGTTCAGTGCCGATCCGGAGCTGCGGGCGATGGCCCGCACGCTGTTCACGCAGCAGGACGCGATTGGCCGCTCGCAGATGATCATCATGACCGGCCGCGCCCCGACGTTGCAGAAAAATCGCGCGGCCATCATCGACTTTCTTGAAGATCACATTCGCGAAGTGCGCTGGTTCATGGATCCGGCAAATCACGCCGAAGCCGTGAAGCTCTTGGCCGACTTCACCAAGCAGCCGCCGGCACGGTTCGAGAGCTGGGCGTTCAAGAAAGAGAGCGACTTCTATCACGATCCGGCCGGCCGGCCGGATGTCGCCGCACTGCAGGCGAACATCACCGAGACCAACAAACTCGGATTCATCCCGCAGCCGATGGACGTGCAGAAGTACACCGACCTGAGCTACGTCGACGCAGCAAACGCCCGGATGAAGTAGCTCTGCGGCACTCATCCTGAGACGATGTGAATGTTTGCTGCGACTGGGTGCTCGCGGCCATCCTTCGAGGCGCCTGGCCCCTAGCGGGGCCACGCTCCTCAGGATGAGGGCTGAACCTGTTGAAGCGCCGCAACCAACCGCAGCCCTCATCCTGAGGAGCTCACGCGCGACAGCGCGTGAGCGTCTCGAAGGATGGCCAAGAACGCAGGCCTACATTGTGGCCGTCCTTCGAGACGCGTTGGCCCAACAGGGCCAAGGCTCCTCAGGACGAGGTCCGTAGCACCAACAAACTCAATACCTCGCATTGCCCGGCGTGCGCGGGAACGGGATCGCGTCGCGCACGTTGGCGAGGCCGGTGACATAGGCGATGGTGCGCTCGAAGCCGAGACCAAAGCCGGCGTGCGGAACCGTGCCGTAGCGGCGCAGGTCGCGGTACCAGCCGTAGTGCTCCTTGTCGATGCTGTGCTCGGTCATGCGGGCATCAAGCACGTCGAGCCGCTCTTCGCGCTGGCTGCCGCCGATGATCTCGCCGATGCCGGGCGCGAGCACATCCATGGCGGCGACGGTGCGGCCATCGTCGTTGACCCGCATGTAGAACGCCTTGATGTCCTTCGGGTAGTTCATGACGATCACCGGCTTCTTGGCGTGCTTCTCGGTGAGATAGCGCTCGTGCTCCGACTGCAGGTCGATGCCCCAGCGCACCGGGAACTCGAACTTCTCCTTGGCACGCTCCAGCACTGAGACCGCCTCGGAATAGTCCATGCGGACGAATTCCGAATTGACGATACCCTCGAGCTTGGCGACCAAACCCTTCTCGATGCGCTCGCCGAAGAACGCGAGATCGTCGGGACGCTGCTCCAGCAATGTCTTGAGCGTGAACTTCAGTAAGCCTTCGGCGAGATCCGCGTCATCGGACAGATCGGCGAAGGCGATCTCCGGCTCGATCATCCAGAACTCGGCAAGGTGCCGGCTGGTGTTGGAGTTCTCGGCGCGGAACGTCGGCCCGAAGGTGTAGACCTTGGTCAGCGCGAGACAGTAGGCCTCGACGTTGAGCTGGCCCGACACCGTGAGAAAGGCTTCGCGGCCGAAGAAATCTTGGGCGAAGTCGATGCCGCCCTGCGGCGTGCGCGGCAGGTTGGCGAGATCCAAGGTCGAGACCCGGAACAGCGCGCCGGCCCCTTCCGCATCGGACGAGGTGATGATCGGCGTGTTGACCCAGAAGAATCCGTTCTCGTCGAAGAAGCGATGGATCGCATTGGCGAGCGTATGCCGCACGCGGGTGGTTGCGCCGATGACGTTGGTGCGCGGGCGCAAATGCGCGACCTCGCGCAGGAACTCGAGCGTGTGCGGCTTGGGCTGGATCGGATAGGTCTCCGGGTCGTCCACCCAACCGATCACCCGGATGGCGCTCGCCTGCATCTCGAACGGCTGTCCCTTGGCGGGCGACGGAACGATCGTCCCAGTCGCCTCAACCGCGCAGCCAGCCGAGAGTTTGAGGATCTCGTCGGTGTAGTTCGCGAGCGTGTTGGGCGCCACCACTTGTACCGGGTGGAAACACGATCCATCGGACACGTGCACGAATGAAATGCCGGCCTTGGAATCGCGCCGGGTGCGCACCCAGCCCTTTACCGTCACGGGCGAGTCCTTGGGCGCATGCCCGGCCAGGATCTCGCGAACACTGAATGCTGTCTTATCCATCGATCCAAACTGACTCCGATCACGGGAGGTTGTCCAGTTGTACCGGCAGACATACCCGGCAGGCGTCTTGCCTACCTTCCCGCGCCTGACCGATAATCCAGCCCGACAACAATTTTCACAGGGAGGCAAGCGTGGCCAACGCGCGTATCAATCGGCGAGACGCTTGTAGGATCATGACCGCAATCGGCGTGAGTGGAGTGTCTGGTGTTCTTGGGCTGCGGCCGCAGGCCGCGCGCGCGGCGAATGCACCCGCTTACAACCCGGGTGGCCAATACGACGTGTCGGTGAGCGAGGTCGAGTTCCGGCGCAATGCCGCTGGCCGCATGCTGATGGCGCGCATCTATCAACCGAAGGGCTCCGGGCCGTTCCCAACGGTACTCGACCTGCACGGCGGCGCCTGGAACAACAAGGACCGCCACGCCGAGGAGCCGATGGATCGTGCGATCGCGGCCAGCGGTGTGCTGGTGGTCGCCGTCGACCTCACGCTGGCATCGGAGGCGCCCTACCCGGGCAGCGTCCAGGACGCGAACTATGCGGTGCGCTGGCTGAAGCTGAACGCGCCGAAGTGGAACGGCAGCCCGTCCAACATCGGCGTGTATGGAAGTTCGAGCGGCGGCCACGTTGCCGAATTGCTGGCACTGCGCCCGCATGACGAGCGCTACAGCGCGATCCCGTTGCCGCAAGCGCCGGAGGTTGATGCGAGCGTGGCCTACGTCGCAACGCGCTCGCCGATCAGCAACACATTCGCGCGGTTCGAGAACGCCGAGCGCCGCAATCGCGAGGAGATGGTCAAGTTCAACAAGATCTACTTCAATCCTTGGGAGACCATCCACGAGGCTAACCCGCAGGAAATCCTGGACCGGCATGAGCACGTGTCGCTCGTTCCGCTACTGATCATGCAGGGCGCCCTCGACGACAACGTGCTGCCCGAGGTGCAGGAGAAATTCGCCGCCACCTACAAGGCCGCGGGCGGCACCTGCGAGTTTCACGTATTTGAGGACAGTCCGCACGAATGGGTTGCCAAGGAAGGTCCTCAGACCGACAAGGCGCGCGCCATGGTGAAAGCGTTCATCGCGCGCCAGCTGCAGGCCTGAGTATCATGAACGACAGCACGCAAGCTCCAACGCCTCGCTTCGATGCACCCGGACGCGGCCGCATCTACAACAGCATCATCGAGACGATGGGGAACACGCCGCTGGTGCGCATCGCTCGCTTGTGCAAGGCCGAAGGGATTACGGCCGACGTGCTGCTCAAACTCGAGTTCTTCAATCCGATGGCGAGTGTCAAGGATCGCATCGGCGTCAACATGATCCTGACGCTGGAGCGGGAGGGCAAGATCAAGCCAGGCGCAACGTTGATCGAACCGACGTCAGGCAACACCGGCATCGCCCTCGCCTTCGCCGGCGTCGCGCGCGGCTATCGGGTGATCCTGACCATGCCGGACTCGATGTCGATCGAGCGCCGCAAGATGCTCGTCTTTCTCGGCGCCGAACTTCATCTTACGCCGCGCGAGCAAGGCATGAAGGGCGCGATGGCGCGGGCGCAGGAGTTGCTCAAGGAAATCCCGGGCTCGGTGATGCCGGGGCAATTCACCAACCCGGCCAATCCGGAGATTCATCGGCGCACGACGGCGGAGGAGATCTGGCGCGACACCGACGGCGGTGTCGACATCATCGTCTCCGGCATCGGCACCGGCGGGACATTCACCGGCGTGTCCCAGGTGCTCAAGCCGCGCAAGCCGACGTTGAAAATGATCGCCGTCGAGCCGGAGCTGAGCCCGGTTCTGTCCGGCGGGACGCATCATCCGCACCCGATCCAAGGGATCGGAGCCGGCTTCATTCCCGATGTGATGGATACCAAGCTGATCGACGAGATCGTCACCGTGAGCAACGACGAGGCAATCGGCACCTCGCGCAAACTGGCGAGCGTGGAAGGCATCCCGTGCGGGATTTCCAGCGGCGCGGCTTTGGCCGCGGCGTTCAAGGTCGCGCGGCGGCCGGAGAGCGCCGGCAAGATGATCGTCACCGTGATCCCGGATTTCGCCGAGCGCTATATCTCGACGGTGCTGTTCGAAGGTTTAGGATCCTGACGCGAGCTTCTCCAGGCGATCGGCGAGTTGTTGCAGCTCCCAATTCCGGGCCAGTGCCGCGGCCTTGTCCCAGGTTGGCCTCTGGTCGGGGAGCCGTGGCAGCGGCGCCTTGGTGTTCAGGGTGGCGATCGCACGAAACAGCCGCAATTGCTCGGCTTGCTTGGGAAAGAGCCCAGCCTTGAGCATGGCCTCGAGGCTGCCGTAGCGGCGCACGAAATCGGCCGCGCCTTTGGGTCCCACACCGGCGGCGCCCGGCAGCTTGTCTGACGGGTCGCCGCGCAGCGCGATGAAATCCGGGACCTGCTTGGGGTCGACGCCGTAGCGTTCCTGAACTTCCTTAGGCCCGATGCGCGCCGGTTCGCCCCCGCGAACCGGGAACAGGATCGTGGTCGCATCGGAGGCGAGTTGGAACGAGTCGCGGTCGCCGCTCGCCACGACCACGGTCCCGCCGCGCCGCTCCTCGGCGGTGGCTGCGGCCGCGAGAAAATCGTCGGCCTCGTAGCCCGCCCCCTTCGCGTTGGCGAAGCCGCACGCTGCGACGAATTCGGGGATGACGTCGAGCTGCTCGACGATCGCGTCGTCGAATTCGCGGCCACTCTGGTAGGCGGCAAATCCTTCGTGCCGATAAGTCGGGGCCGTGAGCGTATCCCAGCCGACCAGCACCGCGCGCGGCTGCTCCGTCTGATAGAAGCGGAGCAAATAGTTCGCGAAGCCGAGGATCGCCCCGGCGGGCTTGCGCCCGCGGCGCATAATGCTTTTCGGCAGCGCGTGATAGGCGCGATGCGCAAACGAGTCGCCGTCGATGACTAGCAGCGGCCGGCGGTGACCGGCTTTCTTCATGCCGCGTGGCTCGGAGCCCGAGACTCGCCTCCTCCGCATCGCTCGCTTTTTACTTGGCAAGGTGCTTATCAAGCCATGCGCTCACGTCGCTTAACTGGGGGCGGGTCAAAAGCCGCTGCAGAGCCAACCGCAACGGCGATCAATACCGCGAACACCGTCTCGCTGCCGCGCCATGCGGTAAAGCCCGGCCTGACCTAGAGTACCGGTGCAGCCCGCACCATGATAGATGTTACCGTTATCAACTTTAGGGAGGCTCCGAGAATGGCCAAGCAGCGGATCAGCTACGTCCCGTTGGACAAAATGGATGCCCGGATGCGGGCTGAGATGGAGCGCTGCCAGCGCGAGGGCACGCCGCGGCCGGAAAGCTCAGCGATCCGCGCGCATGTTCCGGCCTGCTTCTGGTTCTTTGCGGATTCCTGGAACAACATTTTCCGCAATGGCGTGCTCGATCACGCGATCAAGGAACTGTGCCGGCTTTACGTCTCGCGCTCGGTGAGCTGCGAGTATTGCGGCAATCAGCGCTCCGTCAAAGCGACCCAGAGCGGCGCCGTCATCGAGGATCAGGTTCTCGATTTGCTGAATTTCGAGAAGTCCACCGCCTACAACGATCGCCAGAAGGCGGCCCTCGCCTACGCTGAGGCAATCGTCTGGCACCTCGAGACCGACGATGCGTTTTGGGAACGCCTCTACCGGCATTTCAATGAGGCCGAGCTCGTCGAGCTCGGCTGCATGATTGGACTGACAATGGGGCAGCAGAGCTGGCTGCGACTTCTCAACATCGAGCATCATCAAGTGCTCGCCGGCACCGCGGCTTCGATGGCGCCCGGCTTCGAAGATGCTGGCCGGCTTAGTGCCACAAAGGCGCAAGCGGATTATTGGGCCAAGGCAAAACCCAGCAACGCCGCCTGAACGACAGCACAACGGGGAGACGCACGATGGCGCAGAAGAAGGTGCCGTATGAGGTCAATGGCCGGAAGTTCGAGGGCCTGCTGGTGTTTGACGGGAGCGTGTAGGGCAAGCGCCCGGCGATCTTCATGCAGCCCGACTGGAAGGGCGTCTCGCCAGATACGATCGGGCAGGCACAGACGGTCGCCGGGCGAGACTATGTCGTGTTGATGATCGACATGTTCGGCACCGGCTATGGCGACAAACCCAAGACCCAGCCGGAGCTCGCCGCTGGCATGCGCGCCGTGCATCAGGATCTCCCCTTCACCCTGGCGTGTGGCAGCAAGGGCTACGATGCACTGCTTGCGGAGGCGAACGCGCTCGGCCTGATCGACCCTGCCAAGAAGGCCGCGATCGGCTACTGCGCCGGCGGCGGCTTCGCACTGGAACAGGCCCGCGCCGGCGCTGACTTCAAGGGCGTGGTCGTGTTTCATGTGACCAATCCCAATCCGGTCGTTGCCGCCACGCCCTGCAACATCAAGGGGCGTGTGCTGGCCATCCATGGCTCGGCCGATCCGATCACGCCCAAGCTGATGATCGACGCCCTCGAGGACGAGCTCACAAAGGCCAATGTCGATTGGCAACTGATGATGTTCGGCGGTGCTGTGCACTCGTTCTGCGATCCAACGGCCAATGCCGGGCCGACCCGCTATGACGAGAAGCTCTGCCGCAAATCCTACATGCTGATGCGCGACTTCTTCGCGGAGACGCTCTAAGCTACCCGCTCGCTCCATTCGGCTTGAGGCGTCAAACATGATCAACGCAGCTTCGCACCCGACCGACGTCAATCCCGCCAAGCTCGCCATGCTCTACAAGCGCGAGCTCGAGCTCTGCAAAGTCAAGCCCGGCGAAACCATCGCCCTCGTCTCCGATCTCGGCACCCGCCGCGAGTATATCCAGGCGACGTTTGCGGCCGCCGACGAGCTGGGAGCCGACGCCTACGAGATGTGCGTCAACTCCATTCCCGGCTGGACCAAAGTGGGTGTGCCCACCATTGGCAAGTGCAAGGGCACGCTGGAAGCCCTCTCCGCCGCGGACATCATCGTGATCTTCCACGTGCCGCTGTTCGCGCGCTGGCTCAAGACCGTCATGGATAAGAAGGTGCGCGTCCTGATGATCATCGACGCGCCTGACGATCTCGAGCAACTGATGTCGCCGCCGGGGCTCAAGGATGCCTGCAAGTACGCGGAAGGCCTCTACCGGAGCACCAAGGAGGTGCGGGTCGTCTCCGAAGCCGGCACCGATCTGACTTGGCGCTGCGGCGAGTATCCGGTCATGACCCAATGGGGCTATGCCGATGAGCCCGGCCATTTCGATCACTGGGGTGCCGGCCACATCCACACGTTCCCCAATGAAGGCAGCGCAACGGGCACAGTCGTGTTTCAGCCCGGCGATATCGTGATCCTGCCGTACTGCCGGTTCGTCACCGATCCGGTGCGGCTTGAGATCCGCGACGGCCACGTCACCAAGATTGACGGCGGCCTCGACGCCAAGCTGATGCGCGACTGGCTGGAGGACGGCAAGGAAGGCCAACAGGACAAGGACCCTTATGCGGTGTCGCATCTCGGCTGGGGCATGAACCCGCAGGCGCGCTGGTATTGGATGGGTCTGAACGGCGCCGAGCCGGAACGCAACCGCGCCGCCGCGCGTGTGTTTCCTGGCAACTTCCTGTTCTCGACCGGCCCAAACTCGCAGGGCGGCGGTAAGCGCACGACGCGGGGACATTACGACGTGCCAATGCGCGACTGCACCGTGATGCTTGACGGGCGCACCATCATCGAGCGCGGCCGCATCACGGACCCGCAACTGATCGTGGAACGGGAGAAGCACTAGCGTCTCTGCAAGCCTTTCCGCAATCAAACGACGGGAGCAAGACAATGGCCGCTGGCGTTCGCTTCTCCAATCCTGATACGATGCAAAAGCCGCCCGGATATAGTCATGTTGTTGAGATAACCGGCCCAGGACGCACGGTTTATTTCGCGGGCCAGCTCGGCATCGACAAGTCCGGTCGGATGGGAGCTGATGCGCGCGAGCAGATGGAGATTGCCTTTCAAAACGTAAAGGCTGCTCTCGATTCCGTCGGCGCAACCTTTTCCGACATCGTCAAGCTCAACACCTACATCGTCGATATCGCCACCAACATCGCGCACTTTCGCGAGGTGCGCGACAAGTTCGTGAACACGTCCGCACCGCCGGCCAGCACGGCTATCGGCGTGCCGCAGTTGGCGCGCCCTGGCGCTCTGTTTGAAGTGGAAGCAATCGTCGCCCTGCCGCCGAAGTAACCCAACCCTCGAAATGCCATCGCCGGGACGAGCCCGGCGATGGTCAACAACAAAAACGAATCTCGAAAGCTCGGAGCTACACCCCGCGTGTCGGCCGCCGGCGGTCGTGGAACCAGGCGCGATATGTGCTCATTTTGGCGTGCTGTGCGGCCGGTGCGTGCCGCTTGCAGGTTGCAGCCTCATCGCTGCCCTGGGTCGCGCCCCAGCGCAATTCGACGCAGTCATTGACGTTGTACGCCATCTCCAGCGCCGGCGCGCGCTCAAGCACATCCTTGAGAGCCAGTGTCCAGGTCGAGCCGTCGCTGCGCAAATAGGAGAACTTGCGCGTCGCCATTTCCTTGGCGAGGACGGCTTCCAACCCAGCCTTCACGTCGGCGGCGCTCTTGCCAGCCGGCATCGCGTAGCGGCCAGGCTGGCGCGCGACACGATCCGGGAAATTGCGCACGACATCGATCGCGATCAGCAGACGCAGGTCGCGCGAGGGCGTGGCAAAGTCTTCCCACGCACCGGTGGTCTCGAAGATGGACGGGCCATCCGGCATCTGGGCATCGCCCTTGCCGCTGCCCTGGAACTTGCGTCCGTTCTCGACCGAAGTGACGCGCGTCTTCACCTGCTCATCGAGCGCAGTGATGACTTCTTCCAGCGCGCGCTGCGGATCGAGCGGCGCCGGCGACATCACCTCGTCCATGCGATCATAGAAAGCTTCGACACCCAACGCTGCTTGCTCAGTCGAGAAGTCCCCGTAATCGGCATTCTTGGCGATCTCGGCGTTGGTGAGCCGGCGCAGTGCCCCGTTGGCTTCGCGCACGATCGGACGGAAGCGCTTGAACCCAGGGCCTCCGACATTGGGGTCCTGAGCGAACAGGAAATTGCCGCGCCAGAAGCGCTTGACCGCGACAGTGCCATCCGGCTGGCCATCAACGGCGAGGAACACACCAGCGCCCTCGGCGGTCTGCGGCACGCGACGGATCAGCATCAATACGTGGCCATAGGGATCAGCGTAGATCGTTCCCGGGCGCAACGCATCCTGCGTGAGCGCTACCGGATAGTAGTCGGTGTTGTTGTCGTTCAGTGCCGTGCGGCCGGAACCGGAATGCACCCCGTCGCCGACGACCGAAAGGTAGTGTCCGAACGAAGCCGTCATATTGGTAGAGGACGGCACTGCCCTGCTCGGGCGCGTGGTGGTCGCCTCGGGCGGCAGGTCAAAGGCGCTGTTCGCGGCGATCTGCAGCCCGGGCGGCGCGAAGCTCGCTTGAGTATTCGGGGTCGGCTTGGGCGGCTCTTGATTCTGAATGTTGAACCAGGACGGGCACGTCGGTGCCTTGCCGCCACCACCGCGCGAGCATTTCGAATACCCGAATGGCAATCCCATCTTGAATGCGAAGTAGGCACGCAAGAAGTAGGGAAGATCGGCGCAATCAGGCCGGACGATCATGCCCATCTGGTCTTCGCGCAGGCCGAGATAGTCGAACAGCACGTTGCGTGAGCGGTCGCGCAGCACTTCGTGCAACGCCGCCCAGGACGGCGGGGCGTCAAGCGGCGAATCAAACAGTTTCTGGATCCACGCGGAGTAAAGGTTTTCGGTCGCGCGATCCCATTCGTTGTGGATCGGCCAGACGCTGCCGCCCACACCGTGCGGCTTCGCCGGCTCGCGATCGGCCACCGGAATGTCGCGGGTAATCGTGCCGCATGCGCCCGAGCTGTCAGCGCGGGTCAGTGTCGCGTGCCAAGTGCCTGCGGCAGGCGCGGCCACTTCTGCAAGCCAGAAATAAGGGGGCCCGCCCTGACGGTCGCCCGATTTTGCGGCGACGGTGCCGTCCGGAGCGATCAGCGCGAGTTCGCCGTTGATCGGCTTCTCGGCTGCAAAGATCACGCGCAACGGCGCGCCTTTCCAAGGTGCCATCGGTGTCGGCAAAACCGCGACCTGAGCGGCTGCCTCGCAGTCCGCCGATTCTCTGGCTTGTGCGTCGGTTGAGATCACCAGCGCAGAAAATGCTCCCGGGACCAATAACAATGCGGTCGCAGCAGCAGAAAAACGGCTTTTTGCCATCACGTGAGATCCCCCTACCCCTGTGAAGATCCAACAACCCCGCTTTGGCTGAATGATGGCAGGCGCGCCGGGGCGCCATTTCCGAGCCGGAAGCCGCGGTAGGGCGGCACCAAAATTGGCCCGCAATCGCAAAAATGGTCTCGACTGTTGCCTTGGAGCAACACCCGGTGTGAGGCGTTGACCTAGCGCAATGCTGCCACCGCTTGCCCGCCTGCGAATGGGTGTCTACAGGGCGTCCCGATTCGAAGAGGTCTCTGAGTATGAAGTTCGCGCATTTCTCTCACATCTGGAACAAGCCCGGGCTGACACCGCACCAGCGCTATGAGGAGCTGTGGCGCGAGCTCACGCTCTGTGACGAACTCGGCTTCGACTACAGCTTCTGCGTCGAGCACCATTTCCGCCCCGACGAGAGCTGGATGTCCTCGCCGAGCCTTTATGCTGTCGGCGCCGGGGCCCGCACCAAGCGCATGCGGGTCGGTCCGATGGGGTACATCGTCCCGCTCTATCATCCGCTGCGGCTCGCAGAGGAGATTGCGATCGTCGACCAGATGCTGGGCGGCCGCATGGAGCTCGGCCTCGTCCCGGGCATCAACGCTGATTATTTCCGGCCGTTCGGGCTCGACTACAGCCATCGCAAATCGCCGACGTTGGAATTCGTGGACTACATGCGCGCGGCATTCGGGGAAGCGCAGCCGTTCTCGTTTCACGGCGAGGAGTTTCACACCGATAGCGCCGAAATCTCGGTGCAGCCGGTGCAACGGCCGCATCCCCCACTCTGGATGATGAGCCGCGACCCGCAGACGCTCGAATTCTGCGCCCGCAATGCAATCAACCCGGGATACTTCCTGGTCTATCCGCGCCCGGACGCGGCGCCGCGCTACCGCACCTTCCTGGCCGACTGGGCAAAGCTCAACCCTGGCCGCAAGCCGCATATCGCCTACTGCACGGTCGTATACGTCGACGAGAGTGACGAGAAGGCGCTCGATACGGCGCTGGTGCGCGCCTCACGTGCCTACGAGGGTTTCCTGCCGAAGCCGGAGCTGGGCGAAACGTTCGAGGATCGGGTGCGCAAACACGCGAGCAAGTTTGTTGGACGTGGCGAGCCGGGCGCGTCCGAGATCATGGCGAACCTGTTCAATCCCGACTACCTGCACAAGAACCAGCTGGTGTTCATCGGCTCGCCCGAAACCGTCGCTCAGCAGATCGCCACCGCCGCGCGCGACGGCGTGTTCAATGTGTTCATGGGCGAGTTCAACTTCGCCGACTTGCCCGAGCCCGATCTGATGCGATCAATCCGCCTGTTCGGCGAGAAGGTCATCCCCGCGTTGCGTGAGCTTGAGCCGTTCTAGTCTCAGCGCGCCGCCGGCGCGTTGGGCGTCGGCGCTTCAGCCACGGTGCGGCACGCAATCGCTGTCATGATCAAGGAGAAGCCCCAGAGCAACAGGTTGATCCCGAACAGAAGGCCAAGCACCCAATCGGCCGTGCCCGGAAAGCCGGCCCAGATGATGAGGGCCAGGATGATGTTGGCGATGCCGGTCAGCACAACCCAGCCCCATGATCGCAATACGCGGCGGTGCTCGATCGCCGTGATGATCTGAACAATTCCCTGGGCGCCGAAAAAGGCGCCGACCGCGAGGGTGAGCGATACCATGCCCGACAGCGGCCGCCAGATCAGGTAAATGCCGACGATGATCGCCAGGATCGCCGTGATGAGAGCCCAGACGAACCCGGGCACCCGATGCGCGGTAAACAGTCCGGCAAGGCCGACAATCCCACTGAACAGAAACAGCCAGCCAGCAAACAGGGTCACAGCGATCGTGGCGACCATCGGCTCGCCCACCGCCAGGATCCCGAGAATCACCATGATCACGCCTTGAATGAGGAACAGAACCCAATGCTTGCGGATCGCCGCACGGATATCGTGGCCGACATCGATGGCTTGATTGGTATTGCTCATGAGGTGTCTCCTCCGGCAAGAAGGAGTTCACCATACAAAATCGATCGGCCGACGGCTATGAGGATCTAGACGGGTCCGCCTCACGGCACTTGAATCGATCGCTCCTGACCGACCTGGACGGTCAGGACCCTCTGCTTGCGATGTTAGCGATGCGTCGCGGAACGCCGAATTCGCGCCGACATACCTCCGCGAGAACCGCGACACCACGCCGGATCTCATCCACGGATGGACTCGCGAAACAGAGCCTCATCCGGCTCGCCGCGTAGGATGCGTCTGTGGACCACTCCGGACCTGGATTGATTGCAACGCCCTCAGCCAAGGCGGCTTGAAACAGCTTTCGGGTGTCGACGCCGTCCGGCAATTTCACCCAGAGAAAGATACCGCCCTTTGGATCCTCGAACTCTGCCGAGGTTCCAAAATTTTCTTCCAGGGCCGCGATCAACGTGTCCAGTTTCAGTCGCAAGGCTTTTCTGAGCTCGGGCACGTGCGCATGGAAATGGTCAGTGCAATATTCGGCAAGAACCATTTGCTCCAGCGCACCAGAGCCCGCATCGGCCTTGATCGCCAGCATGCGTGAGAGCACGTCCCATGGTGCAACAACATAGCCGACCCGCAAAGCCGGCGCGATTGATTTTGAAAACGAGCCAACATGAATGATGTCGTCGCGCTCACTCATTGCGTAAATTGCGGGCGGACGATGACCATCCCAGATAAGATCTGCGTAACAATCATCTTCAACAATCGGGATGTTGTGCCGTTGTGCGATGTCCAGCAACTGCCGGCGCCGTTGCACGCCCATGATCGTGCCGGTCGGATTCTGTACGGTCGGGATGGTGTAGATGTATTTCGGCCGTATGCCGCGTCGCTTAAGATCGGTCAGCGCAACTTCCAGCAAATCAATCCGAAGGCCTTCGCCATCGAGCGGAATTCCGACCACCGTCACCTTGAGGCGGTTGAAACGCGTCAACGCCCCGCCATAGGTTTCCTGCTCGGCGATCACGGTATCACCTGGCTCCAACAGAACACCATTGATCAGATCGAGGGCCTGGAGCGAGCCCGAGGTGAGCAAGTGTCCTCGCTCTGGCAGAGCAACCCGGCATCGCGTTTCAATTTCAACGCCAGAAATTCGCGTAGCCGCCGATGGCCCTGCGGACCGCTTGCGAGACCGTAGGTCGCAAGCGTCCTGCCCTCGCGCTCGAGCACGGTCCTTGCCGCGACGATAAGATCTTCGACCGGCACCTGATCGCCGTCATTGTTGCCGCCGGTGAAGTTGTAGCGGGCAGAGCCCGTCCACTTGACCGCAGGCAGTGGCAATCCGCGCCGCAACAGCGGCGCATAATCAAACGATTTTGCGTGCATGAATGTCGCAAGGCCTCGGTGACTGGATCGATCGGTGTTTCACCCGTCACGCAAACTGTACCAGGAATCCATCGCCTTGGCCTGCAATCTGCCAACCGCCAAGCCCCGCGGCATGAGCCGGCAGCAGGACCGCGGCGTTCTTAGCCGCATGATGCAGCAAAGCCCGCCGCGTCTTGCCTGCCACCTCCGGGAGCTCGCACCAGCGGCTGTTGATCTCGGGAAACAACACCTGCATCGGCGAATGAAGCACGTCGGCTGAGAAGATGTACTCGGGCTCGTCCGCCAACCGGAGCGAATAAGTCAGCTGACCCTCGGTATGCCCGGGTGCCGCTTGGGCCACGAGACAGTCTGCGATTGTGTCGCCATCCCGCACGAAACGGGTCGACGCCGTTTCGACAATGGGGAGAACACTATCTGCAAATGCCCGACCATACAGATCCCGCTCCCCGGATTCGTAGCGCGATTGGAACACAGCGAAATCGGTCGCAGGGAAATAGTATGTCGCATTCTGAAAAAACGGCTCCCATCGACCATCAACCACGTGGGTGTTCCAGCCCACATGATCGCCATGGAGATGAGTCTGAACCACGTGCGTCACCTCGTCGGGCCCCGCGCCAATCCCTTCGAGCCAATCGAACATCGGCGTGTTGAGCATGTTCTGCGAGTCCGCACGTCGGCTCTTGTGATTGCCCACCCCCGTATCAACGACGATGATGCGGTCGCTCATTTTGAGGACAAAGAGCTGCATCGTGAAAATGAGTCGATTGGTGTGAGGGAGCCAGAAACCCGGGTTGAGCCAGGCCGCATGGGCGTCGAGGGTTTCACGCGACAATCCCGGCAACATCCAGAGGGCGTCATGGGTTGGACCAGTGAATTCGGTGATCTGGAACAGGTCGGCTGCTCCAATTCTGCGCGAATAGAGCATCGGATTAATCCTCTTGCGGACTGAACGCGGGCTTCGCCATCACGCGCCGTTCGACGGCAGCCTGGTCGACATCGGTCGGCCATTCCGACCGCACGCGCACCGTGTCTGCAACCTTCTCCGCGCCATCCAAGAGCGCGACGGCCGTATCCATGACCCCGGGGTCGCCAATCAGCGGCGGCGCGTGCATCTCCAGCAGCACGCACGGCTTTGCGCCCTGCACCCACGACCAATGCACCGCGGTACGCGGTACGCGGAATAGATCACCCTCCTTTGCCAGGAATCCGTCGTGATCGATGAAGACATAGAGCTCCCCCGCCAAGACGTAGTTGAGCTGCTCGGCGTCGTGCAGATGAGGCTTCGAGTGATAGCCGGGCTGTCGCGTCGCCACGATCATGCTGGCATCCCTGCCGTAGACGATCTTGGCACCGATCGAGCCGCCGGACAGATGCTTACCTGAGACCAACACGGTGTCCGGCACGTCATTGAGCGTGATCATGAGGGGCGATGGTCGAACGCGTTGCTGCATGGTCGTTCCTCCGAGATTTCTCGCAAAGCTCGGTGATGCCGACCGGGAGGGCAAGCTGGTCAATCCCCATAACTGTTATGGACGCGCTTCGGATTGCCGGAATGGTGCGCGCACCGCATTGTTTGCCTGCACAACAAGACATCTCAGGGAGGCAAACATGTCCTCGATCGTCGAAAGCGATGCCATTGCGCGCGATTCGGCATTCAACCGCGGACTGACCCGTGAGCAGCGCAAGAACTTGGTGCTCGCATCGCTCGGATCAATGTTGGAATTCTATGAATTCATGGTGTTCGGCTTTCTCACGGTGATCATCGCCCGGCAATTCTTCCCTGCGTCCATGCCGGACGCCGTCAAGACCTTCCAGGCTTTCGCCATATTCTCGCTCGGGTTCCTGCTGCGCCCGCTATCCGGTGTGATCCTCGGCCACCTCGGCGATCGGATTGGCCGCAAAAAATTATTTCTGTTCACCGTCTTTGCCATGGCGGTTCCGACACTGATGATCGGTCTCTTGCCGACTTACGCGCAGATCGGCATCGCCGCCCCGCTGATTTTGCTGACTCTGAGAATGGCACAGGGCATCGCGATCGCGGGCGAGTTCGCCGGCGCCGCGGTCTTCGTGTTCGAGCACTCGCCCGCAGATCGCGTCGGTTACGCGCTGGGCTGGATGATGGGTGGCTCGTATCTCGGCTTCTTCATGGGCGCGGCAATCGGCGCTCTGCTATCCCACGCGCTCGATCCAGCCGCGCTCGCGTCATGGGGATGGCGGGTTGCCTTCATTGCCGGCGGCATTTTCGGACTGATCGCCGTTTATCTCCGCCGCTCGCTCGACGAGACCCCATTGTTCAAGGAGATATCGAAGATCAAGGCGACCGGCGGCAACATCCCGCTGCTGAACCTTTGGCGGCAGCACGTCAACGCAACGCTTTTCGTGACCGGCTGTGGAGCCCATTTGGGGATCATGGTCCTGATTGTCTATTTCTACATGCCGACCTTCTTGCAAGTTCAGTACGGCCTTTCCAGCGGCACGACGTTCAACGCCAATGCTGCGGGACTTTTTATCTTGGCCCTGACGTGCCCCATTTGGGGTCTGATCGCAGACCGCATTGGCGCCGCAAGGGTGTTGGGCATTAGCGCGTGTGGCGCGTCGGTGCTCGTCTTTCTCCTGTTCCGCGGCATAGATACGATCGCGGATGGCCAAGCTCAGCTGATGTGGTGGTATATGGCCATCTCGGCGTTCATGGGATCGGCCGTCGCCGTCGCCCTGTTCTCGGCGATATCATTCCCGACGCAAATCCGGTTTTCCGGTTTTGGGCTTTGTTACAATCTCGGCATTGTGATCTCAGGCCTGACACCGACACTGCTCGCTTTGTTAGTCATCACCTACGGCAAAGCCAGCGTCCCCTACGCGGCTCTAGTCGATGGCGCGCTTGGCGTTGCGCTCGCCGTCGCGGCGTCACAGATCAAACAATACCCGCGCGCGAACTGACGCAGGCCATAGGCCTCGTGGGTAAACGACCTGGAGGATTGAATGGCTATCGTGGTTGCGATGAAAGCGGCGGGCGGATGCGATCAGCTCGAAGTCGCCGAGGTGGGGATCCCAGAGCCCGGACCCGGAGAAATTCGCATTCGTCAGATCGCAATCGGCGTCAATTTCATCGATATCTATCATCGCAGCGGTCTCTATCCGGTGCCATCCCTTCCGGCCGTACTCGGGGTGGAAGGTGCCGGCATCATCACGGCCGTCGGCCCCGGTGTGGCAGACCTAAGGCCGGGAGAGCGGGTCTGTTACGCCGGTGCGCTCGGCGCCTACGCGTCCGAACGCCTCCTCCCAGCCTGGCGCGCGGTCCTCGTGCCGCCGGAGATTTCCGATGCGGTTGCGGCGACAGCGTTGTCGCGCGGCATCACGGCTCAGATGCTGACGGCTCGCGTTTTTCCGGTAGCCCATGGCACTGTTGCTCTCGTTCACTCCGCCGCCGGCGGATTAGGTACATTGCTGGTGAAGTGGGCCAAGCGGCGAGGTGCCATTGTGATCGGG
>JAFAXD010000397.1 GCA_019241285.1 Xanthobacteraceae bacterium | reverse complement strand
GTCGGCCTCGCCCAGGAGAACTGAAATGACATGTGCCTGCCCAAAACGCTCGCCGGAGCGATAGATGCAGGAGAGAAGCTTCTGGGCGGCAACGCTGCCGTCGAACGTTTTTGGCGGGTCGAGGCAGACATCGCAATTGCCACAAGGCTCACAGTTGTCGCCGAAATAGCGCAGCAGCACTTGCCGGCGGCACTGGCAGGATTCTGCAAAACCCAGCAGCGCGTCGAGCTTGCGGCGCTCCATTCGCTTGCGCGCATCGGGCGCCTCAGACTCATCGATGAAGCGGCGTCGCAGCGCGATATCCTCCGCGCCATAGAGCATGAGCACTTCGGCCGGCAACCCGTCGCGGCCGGCGCGGCCGGTCTCCTGATAGTAGGCTTCGATGCTGGCAGGCAGGTCCACGTGCAGCACGAAACGCACATCGGGCTTGTCGATCCCCATGCCGAACGCGATGGTGGCCACCATGATCACGCCCTGCTCATGTCGGAAGCGGTGTTGGTTCTGCTCCCGCTCCTTCATCTCCATGCCGGCGTGATAGGGCAGGGCGATGTGACCGTGCGCCTCGAGGCCGGCGGCGACGTCCTCGGTCCCGCGCCTGGACAGACAATAGACAATGCCGCTCTCGCCCCGGCGCGGCTCGAGGAAGCGCAGCATCTGCTGCGTCTTGCTGGTTTTCTCGGCAATGCTGTAGCGGATATTGGGGCGGTCGAAGCCAGAGATGAAGCTGTTTTGCGCGCCGATCTTCAGATGTTCGACGATCTCCGCTCGCGTCGGCGCATCCGCCGTAGCGGTGAGCGCAATGCGCGGAATGTCGGGGAAGATGTCCGCGAGACAGTCGAGGGCGCGATATTCGGGTCGGAAATCGTGCCCCCATTGCGAAACGCAGTGGGCCTCGTCGATGGCGATGAGACAGAGGCGCGCCGATTTCAGCCGGTCGAGGTTTTTGAGCAGCGTCTCAGGGGCAACGTAGAGGAGGTCCAACTCGCCTCTCTCGATATCGCGCCAGAGGAGATCCTTTTCAGGGCCCCAGAGCCGCGAATTGAGCGCTGCCGCCTTCACGCCGGCCTGCCTGAGCGCCGCCACCTGGTCTTCCATCAGCGCAATCAGGGGCGACACAACGAGGCCCGTGCCCGGTCGCGCCAGCGCCGGGATCTGGTAGCAGAGCGACTTGCCACCGCCCGTCGGCATCAAGACGAAGGCGTGGTTGCCGGCGATCACATGCTCGATGATCTCCCGCTGCCGCCCCCGGAACGCGTCATAGCCGTAAACTGTCTTCAGAATGGAGAGTGGGTCGGACGGCACGAGAACAGCCTAGCCTTCGAAGAAGATCGAATCGAGACGGTGTAGAAAAGCTCCGAACGCCATACCTCATGCCTGGAACGGATTGACAATTTTCAGCTTGAGCTCCGCTGGGTGCATATCATATTTGCCGTATATCCTACGGCGCGCCGTATCAAAACGTCGAATTCGCTCAGGGGCACTGGCGGCTAGGGCCGGCCGCACGCGTGGGCCTTCGATCCGATTTCGGAGAACCCGTTCGAGGCAGGAGGGATTGTTCAGGGAGTTCGTATCCTTCGTGACGGATGACGACGGCGCCCCGATATTCGAGAACACGATGCAGTACGCCATCCTGCGAAAAGAGTGGGCGGGCGTGAAGACCGCTGGAAAGAACCGGGCGGTCTGAGGGATCGCCGTCCGGTTCCACCGGCGGAAAAATTGCACAATCGATGTCGGCTTCCGAGAGCTCCGTTCGTCGTTTCGACGGCAGGCCGATGAGGGCGGCGCAAGGAAGGAGACAAACGATGCGCGTGATGGTGCTCGTGAAGGCCACCGAAGACAGCGAAAAGGGTGATTTCCCAGAGCCCTGGACGACCGAAATGATGCAGGCGATGGGCCGATTCAATGACGAGTTGCGCAAGGCCGGCATCCTGGTCATGGCCGACGGCCTGAAACCCTCCTCGCAGGGCAAGCGTATTTCGTTCGATGGTCCCGCCCGTACGGTCAGTGACGGGCCTTTCGCACAGATCCGCGAACTGGTCGCCGGCTTCTGGCTCTGGAACGTCAAGGACATGGACGAGGCGGTCGCGTGGGTGAAGCGCTGCCCCAATCCAATGCGGGGACCGAGTGAGATCGAAATCCGGCCGCTTTACGAGATGGCGGATTTTCGATGAATGTCTGTGGCGCCGGGGGCGGCGAGCTTGCCGCCGCTCCTCGCGGGGCGATCGCCAATGAACGTGAAGGGGCTTTATTTATGTGATCCCGCCTCCGCCACCGCTGCTTCGTACGCGGACTGGAGCTGGGCGAAAACGGAAACCTTAGGTCGTGGCGCGTCCAGATGCAGATGCCGCAGCTCGTCCATGAACTTTGACCAAAGTTTTGGTCCGCCTTCTTCGAGAAGCTGCGCGCGCACGGAGAGCTCCCTTGAGGCCGGCGTGTGGCGCCGGCCCCAGGCACCCATCTGCGCCAGCAGAGGGACGAGCTCGATGGCGGCTTCGGTCAGACTGTAGATCGCTTTCTGTTTGTGGGTTGGGTCATCGCGGCGAGAGATCAGCCGCGCGCTCTCCAGGCGCCTTAGCCGATCGGCCAGGACATTGGAGGCGATCCCTTCCTCTGAGTGCGTGAGCAACTCGCGGAAGTGGCGACGATTCCCAAACATCAAGTCGCGGATGACGAGAAGGCTCCAGCGGTCGCCCAGCGTCTCCAGCGTCAGGTTGATGGGGCACCCCGAGCGGTGGGGGGTCATGTAGGCTCCGCGAAAACTGCTTGCAGAATAAAACCAGTTGCGGTATCGGGTCAACTGGTTGTCAATCGCAATCGGTGGGGAACGTCATGACAAGAGTGCGCGTTGCGGGCTTCTCGATCTCGCTCGACGGTTACGGCGCTGGGCCCGAGCAAAGCCCTGAAAATCCGCTCGGCAAGCGGGGGCGGGAGTTGCACCAGTGGTTCTTCGGCACGCGCACCTTCCGGGCCATGTTTGGTCAGGGCGGCGGCTCGGACGGCGTTGATGAGGCCTACGCACACCGTTCGATGGACGGCTTCGGTGCCTTCATCCTCGGCCGCAATATGTTTGGACCGATCCGCGGCCGTTGGCCGGACGCAAGCTGGAAGGGCTGGTGGGGCGCAAACCCGCCCTATCACGCGCCGACCTTCGTGCTCACGCATCATCCGCGTGAGCCGATCGAGATGGAGGGCGGCACCACCTTCATCATCGTGACCGAGGGCATCGCGGCGGCGATGGATCAGGCCAAGCGCGCCGCCAATGGTCGCGACGTGAAGATCGGCGGCGGCGTCGAGACGGTGCGGCAATATCTTCGCGCCGGAGTGATCGACGAGTTGCATTTCGCCTTGTCGCCGGTCGTGCTCGGGCAAGGCGAAGCGATGTTCACCGGGATCGACCTGCCGGCGCTCGGCTTCCGCGTCGCCGAACACCAGGCGACCGAGCACGCCACCCACGTGGTTCTCAGCAAATAGGGGGCCCGGCATGACCATTGTGCTCTACGAGCACCCGTTCTCCTCCTATGTGCAGAAGGCGAAGACGGCATTCTACGAGAAGGGCATTGCGTTCGAGACAAAGATGATCGACGGATCGGAGCCGGTCGCAAGCGAGTTCGCCGCGCTCTGGCCGATTCAGCGCTTCCCGGTGATCGTCGACGATGGCCAGTTCGTGTTCGAGGCCACAGGCATTATCGAATATCTCGACGCGTGCTTTCCGCACACGGCGCGGCTGATCCCGGAAGATCCGCTGCTCGCCGCCGAGGTGCGGATGTGGGACCGCTTCTTCGACAACTATGTCAGTTATCCGCAGGGGCGGCTGGTGTACATGGCGATCGGACGCGAGCCCGATGACGCGAAGGGCGGTGCCGCTTGGAAATCGATGCTCGTAACCTCCTACGCGCTTCTCGACCGCCGCATGGCAGATCGAGACATGAACGATCGGGCTTGGGCGGTCGGAGAGAGTTTCAGCCTGGCCGACTGCGCGGCGGCACCGGCGCTGCTCTATGCCGATTGGACGCACCCGATCCCCGCGCGTTTTGCCGCCGTCCATGCCTATCGGCGCAGGCTGCTCGCGCGCCCGAGCTACGCCCGCGCGTTGGACGAGGCGCGCCCCTATCGGCATCTGTTCCCGCTGGGTGCGCCTGAAGGCCGCGACTAGTGGTCGGCCAAGCGATGACGCAATCGGAGATGCCCGATGAAGCCCCTCACGGCGAGACAACAAATCCTCAAGGAGTTTCTTGACCGCGTTTGGTCGTCCGGTGAAATCGGCCAATGCGATCGCTTCCTCGCCGACAGCTATACGATCCGACACGATCCTGGTGATCCCTGGGATGGACAAATCCTTGATCTCGCCAAGTTCAAAGAGCGCGTACGTTCGTCCCGCGCGCCATTTCCGGATCAACGATTCACCCCGCATGCGTGGTTCGAAAATGATGATGGCGTCGCCGTGACATGGTTCTGGTCCGCAACACATTTGGGAGATTTGCCGGGGTTTCCGGCTTCAGGCAAAACGATCGAAATGTCAGGAGCGACGATCTATTACTTCGACAGCACAAATCGGATCAGTGGCCATTGGCAAGTCACGGATCGGCTCGGCGTCTATCGGCAGCTTCAACAAACGAAATAGTCGCGAGAACCCGGCAGGGGCGGGTGGGTACTAGTTCGCCGGGTCGACAGCTGACGCACCGGTTGGCGCGTTGACCTGATTGGTGTGGCCGCGCTTCCTACGGGACAATCGCCAACGGACCAGATCGTCTGCACCGGAGCCTTCCTTGATCTCGATATCAGAAGGGTTCACCTGCTCGCCGGTCTGCTGATCGATGAAACTCCAACGCACCTCGTTGCCCGTCCGGCGATTTACAAACGTCATCGGTGGCGCTGAGGCTCCGGACACCCCCAAGCGATCCCCGATCTGCGCGAGTACCGGCATCATCGGCGCGATTTGCCAACCCTTCTGGGTCAAGAGGTACTCAAACCGCTCCGGATTTACCTGATAGCGGCGCCGCTCGATGAGGCCGTTGGCCTCCAGGTGCTTGAGCCGATCGCTCAGGGTCGCATTGGTCACGCCCGATGATTGGCGAAGATCCTCGTATCGGCTGAGGCCGCACACGAGATCACGCAGAATGACCAAACCCCAACGATCACCGATCGCCGCCATGACGCCGGCGATCGAGCACACCATTCCGTCGAAACCCTTCGAGCGCATCTCGCCCTTTCCGAAACCCAGCTGGAAGCCTTGGGTAACACTCTCATTATAAGAGACACTTTGTCGCGGGACAAGGTTTTTCGAGGTCCGACACTGGGAAATCCTTGCAAGACAATCACTCTTATAATAAGAGTTAATGGGTGCCGTAGCAGCAGTCGCTGCCTGGCGGGTGACTGAGACAGTTTTCAGGCCCGAGCGGCCGGCAAAAAAATCGGAGTGCAGTAAATGGACAAAAAACCCGCCGTCGCCCGCCGCGAATTGATCAAGGCGGCCGCAACCATCACCGCGGTGGTCCCCGCGATCGCGGCGGCGACGTCCGCACGCGGTGCGCAGGCCGACCAAACTCAACTCGCACACCAGGCTTCGACCGAGCCCGCAGCTCAACCCACGACCCTCGCCTCGGTGCCGCTTAGCCCAGACACGACATTGACTATCGAACGCCGTGGCCAGGTGGCGCTGTTCGGCTTCAACCGGCCGACCGTTCAAAACCGCGTCGACCCCGCCACATTTCAGGCCTTGGCAAGAGCCATTTATGATTATGACCACGACCCTTCGCTGCGGGCCGCAATCCTGTTCGGCCACGGGGACAATTTTTCCCGGGGTATCGATGTTGAGGCCTACAGGGCGGTCGCCAACAGCGGCGGTCCGTTGGCGGGCCTGACCCACGTCGTCAATCCGCTGAACTACGGTCAAGCACAACGCACGAAGCCGCTGATCGCCGCCGTCCATGGCGATACCTGGAACCTCGGCCACGAACTGTTCCTGTCAGCGGATATCCGGGTCGCGGCCGCAAACACCAACTTCGGTCAAGACGAGAATACGCATGGGCGCTTCCCTGGTGGCGGCTCGACCGTGCGCTTCGTGCGCGAGGTCGGCTGGGGCAACGCGATGCGATACATGCTCACCGGGGAGCATTGGACCGCTGCGGACGCATTCCGCATGGGTACTCTGCAGGAGATTGCCCAGACGCCGGAGGCCGCGCTCGATCGTGCGATGGAGATCGCCACCAAGGTGGCGGCATGCGGCCCTCTCGGCGTGCAGACCACGCTGGCATCGGCGCATTTGGCGATCGATGCTGGCGAGGCTCAGGCATTCTCCAAGCTCGCTGCGCAATATAGCGGCCTTTATCGCACCAACGATTTCATCGAAGGCCTGACCGCTCAGGCCGAAGGTCGCCCGCCCGTCTTCCACGGCAACTGAACCGGAGACGACCATGACCTCCTACACCACTTCCAGGATCTTCGTCATTGGCGGCACCGGCGCCCAGGGCTTGCCCGTGATCGGCGCCCTGGTCGCCGACAACGCATATTCCGTTCGGGCGCTGAGCCGTGATGCCAGCTCGCGTCGCGCAAAGGCGCTGCTTGATCTGGGCAACGTCGAGATCGTCGAGGGGACCTTCGCCGACGAAGCAACGCTGCGGGAAGGATTGCGTGGTTGCGATGGCGCGTACGTCAACATCGATGGCTTCAATACCGGCGAAAAGACCGAGATGTACTGGGCGATCCGCAGCTACGAGATCGCCATCGAAGAAAGCATCAAGTTCTTCGTCTACGGCAACCTGGACTATGCGCTCAAGAAGGCCGGGTACGATTCCAAATTCCGCGCGGGTCATTACGACGGCAAGGGCCGGATCGGCGAATGGATCCTGTTCCAGAACCAGGCGAACAAGGACCGGATGGGCGCAGCGGTCTTCACCACGGGACCGTACATGGAGATGGCGATCTCAGCGATGACGCCCATGACGCCCTCCGTCGAAGACGGTGTCGTGACCTGGCGGGTTCCGCTCGGCAACGGCGCGGTGCCCCACGTCGCACTCGCGGATTGCGGATACTACGCGCGTTGGCTCTTCGACAATCCCGAGCGCGCGAACGGCATGAACCTCGAAGTCGCCATCGCGCAAGTCGACTATCATGAACTCGCGTCGGCGTTCGAGAGGGTGACGGGCCATCCGGCGCGATACATCGACACCCAGCTCGACGCCTATTGGAGTGGTCCGCTCAGCACGGCCGCTGACCTGCCGGCTGGATACAATGCGGATCTCAACGACAAAAGCACGATGAGCTTCCGTGATAACTTCACGGGTTTCTGGAATATCTGGAAGCACGAAATCGTCCGGCGGGATTACGCGTTGCTGGACGAAATTCATCCCAATCGCATCAAGAGCGTCGAAGACTGGCTTCGACGGGAAGATCAAGTGGGACGGCAACTTGGCAAGGGGAGCCTTTGGGACAGGGTCCAGCCAGATAACCAGTTGAAGCAGCCTCCGCTCCTGAAGCTCACAGAGGATAGGCGCAAGGGCCGGCTGTAACGGCCTGACACTGCCGCCGGCAGGTCTACTCGAGCGTGGAGCCGGCGAAGAGCTGTGCGGCATTTTCAATGGAGAAATCTCATGGATCGTGACATCGAGATCCGTCGCGGGACGCGCATCCTGTTGACCGTATTGGCGATGTGGGGACTGGGTGTGGTGGTCGCCGCGCAGACGGGGCTCTACAGCGCCTTCCCTCCGCTCTTGCTCGCTCCGCTCATTGTCTTGGGCATCGTCGTGCCAGTCATCATCTACGCGGTGTCGAAGGGCTTTCGTGACTATATCGAAGGCGTTGGGCTGCGGACCCTGACGGCATTTCATATCTGGCGCATTGGGGCGGCTCTGCTTTTCTTCTGGTACGGTGCGCACAACCTTCTGCCTCAAGTCTTTGTGCAGAACGCCGGATGGGGAGATCTCATCGCAGGGCTCATGGCTCTTCGTGTCACGGTGCTGCCCAAGACCCGCAACCGGTACTTGGTCTTCCACATTTTCGGGTTCGCCGATTTTGTTGTAGCTCTTGGCACCGGACTGACCTTGTTCCTTCTCAACGACCCTCGCATGGCCGGGATCCAGACCCTGCCGATGGCACTGATCCCGCTGTACGGCGTCGGCATTTCCGGTGCGAGCCACATCATGGCATTCGACCTCCTGCATCGTGGCGTCGGGGTCGATCAGCCGGTGAAAGCCGTCGCGGCGCGGGCCTGAGAGACACACGGATCAAGCATTCCTAAGAGGTATAAGACCGAGCTTCAGCTCCGGGGCGTCCTTGACAAGATCACTTTTGCAAGTCCTGAGACGCTTCGATTGCGTACCGGCAGCACCTCGAAAGCCGGATCAAGATGTTGCATAGGCGTGATTTTGTCGCTCCGGAGGAAGAGGGTAATTGAGGCCAGAGTGGAGTTTCATCCACAGAGCAAATTTTCGTACATCGAGATCAACTCACATGACGAAAACGCGGCTGCGACATGCCGTTTGCACGCGTCATCCTCACGTAATGTTTGCTGCAGCTAATCGAATGCGCCAAACGGTTCATCATCGAAAGGGTCAACCGACTTGATCGTTGCAAGTAACCGCGTCCTCACCGGTTAAGCGCATAGGACGCTGATTGGCATTCGCATGCCCCGATCCAAGATCACCGTAGACGACACGGAGCCCTCAGCGCTGGATTGCATCGCTTCGCTCGCAATGACGGATCTGCCATAGATGACGTTTTCTTCTTAGATGACGTTTACGTCATAGGTGGCAGTTGTTTCCTTGATCATCGGCTTGCGCGCCTCAGGGCATTCGCTCGACCCATTGCGCGCGTGAAGGCCCCGGCGCAAATGGGTCGCTGAAATACTGTGTCTCATGGGCCACCTTGCCGTCGATGAACTCCATGATGCTCACCGTGTAGGATGGCTGGCCGTCGTAAGTCAGGATAAATTCGGTAATCCATAGGTCGCCCGCGCCGATAACCCGCCGTACCGTGAAATGTTTTCGGTTCGGCTGCGCGGCGCGGGACGCCTGAATGTGGTGCCGCCCACGGATGCGCTCGCCCGATTGCGGATAGTCGAGCACGGCGTCCTCTCGGTAAATGTCGTGCTCCGCCTCAAACTCGTTTGCGTCCGACGCAGCCCAGTGACGATCGAGAGCCGCTCGAATCTCTTGATCCTCCATAGCAAATCTCCATCGCCCTCCTGATAATGAGCCATCGTAGCATACGACGGTTCGAACCAGCACGCCGGGTTCCACATAGAAGACATTTCGCGGGTGCGCGTGTCGACCCGCCTTTCGTTCCTCAGATGCCTCGCATCGCGATGATGGGCGCAACACGCTCAGGCCACTCGCAACGCCTGTGTTTTTTGAGACGCCCCATAGCCGACGTTTGCGTCATAGATGCCATCTCTTCACTCTGCAGCAGGGTTGGCTCTATAATATAATTAATATTGAGCTTGCACAATACTAATAAAAAGACCATATATTTTATTATGTACTGCGCCGCAAGTTGAATTATGAACTTATGCCTTAGGAGACGCCTCGTGCCACTCAATTCAAGCTCTCAGCAAGCACATCGCCCGAACGTGCGCCAGGCCGTGCCGATCGAATGGCTGTGGCCGGGCCGTATTGCGCGAGGCAAGCTCACCGTCATCGCCGGGCCGCCCGGGAGCGGCAAATCCACGCTTGCCGCGCAGATCGCCGCTGCAGTCAGCTCGGGTGGAGCTTGGCCTTGCGGGGAAGGAAGCGCAGGGCAGGGATTGGTGGTCCTCATCTGCCCCGAAGGCGATACCGACGTGTTGGATCCACGGCTGCGGGCAGCGGGTGCGGATCTCGATTGCGTCCGGGCGCTGCGTGTCGATGACGAGGCGGTTGTGGGGCGGCCGTTCGACCTCGGCCATGAGCTCAAGCAATTGGAGAACGCGATTGTGTCGCGTCAGGACCTGCGGCTCATCGTTTTCGATGCGCTGTCCGTCGCCGGCGGCCGGACGGGGATGCGCGAGGCGCGGGCACAGTTTGATCGGCTCGCCGCTTTCGCCAAGCGTCACAACGTCGCCGTGGTGGCGATCGCACAAATGGCCGACGCGGACTATCTGGCCCGCAAGCCTGCCCGCCTGAATGCGTTCGCGCTCGCTTCAGCCCGAATGGCGTTCGCAATCGAGGTCGATCCAGCCGACGAGAACCGGCGCCTCCTGCTGCAGATGAAGAACGAGCTCAGCCCCGATCCCGGCACGCTTGCCTTTCGCATCATGTCGCATAAAACTGCGCCCGGGCAGAGCGCAGGAACAGTCTCGTTCGAGCAGCATCGGCCCGGGGTGAGCCCGCACGAATTCACACAACGCCAGAGCCGCTCCTTCAACTCGGCGAAGGCTGAGGCAATCGGGTTCCTCCGCGATCTGTTCGGTCACGAGATGCGACTGCCGGTTCGTGACATCGAGGTCCAGGCGCGTGCCTTCGGCCTGCTAAGCCAAATCAAACGATCTCGCAATGCCGCCCGTTACGCGACGCGCGCATTACGCTTGGGCTGCAGGCGGTTC
>JAFAXD010000561.1 GCA_019241285.1 Xanthobacteraceae bacterium | reverse complement strand
TTCGACGACCCCGCCGGAACGCGGCCGGTCCAGCGATAGCCGATAATGCCATTCTCGGCATCAAACAGGTAGTCGAACCCGTTGAGCACGCGCAGGCTGGTGTTCACGAAGGTCGGTTGGTCGCCGCGTTCAAGCAAGATCACCCGGCTTGGCGCCATTGGGTCGGCCATGTCCCCCACGGTAAAACTGTAGTCGGACGCGGCCCCTAGCCCCTGCGCGTCGGGAGCGAGCGAAATCGCCACCTTTGTTCCAGGCCCCACGATCTGTCGGTCGGGGCGCGGGGCGCCGGTGAGGACGATCCCCTGCTGCTGATCGGGCGGCACCGTGAGGAACATGACCGTCGAGCCGGTATCCGGCAGAACCGTGCCGCACGCCGACGGCGTGTGCCCGTTGACCGAAACGCACGCCGGTGCAGCCGTCCAATCCTCATGTTCATCGTCGTGGCGCAGGCGCACGGTCGCGTACCCGGCGGGCGAGTCCGGGCCGGTGAGCCCCACCTGAACGCCCTCCCGCGTCACCAGATACCCACGCCGCACCCCATTGTGTCCCGCGTCCATCTCGGACCCGTTGAGAAACGGGTTCTTGCTCGGCCCGCTGTCATTTCCTGCACGGCCTTTGCGGCCAAAACCGACGCCGATCACCGGATGGCTGACCTCTAGTCCGGGCGTACACCCTGGCGCGTTCTCCACGCAATCGGCGCTGCGAACGGCGAGGACCGGAATCGGCTTGGTCGTCAGGCTTATCCCGTTGGCGCCGGCGATGGTCACAGGCACAAGCACCCAGTCGCCGCGCAAGATTCGGCCCGAGGCATAAGGCATCGTGCCGGGCCCACGCCGGGGGAGTTGATCGACGTTGGGGATCAACGTTGCGGGTACGACGACGCCAGTCGAGCCGGTGTCCATCATCGCGGGCGCGCGCGACCCGCCGAATGAAAGCCAGAGGTTCGGCGGCTGGCGTAGCTCGCGGCCCGCCTCAGGGGCATTCAGATAACGCAGAAACATGCCGCCTGGGCTCGTCCGATCGGCGGGCTGCCCCAGCGCCGAACTCGCAGCGATGCTGGCTGCAGCCGACAGCGCAAGCAGCGGTCCGCCCCAGCACAGGCGACTGAAATTGACGTTATCGGCGGGTCGACGCTTGCTCTGCGTTCGAGCGGAAATCATGGTGCACTAATCCGTGCGCTTGGCGGGTCTGCCGTGCATCACATGTCAGCGACCAAACGTAAAGTATGGTTGCACCGCCGGCCAATTGAGGCCATTCTGGGGCAGCGGGACGTCAATTCCCCTTGCGGGGGACGAATTTCGTGCCTCGCCCACAGTTGAGACGGCCCGCGATCAGGAAGGTCTCACGCGGCTGCGTGGGCGACCGATGGCAGCAACCGCGCGAAGTCCATCCCTAGCCGCTGCTGGCACGGGAGGCCGCACATGACAATTCAGTCTCACGCGAATGTCGGGCAGGATCGTCCAGCCCGCTGGACCTTAGGCCGGGACAAACTCGCCATAAGGACTTGGTGGGGGACCGATCCAAGCGTCCTCGTCGGTGTCTCCATCGGATTGGTCATCATCGGGTTGGTGTTCGCGCTCAATTTGAGCGAATTTGACTCGCTCGCGGCAATGGCTGCGTTTTTGAAGCTCCCCATCTGGCAGCGGCTTGCCTGGTTCGTTGTGGCGCTTTCCTCGCTTTGCCTGATCGCTGGAACTATTTGGCAGAGTCACCAGCTCGCCGTCCAAGCCAAGACAATGGATGCATCGGCGAAACGCTTTCAAAGCTTGCATGAGCAAGTCGATGCGCTTTCGATCGCGCAGCAGCAAGCCGATCAGGCGGTGCAACATTTGGTGACGAACAGTTCTGAAACAGTTGTCGACGGGCTTGCACAACATCTGGCTGATGCCGAGCAAAGAGCGCTCGCACAGGTCACCTATTACTCGGCAGTCGATTTGGACAACCGGATCGCCGACATCCGCCAGCGCCAGCAACCGCTGCGAGATCGGATTGCGGCCCTCGTGGAGAAGCGGCAGGCACTCGATGCCGTATTCATGGATCTCAACCATCGGCAATATCTGATCGAGCGCGCGCTCTCGGACGTCGAAAAGAAGGAGCACGCCGACGAAGTGGAGACGCGCCTTGTTCGCCTGACGGAGTTCGTCAAAACCGCGCAATTTCGCTTCGATGATATCGACCGATTGGGCGCGCGCCTCACGGCGCTGAGAGGCGAATTCGGCGAGATCGAGATGCGCCTCACTCCTCTGCAAGCCAACAGGAGCCTGCTGGAAAACCTGGCAACCGAGTTGGATGCGCTCCGCGACCGCTTTTCAGTGGCCGTTGATCAACTGGAGCGCAATGGCGATCGCACTCTGGGTGAACGAGTCCAGGATTTCACGACGGCCAAGGAAGAGCTTCAAGACCGGATCGGCCGCCTGACAGAACAGTTCGGGAAGCTTCAAACCACGCGCAACGAGATCGGCGTTCTACTGACGAGCTTGAACAGCGCATTGGAAATGCCGGTCGACGGCGCCCGGCCACAGACGCGACCAAGAGTGAAACGGAGTTTCGAGCAGTTGTCCGAAGCGCCGAAGATCGTCCCGTGTCAGGACACTGTTTCCTGACGCACCTGTCGATCAGAACCAGGTGCCGAACAACTTGTGCGTGACCGAACCATCGTTGTCGATCCAGGCGAGCGGTGGCAGTTGCGTCGGCGGGTAAAGCGCATAGGGCATCGCTTTGGCAAGCATCACTCGGCCGGGATACTCGGCGAGGAAGGCTTGATTCATTCCGCCGTCCAGGCCGGTGTAGATCGGGGCGACGGGGACGTCGTCTTCCACCAATTGCGAGTATTCCAGGTCGTCGGCGCGTTGTTTCTCCTGCGCCGGCCCAGCGATCTTCGGGTTCACCACGAAAGCCGGGCATTTACCGGTGGGGTTGAACACAAGCGGCGTCGGCGAATGCGGCGGGGCCTGCGCATCGAACACATACTGGCGATCGCACACGTCAACTTTGGGTTCGAGATGCGTCGTCTCGAAGTGATCGTTGCCGATCTTCAGCATCTTCCAGAACGCCAGGTTGGGATTGGTGCGATGCCGCGCCAGGTTCGCCGGCGTCAGCCGGAACGGATAGGCCTGGACCTGGAATGACGGCCGGCCCGCGAGCGCGTCGCGCGCCATTCCATAGATCTCGCTGATCTGTTCGTCCGTCATGGCAAAGCAGCCGCTCGACGAGCAGTCGCCGTGGATCATCAGAAACGTGCCATTGCGGTTGTTGGCTTTGTCGAAGCTGTTGGGGAAACCGGTGTTGATCGCAAGATACCAGTTGGAATTCGGATTCATCAAATTGGGCGTGATTGTATAGAACCCCTCCGGAGTCTGACGGTCCCCCTCGTGCTGCTTCGGTCCAAGATCGCCTGACCAGCGGCAGATCGGGTAGGTCTTGACGATCTGGAAATGGCCGGTGACGTCTTGCTTCCAGACTTCGAGTTCCGCCTCTTCCTTGAAAATGCGCAGAATGATCGGCGAATGTTTCGGC
>JAFAXD010000542.1 GCA_019241285.1 Xanthobacteraceae bacterium | reverse complement strand
CACCCAGAGCAGCTGGAAGGATCTGCAATACTTCGATCGCCCGCAGGACCGCCCGTATTCGGAAGGCCGGTCGGTTATTCAGGGCGCCTGCGCTTGGGGCAGCGTCTGTAATGCCGGTGCTGGAATGGGGAAATTCGTGCCCGACTGTTACGGCGTCTCACCGTGGGGCATCTTCGTGCGGCCGGACTCGCGGATCAAACGACCCGAAGACCTGAAGGATGTGCCGGTCGCGGTGGGCATGCGCGCAGGCAGCCACTTCAACGTCCCGTATCGGCTGGAAAAGTATTTGCCGCTGGAGAACATCAAGACCGTGAACGTCGGTGGGTTTGGGGCGCGGCTCTCGGCGTTGCTCGCCGGCGAAGTGGAAGCCGCAAGCCTGCTGCCGCCGCAAATCGACATGGCCAAGCAACTCGGCTTGCGCGCCGTTATCGAGGATACGTTCCACACGATCTGGTGGGTGCCGGACGACATGCCGGCAGACGTGACCGCCAAATATCTGCGGGCGCTGGATCGCGCCGAGAAGGCGCTACAGGCCAACCTTCCCAAGTTCCTTCCGCTCTGGAAATTGTCGATACCGGCCGAGTTCGAGGATCGGCACTGGGATTTTTCCAAGTTCAGTCGCGGCGAGCGGTTCGTCTACGAGCCGGTGCCGCGGGCGGAGTTCGATGAGATCATGCAGCAGGTGGCGCGCTGGGGTCTCGATCAACACCTCAAGGAGCGGGAATTCGACAAGCTCATTCCGGCAGTCGCGTGACCGCAAAAATCGTTACTCATTTTCGGTCCCGATGTTGGCGCTACAGAGCAACCGGCTTACACTCGCCCGACCTAAACAAAACGCGCTGAGGGAGGGCCCATGCAACATCATCCGGCGAAGCTCGCGCTTGCAGCTTTCCTGCTTGCTGCGAACGCCACCATGGCGTTTGCACAAGTCTCGGATAATGTTGTGAAAATCGGTGTCCTGACGGATTTGTCCGGCCCGGCGTCGACGCCCACCGGACCAGGCTCCGTGGCGGCCGCCCAGATGGCCATCGACGATTTCGGCGGCAGCGTGCTGGGCAAACCCATTCAACTCATTTCCGCCGATCATCAATTGAAGCCGGACATCGGCGCTGGCATCGCCCGGCGCTGGTATGACACCGAACAGGTTGATCTCATCTTGGATGTCCCGGTTTCCTCGGTCGGCCTGGCGGTGCAAGTCGTCGCCAACGAAAAGCACAAGTTGTTCATCACCCATTCCACCGGGTCGACTGATTTCCACGGGAAGTTCTGTTCGCCCTACACCATGCAGTGGGTTTTCGACACGCGCGCGCTTGCGGTCGGGACCGGCCGCGAGATCACCAGGCGCGGTGGCAAGACCTGGTTCTTCATTACGGATGACTACGCGTTTGGACATGCGCTGGAAAAGGATGCCACGCAGGTGATCGAGGCGAATGGTGGACGCGTGCTCGGCTCGGTGCGGCCGCCGTTTGCGACGCCGGAGCTCTCCTCCTTTGTGCTCCAGGCGCAGCAGTCGAAAGCCCAGGTGATCGGTATCGCAGGCGGCCCACCCAACAACACCAACGAGATCAAGCTGGCGCACGAGTTCGGGTTGGTGCAGGGCGGCCAGCAACTCGCCGGCCTTCTCATCCTGATCACGGACGTGCACGCCCTGGGATTGCAGACCGCGCAAGGGCTGCTTCTGACGACGTCATTCTATTGGGATCTGGATGACAAGACGCGCGCCTGGTCAAAGCGCTTCTTCGACAAGGTTCAACACATGCCGACGATGTGGCAGGCGGGCGTCTATTCGGCGGTGATGCACTATCTGCAGGCGGTGAAGGCCGCGGGCACCGATGAGGCGGAGAAGGTCGCCGCGCAAATGCGCACGCAGCCGGTCGAGGATTTTTTCTCTCACAACGGCCGTCTGCGCGAGGACGGACTGATGGTGCATGACCTCCTGCTCGTCCAGGTGAAGACCCCGGACGAGTCCAAAGGACCTTGGGACTACTACAAGGTGCTCACGCACATCAAAGGCGACGAGGCGTTCGGGCCGCCAGACCCAAGTTGTGCGCTGGTCAAGAAGTAGATCGAATCGCTCATGGCGAAGAGTTGAACGAGAACCGCGGAACGCCGCTCGATATGGCGCACACATCAAAATAGCGCAGAAGCCGACGCACACTGGACCGGGTACCCGCGGTGGTGTTAAGCATCACCTATTCAATCAAGGCAAGAGTCCTTGGGGAGGAAAGATGGTCTATTCGCGTCGCAGAGTCCTGCAATCCGCACTCGCGCTTCCGGTTGTCGCTTCGCTGCCGCGGGCAAGCCTTGGGCAGACGGCGGATTATCCCAATCGGGAAATTCATTCCATCTGCATGTTCCCGGCCGGCACCGGCGCCGACATCATCGTGCGCTACTACAGCCGCAAGCTGGAGGCCTTGGCCGGCAAGCCCGTCATTGTCGAGAACAAGATCGGCGCCGCCGGCAATATCGCAACCGAGTATGTGGCGCGTTCCAAACCAGACGGCTACACGATCTTCATCGCGCCCGCGAGCTCGATCATCCCGCCGGCGCGGTTCCTGTTCAAACAATTGGGCTACGACCCGGACAAGGACCTGACGTCGGTTGCACTGTTGGCCACGGTTCCGTTCATCCTGTTCGTTGCCGGCAATACGCCCATCAAGTCGGTCCCCGAACTGGTCGACTACCTGCGCCAGAAGGGCGACAAAGCGAGTTACGGGTCGAGCACAACGGTCGGCGAGGTTTGCGCGGAGTTGTTCAAGCAACAGTTTGGCCTCAACACCACGGAAGTGAAATATCGCTCCGGCCTCGATGGTTTGAACGAGCTCATCAAGAACCAGCTCGACTTCTATTTTGCCGATCCGGGCACCACGAAGGGGATGGTCGCCGACGGGCGGCTGCGCCCGCTGATGCTGTCGACGGCACGGCGCAGCAGCGTGCTGCCGGACCTGCCGAGCGCGCGTGAATGCGGCGTCAATAACCTCGACCTGGACTCGTGGTGGTCGGCCCACGTGCCCGCCGGCACGCCGGTGCCGGTTGTGCAAAAGCTCGCCGGGTGGCTCGATGCGTTCGCCGCCTCCGATGAGACCAAGAAATTCCTCGCCGACACCACCGGCGCGGAACCGCTGCTCGGCAGCGCGAAGGACGTGGATGACCTCATGGCCAAGGACCGGGCGAAGTGGGCCGAGTACGTCCGCATCGCCAAGATAGAGCCGCAGTAAGCGGGCCCCGAATGCCTTGCGAATAACTCAAGCCAACTGGAAATCGGTTGCCGCTTCGATAGCCTTTCGCGGCAGCCGAACTCCGCGCCTGCGGAGATCCTCCAAGACTAGGTAGATCTCGGCCGCACCGACCGCGTCGGCGAACGCATCGTGCTGCGGCAGTGCGGGCAATCCGAGGTCGGCCATGATCGACGCATAGCGAAGGTCCACCATGGTGCCTGGCGGTGCGGCTGCGTACTTGCGCTCATAGTAGAGCTCGGACACGTCGATCTGACGGTTGGGCAGATGCACGTTGAGCAGGCTGAACAGATACTTGTTCAACATGCGCACATCGAAGGCGATCCAGTAACCGACCAATGGTCGGCTGCCAATGAAACGCAGGAAATCGGGAAGCACCTCGCGGATCGTCCCGGCCTGTGCCAGATCCTGTTGCCGCAACTGATGGACCTTGATGGCGCTGGCTTCCATTGGGGCGCCTGGCCGAATAACGGCCTGAAACGATTCTCTGGCGAGGATGCGCGTGCCGCGGATCTTGATGGCGGCGATGCTGATCACGTCGTCGGCGACATAATTGAAGCCCGTGGTCTCGCAATCGAGCGATACGAGTTCGCCGCTGTCATCTTTCTCAAACAAAAACCGGTAGCGGCTGTCGGCCAGCAGCACCGGACCGATCTTGCACCAGAGAGCCCGCGTCAACGCCGACATTAGAACATGCCCAGGTGATAGCGGTTGCGGATGATCTCGCGGAAGCGCTTCACCACCCGCAGAGCGTCGCGCAGCAGATCGCGGTCGGATGGCGTGAGCTCCGCGAGATGAACGAGCGACTCGGTTTCCGGACGACCGGTCTGCACGGCGCGCAATTGCGAGCGCATCCTGATGTCCATGAAATACGCCAGCGCGCTGATCAGATCGCGACCGAGCTGTTCGCCCAGGACGCCGCGCGCGACCAAAGCCTCCGCGCGCCGGGCGGTCGGCGTCGGAGTGATGGCGTGTTCGATTGCGAGCGTGCGAATGCCGTGGACGATTGGAAACGTGCCGGCTTTCTTGATGTCGATTTGGTCGCTGGTAACGCCGACGCTGACCATCAACGAAGTCAGCATTCCGGCGCTGGCGCCGGCGAATTGATCGATGTAGCGGGCGAAATGCGCCAGATAGGCCGACTCCCCCCGCATCATGTCGATCATGGCGGTTTTGGCCTTGTCCACCAAGGAGGTCCGACCAGTGACCGCCACCGCGTCGAAGAAGATGCCGAGGTTCATTGCGCTGTGCTCGTCCGGGGTCAAAATCCAGGTCTTGATCTGGCGGATGAAATCGTCGACCGGCTGCGACCATTGCGGATTCTTGATCATGACGTTGCCCGGACAGGGCGGGAAGCCGAAGCTTTCGAGCGCGCCCGTGAACGCGCGGCGAAAGTCGGTGAGATCCGATGCCTTCACCGGCGCAGCCAACAGGAGACCGTTGTCCTGATCCGTGCGCACGGTTTGCTCGCCGCGGCCTTCCGATCCCATGACCATCACGCAGCCCGCCTCGCGGATGGAAGGCGGGGCAATCAGATCGAATAGCCTGGTGATAAGGCGCCGGTTGAGGTCCGAGGTGATCTCGGCAATGGCTTCGACGCGCAGGCGTTGCTTGGCAAGACGTTCGACCTGCGCGCGAATATCGAATGCGGCGTGGGCGAGGTCATCAACTGTTTGCGCGCGATCGATATGGCCTGGAATGAGCTGCGAATTACCAGCCACGAGCCCGAGAATATCGATGTCCTCGAGCACGCCGACGAATTCCCCGTTTGCCTTGACGGCCAGCCGCCGCTTGCTGCGCCGGGTCATGCGGATGAGCGCTTCGTAGATGAAATCATCCTGCTCAACCGAGACGATGTCGAAGTGGGACAGGTCGCGCACCGGCGTATCGAGCGGGCGCCGTTGCAACACGACCGCCTTCGAGAGATTCATCCCGGTGACGATGCCGATGCGATCGCCGTCGCGTACGAATAACGTGTTGTTGTCGCAGGCGCTCATCTTGCGGCCGGCCGCTTCCAGCGTTTCCGTTGCATCAATGAATGCTGCCGGATTGATACGGGCATCACGCACCCGGGCGCGCATGACCGAGTCGAAGCCGCCTTCGGCTTCCCGGCCGCGCGCATAGCTCTCGAGCTTGCGCGAGATGTCCGAGTAGAAAAACGCCGCGAAGCCCGGGTTGCGCTGGATGAGCGAAAGGATCACGGTGCGGGGGGCGAGGTAGCAGAGCGTCTCCTCGGCGGCGAGAAAACGATTCCCGGCGGTGCCATGCACCAGGGCCCGCGCGTCGAAGCTCTCGTTCCGGCCAAGGACGGCTTCGAGCGCATCCCCGTCGCGTTCCTCGACCGCCCCCTTGATGATGACATAGAGCTGATCAGCCGCGTGCTCGCGTTCAATGATCACGGTGCCCGGCGGGAAGTAACCGATGTCCAGCGCGGCTCGTAGCTCCCTGACCTCGTCGTGGGTGAGGCGGTCGAACGGCGGATTGCGATCATCGAACCGTTGCGGCATTGGTCAAACACGGTACGTGTCCAGGATGCGTTTGCACCAGAACCTACTCTGTCCCGGGCCCGCAGCTCATCACTCCGTGCTGTGCTGCGGCCGGGACACGAGCCAGCTAATGCGCCAATGCTCCTGCAGCCCCGATCCCGGTCTCGGAGCGAATGTATTGGGCTTCGAACGCATTGCGGTCGGTGAACGCGCGCTTGCTGGCGTCAAGCCTGGACACCAACCAGACGCCCAAAAATGCGATCGCCATCGAGAACAAGGCCGGGTTGTCGTAGGGGAACGGCGCCGTGGCAAACCCGAATGTCTTGACCCAGACCGCCGGGCTGAGGACGACCATGACGACCGCGCTGACGAGCCCAGCAAACCCGCCCACGAAAGCGCCGAGGCTGGTAGTTCCTTTCCAGAACACGGACATCAGCAAAACTGGGAAGTTGCAGCTTGCGGCGACCGCAAAGGCGAGCCCGACCATGAAGGCAACGTTCTGATTTTCAAAGATATAGCCCAGCACGATGGCGACCACGCCGATTGCGATTGCGGCGAGCTTCGACAGGCGGATCTCCTTGTCTTCAGACACCTTGCCCTTGGCGATAACCGAGGCATAGAGGTCATGGCTCACGGCTGATGCTCCGGCCAAGGTGAGACCGGCGACGACGGCCAGAATGGTGGCGAATGCGACGGCCGAGATAAACCCGAGGAACAGCGAGCCGCCGACCGCGTTGGCGAGATGAATCGCCGCCATGTTGGTGCCGCCGATCAAATCGGTAACCTTGTTGTAGGTGCC
>JAFAXD010000483.1 GCA_019241285.1 Xanthobacteraceae bacterium | reverse complement strand
CATCATGCGCGTTAGAGGGCGCGACGACTTTGAGCCCGGGAACATGCATGAACATAGCGTGCAGGCCTTGGGAATGCTGAGCGCCCTGACCCCAGGATTTGCCGATCATGCTGCGCACGACGAGCGGCACCCTGACCTGACCGTTGTACATGTAGCTGCTTTTGGCGCCGACATTGATCAGCTGATTCATGCACAGCAGCAGGAAATCCATCCGGATGTGCACATGAATAGGCCGCATACCCGCCATGGCCGCCCCGATCGCGACCCCAGACATGGCATCCTCAGAGAGCGGCGTGCCGAATACCCGCTCGGGGCCGAACTCATCGAGGAGTCCGCGGGTCGATCCCTGAATAGCCTTGTGATCGTCGACATCCAGCCCGAAAAGAAAAACGCGCGGATCACGGCGCATTTCCTGCGCGGTCGCCTCGCGCAGCGAATCAACATAGGTCAACAGACGCTGATTAGCGGCCGGCGAAGACATTGGTATAGAGAGTATCGGTATGGGGGGATGGGCTCGCCTCGGCAAAGGCGACGGCGTCCCTTATAGCGAGTTCAATCTCGGAATCGATCTCGCTACGTCGCTCGCCCGAGATCATCCCCCCGACGCGCTGGACTTGATCATCCTCGAGCCACGGATGCAGATCGTCGTGCGCTCGGTAACCCTGGTCAAAATCCTCGTTCGGCCCAACATGCTCTCGCCAGCGATAGGTACGGCACTCGATGAAAGCCGGGCCGTGACCGCTCCGCATGCGTTCGATCGCCTCACTGGCCAATGCGCGGAGCCTAAAAATATTCCCATCTTCGACCTGGTAGGCCGGCATGCCGTACGTTTGCACGCGTTCGCACAACCAGCCGGTCGCCCACCGGCGCGTGATCGGTGTGTGGATGGCGTAATAATTGTTCTCGCAAACGAACAATACTGGGAGCTTATGCAGCGCGGCAAAATTGAGGCTTTCGGTGAAGACACCTTCTTCGGTCGCGCCATCGCCAAAAAAGGTGACCGCAACTCGGTCGGTTTTCATGCGTTTCAGCGCCAATGCGTATCCGAGCGCGACTGGGATTGTCGTGCCGACGACCGCGGAGGCGCCGAGCACGTTTTGGCTCATGTCGATGAGGTGCATGGAGCCGCCCTTGCCACCGGTAACGCCTGTCGCCCTACCGTAAAGCTCCGCGAACAGACCTCTCAGTGATCCTCCTTTGGCAAGAAAAGCGGCATGACCTCTGTACGTTGGGGCCACGACATCATCGTGGCGGAGGACGTCGCATACCCCAACCGACACAGCCTCCTGACCAATCGAGAGATGCACCGGGCTCTTGATCTTGTCGGATGGATAGATCCGAGCCACTTCCTCTTCGGCGCGCCGAATGAGCCGAAGCGATCGGTAAACGCGTTCCAGATCGGCGCTGTCGAGAGCCGCAGCAGATGTTCCAAGTTGGCAATCGAGCGTGCTCACCGGGACTTTCCTCGGATGAGCGCCTTGTTGTCAGCTTGTTCCTGGTTCATCTGCCCCCGCTAGGCCCTTGTACTGTAGGCGTACCGGTAGTCAAGTCCTGGAGCCGCCTGCATTCCTGGCCTCGGTGAGCTGGGCGCTGGACCGTGCAAAAAATGGAAGGTAGAGGTCCGCCGGCCTCGTGCCCACCAGGAACTCCGCAAGTGCTCGTCTGCCAAATCGCTCTGGATCGCTACGGCTTCGACTTGCGAATTGCCGCACATTTATGCATCGCGGTATGCTCGCGTCGATTTCGGCCCGACAGATAGGACAAGACGCGACTTTGTCGCTGGGACCTCCTTATGAGTCGCGAAGCATATCTACTCTGGGGAAATCACGGGTCCACGGCCGGGATAGGGGAAATTGCCTTTACCGTCATCTCATCTCTGAGCGAGCAGTACTCCGTCCGGCCAACCAAAACGATACGACCCGGGAAGCTCAACATCATCATTGACGAATTCTCCAATCCTCATTTCGTAACGCATTTTCTGAAGACAAAGATCGAGGCGCCGACAACAAAGTATGTGATCCTAGCTACCGAATTTATTACGCCTATTTCGATTTTCGGCCTCGAGCTCGGAAGGACCTTCAATTTCTTTGGAGCTGCGGATGATTGGCGCCGATTGCTTAGAGACGGGCTGGTCCGCGGCAAGAATAGGCTGCCCTCCTACCTGCATCAGCGCTACATAGGATTCATGAGCGCGATACCGGCGTGCGATGTGCTTGTTTTTGTACATCCTACGATCGGCGATCAACTGCGAGATGCGACAAAAGCATTTCCAAATCTTGTCTCACCGCCGGCCGTCGTCTATCCGGAATTCTTTATGCCGTTGGCGGCCCTGGAGGATCAATTGAATACCCGCCCGATCGGGTTCAGTCTCACAGGCACGCTCACCAGGTATCGCAAGCGAACAATGAACAGGCTGGTCAAGACGTTCCAGCGCTCGGGGTGGAATCATCCAATATGGAAACATAGCGGCTTTGACGACAGCAAGCCGATCGAGTTCGCAAACCAGAGTATTAGGTTTAATTATGACAATGCAGGAGGGGAGGGCTACCTGTTCAATATCAATCCGCCGCAACAGTCTACATGGCCGTTTTCCAGCCCGATGAGAATTTTAAGAGCCGCATTGTTGGGGCAAATTCCGGTCGTCACGAAGAAGTTCAGAGATCACGCCATCGAGGATATCTCATTGTTGTGGGACCACCGCGTGGATACCGCATTGAAGATGCAGTTTTACGCGATGGATAGACGACAGCTCCTGGCCCAGTATCTTGGATCAATCGAGCAGTACAACCTGCTGGCACGTGACAAGAATCGGGATTTTTTGAATGCGCTTGCGCGCCTGGAATCGTGACAGTGGCTAGTATCTCCTCACAGAGGTTTTGACCGGTTGGATTTGGGCCTGCAAGGCGGCGAGGGTGTCACGTCGAGTGGCGTTGCAACTCCTTCGCGGCCGACGAAGCGCGGCGGGGTGTTGTGCCGCTTGAAGTTCTACTACCTGCCCCGAACGCCAGGTGACTAAACCGATCTGCCGGCCGCCAACGAGGCGAATCCTTGTGACGAGGTACTGGACGGTGCGCGCCCGATCCGGTTTCATCGTCGGCAACTCTACCCGCCCACGAGCAGGGATGCAGGCTTCATGGGGATTCGCCCTTACATACTTCTCGCAGCATGCCTCGGTATACTCGCGAGTGAGCCCGCCGTTGCGCAGGAGACCCTGAAGGTCGCAGTGCCGCAGCGGGGCGCTTGGGATACCGCCGTGGCGGAACTGGGCCAGCGTGGCGGGATCTTCAAGAAGCACGGGCTGTCGCTCGAGATCCTCTACACTCAGGGCGGCCCTGAATCGATACAAGCCGTTGTGTCCGGCAGCATGGATATTGGCACCGGTGTCGGCGTTTCAGCCGCGGTCGGTGCTTTCAGCAAGGGAGCACCGATCCGGTTGATCGGCAGCGAAATGATCGGCTCCCCTGATCTCTACTGGTACGTGCGTCCCGAGTCACCCATCCGCAAAATCGAGGATCTCGCAGGCAAGACCGTCGGCTATTCACAAACCGGCTCTTCCAGTAACGCCGCCCTGCTCGAGTTGCTCAAACAATACAAAGTCGACGCCAAGCCGGTCGCACTCGGCGGTATGCAGGCAACGTTCACACAGACGATGACCGGCCAAGTGGATGTCGGCTGGGCGGCCGCTCCGTTCGGACTTGATGCGCTGGAAGAGGGCAAGATCCGGATCGTCGCTCGCGGCACGGATGTCGCCGCCCTGCAGAGCCGAACGGTTCGCGTCAACGTGACGAGCCTTGCGGTGCTCGGGCAGCGGCGCGCGGCGCTTGGGCGGTTCATGGCTGCTTACCTCGAAACGGTCGATTGGATGTATTCGGATCCCGCCGCCCTCATGCATTATGCCGACTATTCGGGGCTGCCGGAAAATATCGTGCAGCGGGTTCGCGAATTCATTCCGAAAGCCTCGATGGCTCCGCAGCAGATCGTCGGCATGGACGAGATTGTGGCGGATGCGCTTCGCACGAAGTTCATTGCCGAACCGCTCACACCCGCGCAAATCAAGGAACTCGTGCAGATACCCATCCCGCAATAGCACCCGAATTGCGCTTGAGCGCGATCCGAGTACACTGACCGGGCCTGCCGGGGGCGGGGCGCTCGCCTTCATTGTGAAAGGGGTTGGCCATGCAAGTCATTTTCCTGATTGGCCGGATTTTATTCGTCGCGATCTTCCTGGTGTCCGGCGTGCGCAAGCTCCTCGACCTGGCCGGGACCGCGCACCTGATCGAAGGAAAGCTGTGGATTCCCGATGTTGCGGCTCCCTACGCGGAGAAGATCTCGACCATGACCGGCATGCCAACGCCGCAACTGGTGGCGATCGTACTGGCGGTCGTGCAAATCGTGTTTGCGCTGTTCATTATCTTCAATGTCGGATCGCGGTTCGCCGCCACTGTACTGGCGATCTATGTGGCGGTCGCAACCGCGCTTTCGTTCGACTTTAGCAACTTAGGAGAACTCGCCCGCAGCGAGGCTGGTACTAGCCTGTTGAAGAACGTCGCCTTGTTCGGCGGCCTTTTGATCCTATTTGCCATCGGCTCCTGGCAGCCGGGATTGATCGAGGAAGAAGAGGAATATGCCCACGAAACGCACGCCTGAGGCGTGGGCAAAGATCATACAACGTAGAGGCCATGTCACAGTTCGATCATCAGCATGCTTCATCGCCCAAGTGGAAGTTCGATGGCGTTCGCGTCATTCCCGGGCACGCCCTTGACCCCAACACGGCACAAACGGCGGGAATGGATCGCAAGGCGGCGATCAACGCAGCGCGCGTCGGGGCGCAAAAGATCTGGGCCGGTACCGTGAGCATTCACCCCAATGCGAAGACCGGTGCCCACCACCACGGCGCGCTGGAAAGCGTCATCTATGTGGTGCGGGGACGCGCCCGCATGCGCTGGGGGGAACACTTGGAGTTTGTTGCCGAGGCGGGGCCGGGTGATTTCATTTTCGTGCCGCCTTATGTGCCGCATCAGGAGATCAACGCGTCTCCTGACGAGGTCCTAGAATGCGTGCTGGTGCGATCCGACAATGAAGCAGTTGTGGTTAATCTCGATATCACGCCGGCTGAGAAGCCTGAGAATGTCCCCTGGATTGATCCCATCCATAAATCTTAGTTCGGTGGCGCGCACTTGCGCGGTCATCATCTTTGCCGCAATGGCGTGCGTCGCGTCCCCACTCCGTGCGGCCGACGACCCCGACCTCATCTTCAAGCGCTCGACGGTCTTCAAATGGCTCACGCCGAACGACAAGCTGGCAACTTATGGGGTCGATGACCCGGATGTCGATGGCGTCGCCTGTCACTTCACCGTTCCGGAACGCGGCGGCGTGAAGGGCTGGCTGGGCGTCGCAGAGGAGGTGTCTGACATCTCGCTTGCGTGCCGGCAGATCGGTCCTATCCGGATCAAACAAAGGTTCAGTCAGGGCGACGATATGTTTCGCCAGCGTCGTTCGCTGTTTTTCAAGAAGATGCAGATCGTGCGCGGATGCGACGAAAAGCGCAACGTTCTCGTCTACATGGTGTATTCCGACAAGCTGATCGAAGGTTCGCCAAAAAACTCAACATCGAGCGTGCCCATAATGCCATGGGGTGCAGCGGATCAAATCCAGCGTTGCGCCGACTTTGTCGAGAAATGAGTTCTATCGTTTACGGAACTGTGCAATAAATCCGAGCGTTTGGTTTTTCGTATTGGGGTTTCGATGAACGTGGGTGGGGCGGCAGGGAGAATCGGATGTCGCTCATGCGCCGCTGGTTCCCATCGTTCGATGGGTCCGCCCGCGTTTCGCCGTATCTGTACGTGGCGCCCAAGCGGCGCTGGTGGCCGACCCTATTAACTTTTGCTGCAGGGGGCGCTTGTGCGCTCGCTTTGCTTGGACCGTCACAGCGTCCCGCGAGCGTCGCTGCAACCGAAAAGGCCGAGCGACCCCTGGTCTTTCAAGTGAGGCCGGGGGACGCAGTGCCGGCCAAGGATTTGGCAAGCCCGCCGCCGGCAGTCGCCATCGAGAGCACCGGTGAATCGCGCTCGACCGCAGCGGCTACCGAGCCGCGCGCCGCTGAACCGGCCGAAACGCTCCAGCAGCCGAGCGGCGGAGCGCCAACGAGCGCCATGGCCAGCGTCGACGGCGCGAGCCTGCGGGTTCCGGCCGAGACCCGAATCATTGCGCCCCCGGCACGACCAGCGGTCGCAAAGCGTTATGCCGCGCAATCGGCTTCAAAGTACTCGGCGCATCGCCACGTGGCCAAAAAATCGCGCCGCTATGAAGCCCCGCATGACTACGCCTATGATAATTCGGGCTATCGCCGGTATCGTTTTGCCGGCGAGCGTGCGTATGGAGGCTACTGGGGCGGTCCCAGCGGCTACTACGGGCAGCGTGGGGGCTGGTTTTCGGGCGTGAATTGATCGCCGTGGCTCAGGGGTGATGGCCTGGCCACAGCTGGGGTTTTTCGCGCGAAAGTCATGTCGGGGGCACGAATTTGCCGAAAACGCCGGGCATAAAAGCATTCGCGGCAAGGGGTGGGTGCTATGCCACGTGGGGATAAACTCAGACGGATCATACTTGCGTTCGTGACGTCGCTGCTTGCGATCGGCAGTGGGGTCGCCCTTACGCATGTCGGCCGCATGCCTGACAAGACAGCGGTTAGCAACGATGAGGATGCGCCGACAATCGGCGAGGGACGCAACTTGACGCGCGAAATCCTGCGTACGCGGCGCGAGCAGCCCGAGGCGCTTGCCGAAGTGCATCCCGATCCTTCGCTCGGTGCCCGTCAGCCGATCGTCAGCAAAGAGGTGGCTGCCAAAGAGCCGACGGCCAAGGAAACGAAAGAGCACGTGGCGATCAAGGACGCCGCAAGGCCGCGGCCGACCACTGCGACCACTGCCACCGCTGCGGTCTTGCTCCCGCGCAGTCGGCCGGACGCCGACGGTTCGGCGACTCCGGCACCGGCCAATGGTGCCGTCCTTGCTGAGGCGGCGCCGCCGGAGCAGCCTCAGAGCTTGGGATCCAAGGTGTTCTCAACCGTTTCCAACCTCACCGGAAAAGCTGCGAACTTCACGGGTGATACGGCCAACTTCGTCATCGACCTTCCCGGGAAGCTGATTTCTGCGGGTGGCAGGCTGTTTGATCGGCAACAGCAACCACCGGCCAAGCGCGAAGCGCTTTAGTAGCCATTGAAGGGCGCGGCATCGGCTGCTCGCCCCCGCGCCGCTGATCTGATACTGCAGTTCGTCGCAAATCAGCGGAGGATGCCATGCCGGAAGTGGTCGTGTATGCGATTGAAGGACGCTCAGTCGATCAAAAACGCGGGCTGGTGAAGGACATTACCAACGCCGTCATGAAAAACTACGGCGTCCCGGCCGATGCGGTCGTGGTCACGCTGGTGGAAACCGCAAAGCACGATAAGGCCAAGGGGGGCGTTCTGTTCAGCGAGATGAGCGCTCCCCCACAAGCAAAGGCATCTTAAGACACGCCAAAGCGCCCGCCCTCCACGAGGAGAGCGGGCCTGCAGGATTGGTGCGATCTCAGCTTGCCTTCTTCAGCGGCGCAAACCGTACCGTGGTCTCGAACGCATAACCGCAGGATTGGCAAGCCCACAGATGGCGGACCCGGCAATCATCCACATGCTCGGACCATTCCGGCATGAAGATCGTGTCACCGCATTGAGCGCAGGTGTTGACGGGTCTTGGAACAAACGTGCGTGCTTCAGTACGCAACTCCATGAGGCCAGCTCCGTATGCGGGAGCCCCACCCGCGGTAACCGTACCTGCGAGCTTGCCAGTATGAAGCAGCGGGGCTGACCTAAACCGATGAAATTCTGCGGGGCTCGCTTGCCTGAGATGGGCGCGTACGTGCCCAGCAGCGCGAATCCTGGAGCCTCGATTTCGGCACAACTATTTGGCCTATACTGGAAAATCCGGTATGGACGCAAGCGAGCGGAACGCCCACGCTGGGGGCCGGGGTGCGACGTCAAGGATTACTGATCGCCGTTTTGGCAACGAGTGTGGCAGTCTTGTTTGCGGTCGCCCCGCAGCTTGATCTGCAGCTTTCGCATTTGTTTTTCGACGATGCGACGCACCGTTTTCCAGTCGCCGCGGATCCGCTCGCGAGGTGGGTGCGCGCGGCAAGCATGTGGGTGTTTACCGGCTTTGCCGTGTGCGTCGGCGCAGCCGCGGTGGCCAAACTCGCATTTCCGCGCCGCTTTCCAATCCCGGGACGCGTGGTTGCCTTCCTGGCGCTCACGCTGGTGCTGGGCCCGGGTCTGTTAGTCAACGGCGTGCTTAAGGAACACTGGTCCCGGCCGCGGCCGGGGGAGGTCGTAGAGTTCGGGGGCACCCTGCCATTCATGCCCTGGTGGGACCCGCGTGGTGGCTGCGAGCAGAACTGCTCATTCGTTTCGGGCGAGACCTCGCAGGCAACCTGGGCGGTCGCGCCAGCGCTGCTCATGCCGGGTGGTCTACGGCTCGTGGCCCTGGGTACAGTCGGCATCTTCACGGCGGTGATCGGCGCCTTGCGCCTCGCATTTGGTGGGCATTTTGCGAGCGATATTCTGTTTGCAGTGCTGCTGACGCTCGGGGTTATCTGGGCGGCGTATGCCCTCGCTTTCCGGACTGGTTGGCGTCGGGTGCGCTCCTTGCTGGACCGCGCCTGGCGGTTGCGCTGGTTTGAGGTCTTTGATCCGGTTGAGATCGTTTCACGATCCCATTCTGCCTCCGCTATGCCGTCCGCGACTGCCCGCCTGAACAGTAATTCGTAAAGAGACAGCCGGTATAGTGAAACGCCGCGCCAACCGGCTTCCTAACCCGCGTCGACCAAAATGGGCAGCGATCTCCTACACGGTGAAGTTTTGGTGGGCTTTGCCGTCAGTTTGACAGCGATCGCCATCCACTCCGTCATGATGGCAGTGCTTGTGTGGACGGCGCATCGGACCTCGCATCTCACCCGCGCAGCGCATGCGCGGATGCGACTGATCGTGCTGATGTGGGCGACCGTGACGGTGTTGATGTTCGCGCATCTCAGCGAGGTCCTCGTCTGGGGTCTGGTCTATGAGGTCCTCGGTGCCGTCCCGCATGGAGCCGATGCGTTCTACTTCGCATTTGTCAACTACACGACACTTGGCTATGGCGACATCATCCCGGCCGCGCGCTGGCGGTTGCTCGGGCCGCTAACAGCCATGAACGGCGTTTTGTTGTTCGGCTGGTCAACCGCGGTGATGTACGACATCTTGCGCACCGTTGCGCATGTCATTCCATTGACTGGCGCCGCGGTCCGGGTGGGTGCCAGCGAGAACAACTAGAGCCAATCGGCAAAGCCTCGGGTTAAGCTTGTTCGTGCACGGGCTCTGGGACGGATGCTCCATCCGGGTCTGAGATCGTGTCGGGCACCACATCGTGAAATTTTTCGTAATCCAGAATCATCCGTCCCTCCGTCCAGGAGGTGATGTCGGCATAGTGGTGTTGCCAATGAATGTCCTGATGCGGGTAACTCTGCCGCGCCCATAATTGCTGGGCAGAGCTTTCGTCGAAGCCACTGACAGTCAACAGCAACACGCCTTCGCTCTCGGCGAGCTGTTGCGGGGTATGATCCGCAAACGGGCTGAACTCGTCAATGACGTGAAAGATCGTCCAGCTGAATGCAAAGATCGGGTTTTCCTGTCGCTCCAGCGTAAGCTCATAGTAGCGGCGCAGCGTTTGCCCTTCCGGGAGTTGCTCCTTGCGGATAAGCCAGAGTTTTGCGGTCGCTCCCGAGATCGTGTTCTGCCGCGCGTTGGCGACCCGAATCATCAGCGTCTGGCGACGCATGTAGCTTGTCACCACTGCCTTTTGGGCGAATACGAAGCGTGCCTTCGGGCGCGAGAAACGAGCAAAGACAAGGCCAGTCATCACGGCCAGGAACGACATGCCGGTAAAGATCTCGACTGTCGCGACCACGTGACCGTAATCGGTTTGCGGATGCATGTCGCCATAGCCGACGGTCGCCAGCGTCTCGATGGAGAAGAAGAAAAACTGCAGAAAACTCTCGGATTGAACGTTGGCGACCGGCTTGTCGCCCAACCCGTAGAGCGTTGCGAACACGCCGTTGAGAACCAAAAAAACGAACGCAGCCCAGGCAAAGAAAGCCGGCCAGGGCACGGTCATGGCGTGATGGTACAAATCTGTCCAGAGGCCGGTTGAAAGCCCCCGCGTCTCCACTTCACGAGTGGCGATGCGCACGATCTGAGAGCTTGATTGCCTGGCAAATCGCTCGAATGGACGCATCTTAGCCCTCGACCTCGACAGTTCTTCTATACCAGCGCCGGCATTTGACGGCGCCATTCGGGCCGACCGTTGCAGCCGCGGCTCTCAGCTTGGCACACGCTCGAACCTGTGGCACACTCGCAACAGTGGGATTTGCAGTCTTCCTCGTATTCTAGTTCGCACCTGAGCCGCAGGGGGGTGAGGGGAATGGCAGGGCGTTCCTTCCACATTGTGCTGGTCAAACCATCGCACTACGACAGCGACGGTTATGTGATTCAATGGCATCGCTCGATGATACCGTCGACGAGCCTTACCAGTCTGCACGGCTTGATTGCCGATTGTGCCGCCGCCAAGGTGCTTGGTCCGGACGTCGATATATCACTCGAGATCTACGACGAGACCAACGTGGTCGTCGACGTCAAGGGCGCGATCAAACGAATTGCGGAGGCGGGAGCCGGTTTTGTCGGATTGATCGGCGTCCAGTCCAATCAGTTTCCACGCGCGCTTGATCTGGGCCGTCAGTTCCGCGCCGCCGGACTGCCGGTCGTTATCGGGGGATTTCACGTCAGTGGCTGCATCTCGATGCTGCCGGAGCTGACCACGGAGCTGAAAGCCGCGCTCGACCTCGGCATGACCTTATTCGCCGGCGAAGCTGAAGGCCGGATGGAGGGACTGCTGCAGGACATCGCCTCCGGCACGCTAAAACCGATCTACAATTATTTGAGCGACCTGCCTGACATGGGCATGGCAACCCAGCGCGCGCTGCCGCGGCCGGTGACCTCGCGCATTGCCGGCCACTATGCGGGCTTCGATGCGGGCCGCGGTTGCCCGTTCCAGTGCAGCTTCTGCACCATCATCAACGTGCAGGGCCGCAAATCGCGCTATCGCTCCGCCGACGAGGTCGAGGCACTGGTGCGCGAGAACGCACGCCAAGGTGTCACGCGCTTTTTCGTCACCGATGACAACTTTGCCCGCAACAAGAACTGGGAAGCCATCCTCGACCGCTTCATCAAGTTACGCGAGGTGGACAAGTTCAAGATCAAGCTGATCCTGCAGGTCGACACGCTTTGCCACAAAATCCCTGGGTTTATCGAGAAGGCGGCTCGCGCCGGATGCAACTGCGTCTTCATCGGTCTTGAGAACATCAATCCCGAATCGCTGATGGGGGCCAAAAAGCGCCAGAACAAGATCTGGGAATACCGGGAGATGCTGCAGACTTGGCACAAGGCCAAGGTCATTACCTGGGCGGGTTATATCCTGGGATTCCCCAACGACACGCCGGAAGCGATCGCGCGTGACATCGAGATCATCAAGAAGGAGCTCCCGATCGACATTCTGGAATTTTTCTTCCTGACGCCGCTGCCGGGATCGGAGGACCACAAGAAGCTCTACACGCGCGGGGTGCCGATGGACCCCGACATGAACAACTACGACCTCGAGCACGCCTGCACCGCACACCCGATCATGTCCAAAGCAACCTGGGAGCAGGTCTATCGCGATGCGTGGAAGCGCTACTACACGGACGAGCATGTTGAAACCGTGCTGCGCCGGGGATTGGCGAGCGGCCTCAACCTGCGCAAGATCATCGACCCGATGACGATTTTTTCCGGCGCCTCACGGATCGAGGGCGTGCACCCCCTGCAATACGGGTACGTCCGGCGCAAGGTCCGCACCCAGCGGCGCCACGGGATGCCCGTCGTCAACCCGATCGTGTTCTATCCCTGGCGCGCATTCGACTTCACCGTCGTGGCGTTAGGTTGGCTGCGCTTGTTCCTGCGCTACCGCAAAATCATGAAACGCGTCATGGCCACCCCCGACGCGCAGAGCTACATGGACGACGCCTTACGGCCGCCCGCGCCCGAAACGGCCGACCATCTGGTCGAGCTCTATGCGCAGGCGATCCCGCACACCCACGGCGCTCCAGTGCGCAAGCACGCCGTCGCTGGATAGCACCCCTAGGTTAGCCGTTGCGGATGGCTACTGCCGCGGCGCTCCGTTCGAGGGATATTGGCCGTAGCTTGATTGCGGCGCGTTAGGCTGCGCGCGCTTGTTGCCCTCGTGATGGCCGATAGCGCAGCCGGCGAGTGCTCCGAGAACGCCATGATGTCCGGCGAAGTGCCCGACTGTTCCACCAACCAAGGCGCCCTTGATGCAACCCCTCGCTTGTGCCGGCGCGCTTGCACCAACGGCGATCAGCAGCAACGAACATGCGGCGAGTAATCTGGTCATCTGATCCTCTCGGCAGTGATCGAGTGTTATTGGTCGCCCAGATAACCCGGCATGGCTCGCTTCGTTCCGCGAGGACCTTTTTTCCAATCGCGTGCGATCACTGCACGTGGGATGCCGTCACGCGGTGCAGATGGCGCTTGTGAGCATAACGCACATACGGCACGGGGTAGGCGTACACGCAGCTATAGGCGTACGGCTGCCGCGTCCCATAGTAGGGCCGGACGCCGCTATACCCATACGATATGCTGTTGTAATAGCCTCCGACCGCGAGGATGCCGGGCCACAACGCGCCCCTGATGCCGCCTCCTGTCCAGTCCCAACCGGTCAACTCGCAGCCCACAGTTGTTAATGAAGGAGCAGCGGCGTTTTTGACGACCGCAGCTAATGACAGAGCGGGAGCCGCAACGGACGATGTCTCGGCTCCGGCGATAAGCAATCCGGCCAGCGCAATTTTGTAGATCGTTTGCCGCATTTATGTGCTCCTGTGAGGCCGACAGGCAGTGCCGATTAGACCGGCGAAGACCGGTCGGCGCAAGCTAATTCATTATTTTGAAGCAGGAGAGTGTCGACTTGAGCATCGAATTCCTGATCACATCGCTGATCGTTGTCGCTTCACCCGGAACTGGCGTTCTCTACACGCTCGGAATGGGGCTCTCCCGCGGCTCGCGTGCGAGTGTCGTCGCCGCTTTCGGCTGTACGCTCGGCATTGTGCCGCACATGGCCGCCGCGATCCTGGGCCTGGCGGCGATCCTGCATACCAGCGCGGTTGCATTTCAGATTTTCAAGTACCTGGGCGTGGTCTACCTGCTCTACATGGCCTGGAATGCGCTACGTGAACACGGCGCGCTTCGTGTGGAGCAGAACGTCGATGCCCGCTCGGCCCTGCAGGCGACGGTCACCGCTATCCTGATCAACATCCTCAACCCGAAGCTTTCGATCTTTTTTCTCGCCTTTCTCCCGCAATTCGTCACCGCGTCCGAGCCGCATCCGCTATCTCGGATGCTGTTGCTAAGTGTGGTATTTATGCTGATGACGTTCGTGGTGTTCGTCGGCTATGGGCTGTTTGCCGCCTCGATTCGAACCCACATCATCTCACGGCCGCGCGTCCTGACGTGGATGCGGCGGACATTCGCGGGTGCTTTCGTTGCCCTCGGTGCGAGGCTCGCCTTCGCCGATCGCTGATCGAGCGATGAGGCAGTGCCGCCGCCCATGAGCGGCACTGCCATCACTGATCTAGAGCATGATCCCGAGAAAGCCTGTCCCGCACTTGATGCGGGGTGCATTCCGGTTTTCGAAAAAGGTCATGCTCCAAACAATTTAGGCGGGAGCGATGTAGAACGTCCCGACCGTTCCGTCATTGCGCAGGGTCGCGCTGACTTCACCGTCGGATTGCGCCGGGGCCTCATTGAGCCAGGTCGCTGCATTCGTGGGGCTGCTGAAGTTCTGGTAAAACCAGCGTTGCGGTGCTTGCAACGGCGCAGTCGGTGGAAAGATGGTGAGCATCCCGACCGACCCGTCATTACGGGCCGTCGCGGCCACCTCACCAGCCGATTGAATTGGGTTTGTATTGAGATAGGCGAGCGCCGCATCAACGCTCGTGAACTGCAGCGCATACCAGCGCTGCGGTGGCTGCAGCGGCGCTTGAATTTGATGCCGCTGCTTCATCTTTGCTGCGTTCTCCTTGGTGATGACTTCGTCCAACGTCATCGTATCGCTCATTCGGCTCTCCTGTGCTGTTGGACGTCAGCAAACCCAGCCTCATCGAGCGATGGCTCCCCGGTCCGGAAGCATCGACCGACGTCGTGGCATTGTGCTGGTGTTCGAGTCGGCTGCCGACGTCTTGCGCTTGCTTGGCCGACCTGTTGTTGATTGTCGCGCGTCTGCTCAACAGCACGTGTGAAGCCTGTCACACGCACGCGGAATTGTTCAAGCAGTTTGGGGCGGTAGCATGTGGGGCGCGCGCGATGCCGTTGCGCGATGTTCTCATCTATTTGTTTGATGCAGACGGGTTCGGTCACAATCGAGCCTGGGTCCGATCAATGGAAAATGACCCAGACGGCCGCGCAGGTGAGGGAGCCCAATCGAAGGGCTGCTGGACTGGGGCGTGCTCGCGTGACGAAGTCTGGCTCGCCACCGCAGCCCGGGGCTTCCCGGTGCCCTGCCAAATGAATGCCAGATTTCCCCCTGATACCGGAGGCTCGGGGTTGGGGATTTTCAGGCGAACAGCAGCCGCATGACGGCGGGCCAAACCCCGGGGGAGTCACGCATGAAGATATTGACCGGGGCTTTGGGGGTCCTTTTGCTCGGCATGGCTACGCAAGCGTCCGCGGAGACGATCCGATTCGCAATCGTGCGCAATGGCGAGCAGATCGGCACACATGTGGTGGAGATCAACCGGGCCGGGCAAGAGACGTCCGTCAAGATTGCCACAGATCTCGATGTCAAGGTTCTGTTCGTCACCGCTTACCGGCTCCAGCATCGGGCAACCGAGAAGTGGGTTGAGGGCCGGCTGGTAGCGATGAGCTCCAACACGGACAACAATGGTACCCGTCATCGGGTTTCGGTGAGCGAGACGCCGGCCGGAATGGAGATCCACGCCGACGGCAAGTCGAGCAAGGCGGACAGCTCGCTCGTTCCGGGCAGCTTGTGGAATCTCGAGCTTCTGCACCGCAAGGTGATGCTGGACGCCCAGGACGGACAGATCCTGCCGCTTGCCGTTGTGGATCACGGGCCGCAGCAAGTGACCGTCAAATCAAAGGTGGTGAAGGCACACCACTACACGCTCAAAAGCAAGTGGGTTCAGGACGTCTGGTATGACGACCAGGATCGCCTGGTGAAGGCGAGCCTTATCGCCAGCGATGGGTCGGAGGTTCTCTACCAGCTGCTGTAATCATTCTGCCGGCGTGCTCACTCGGTTCGGTCTTCGCGCGGAGCGCGGCTCCGCGCCCAATATGCTTGGGCCGAACGGCAGGCGGCGAATAGCCGCGCTCAGACCCCAGCTCACGGCGAGCGTGCCACTGAACACGAAAAGCGCTTTGATGACCGCGGGGAGGGGAAGGCCCAGCAACGCGAATTGCAGCCACACCACGAAAAGATAGTGAATGAGATAGATCCCGTACGCATTGGTTGAGAGGCTGTGCAGGGCCGGCGATTGGGTTGCCGCAAAGCGCAGGAATAAACCTGCCAGGGCAAAGCAGTTCGCAGCGGTGGCCAACACCAATCCAAAATCCGCAATCGTTTTCAGCCCCGGCAGCGCGTAGCCTTGGGTCGTCAGCGCCGTGGGAATGATCCAGAGCAGAAACGTGCCCAGCGCGGCGGCGACCCATTTTCCCCAGTGCCTAGCCAGGGGGCCATCGACGGCAAGCAGGCCGCGTTCGATCCCATGCACGCCTACTCCGATGCCAGCAAAGTAAAACACCGTATAGTGCAAGGAATAGGCTGGTTGAAACCCGAACGGCCCGAACTTCAGCCATTCCCACGGGGCAAACACGGCGGCGAGCGGCACGTAGGCGACGGCCGAAATGACGACCAAAGCCGCGTAATATCGGCCGGGATGCTCACGGGCCGTGTCCGACAGCCGCCCAAGCCATTCGCCGGCCCTGGGTGCAATCCGGTAAAGGGTTGCGGCGATTGCGCTCAGGACCAAGAGAAACCAAAGGAACCACAAAGGCCCACTGGTCCAGAACGGCAGAGCTGTCCAGTGCTGCCAAAAGGCCGACCAACTGGGATCTTTTGCGGTAATATAATACACCGGATAATGCGCAATGGGCATTAACAGCGCGGTACCGAACGCGAACGGCACTCCGAGGCGCAAGGCGCGTTCGTAAAGAAAGGTTTTGCTGCCCTTCCGGGTCAGGCTCGACCACACGAAAAGGCCCGATAGGAAGAACATGAAATGCATCAAGTAGACGTAATTGAACGCGCAGAACAGGTCGAAGCCGAACCAGCGCTGGGTGTCGACAATAGGCGTCGCGACCCACCGAAACGGGGGGTCATCGAAGGCTGGTTGACCGGGCGCGTTCGAGCCGAGGTAGGCAAGAACGGAATGGAAGGCCACAACGATCAGGATCACGAACCCGCGCAAATTGGCGAGCGCCGCACTCGAGCTGGGCATTCCCACATCACCTTTCTGCCTGCGGAATCCGGGGCTTCCTCTCCGCGATTCAACAGTTTACACAAATACCGCAATGGGTTGCGCGTTCCAATTGATTCCGGTCAATGGACAAGGCATCGCTTTTGGGGTGGTTAACCCGAAAGCGAAGCGCTTTGGGTAGCGAGGGACAGCGGGTCGGATGGCCGCATCCGGCGGGGCGCCGCGGCTGAGTGTCGTCGACGAGCATGAGAGCGAAGCGTCCGCTGGAAAGGATGACATGGAGATCGGTCGCGTAACGCCCATCCTGTTCACGCTTGCGTTCCGGAATCTATTTCAGGATCGTGTTCGCTTGATTGTGACGCTGGTCGGAATTGTCTTTTCGGTCGTCTTGTTCACAGTCGAACTCGGGCTTTTCTTTGGGTTCCAGCGCACGGTCACGATCATGATTGATCACGCAAGCGCGGACCTCTGGATCGCGCCGGCCGAGACGAAGAGCTTCGAGGCTACCGCCTTGCTGGATGGGCGGGAGCGGTTTCGCGCCTTGGCAGTGCCCGGTGTGGCGGAAGTGACTCCGGTGTTGATCGGGTTCACGTACTGGCGCAAACCGGACGGCAAATCCTCCACCCCGGTGTTTCTCATCGGCAGCCAGCTTGGCGACGGCGGGTTGCAGCCCTGGAACCTGATCGAAGGCAGCGTCAGCGATTTGACAAGGCCGCAGGCGGTCGCGATCGATCGCTCCTATTTCGATCGGCTCGGCGTTTCGGAATTGGGGGACTCGGCTGAAATCGGTGACCAGAAGGCGCGCGTCGCGGCGGTGACGAAGGGCATCCGATCATTCACGACAACGCCCTACGTGTTTACGTCGCTCGATCGTGCGCGCAGCTACATCAATGCGCCACCGTCATCAGCGACCTATTTCACGGTGCGTGTTGCTCCTGGGGCGAACGTGGAGGACGTGCGGCGCCAGCTTGCCAACGCGCTTCCGAACCTGGAAATCATTACGTCCGACCAATTTCGGCAGCGCAGCCGATCATACTGGCTGTTCGGAACCGGGGCGGGCGCTGCCCTGTTCGGCAGTGCCATATTGGGCATTATTGTTGGGACGGTGATCGTGGCACAGACGCTCTATTCCAGCACCAAGGATCACTTGAGCGAATTTGCGACCTTGCGCGCCATGGGGTCGTCGCGACCTTTCCTCTACAAGGTTATCGTCTGGCAGGCGCTCATGACCGCGGTGATTGGCTTCGCCATCGCCGCCTCGATCGGGCTCATTGTGGCCCGCGTCAGCACCGACACGGCGTTACCGATCATTCTGCCGCCCGTGCTGATCGCCGGCCTGTTCGCGCTCACCGTGGGGATGAGCATCGCCTCCGCGTTCTCGGCGATGCTGGTTGTGACGCGCGTCGATCCGGTTACGGTCCTGGCCCGATGAGCGAACCCCTGATCGAAGGCAAGGACATCGTCAAATACCTGGGCACGGGGCCCGGGCAGGTTCAAGCATTGCGCAGCGTCACGCTATCAGTGTCTGGCGGCGAGCTCGTGTTGTTGATGGGTCCGTCGGGAAGCGGCAAGACGACGCTGCTCAGCGTGCTCGGCTGCATGTTGACCCCGAACAGTGGAACAGTGCGCATTCGCGGGCAATCGACGCAAGGCTTGCGCCCGGAGCAGCTCACCGACCTGCGTCGCCAGCATATCGGTTTCATCTTTCAGACCTATCACCTGTTTCCAACACTGACGGCGGTTGAGAACGTGCGTTTGGCGCTTGAGATGGGCGGCGAGCGGCCGTGGAACGCCCAGGCGAGGGCGGTAACCGCGCTCGAGACGGTCAGTCTTGGGCACAAGATCAACTCGTTCCCGCGCCAGCTCAGTTCGGGCGAACAGCAGCGCGTTGCCATTGCCCGCGCGATTGTGGGCAAGCCGGCCGCGATCCTGGCCGACGAGCCGACAGCTGCCTTAGACAGTGCGAACGGGCACGCGATCATGTCGGTCCTTGCCAACGTCGCCAAGGATTCCGCGCATGCGGTGCTGGTCGTCACCCACGACCCCCGCGTCATTCCTTTCGCCGATCGGATCCTCCACATGGAGGATGGTCGGCTCGTCGAAAAAGAGCAAAGCGCGACGATCCTGCGCCTGCATGAGAGGTCATAATGGCAATCAACGTTGCGCGCGACCGGCTTCGCGGCGGGCGCTTGGCGTGTGTGGCGGCTGCCGCGCTTGGCGTCGCAATCGCGTCTGCGCCAGAAGTTTACGCCCAGACTGCACGTGCCGCCGACAAGAGCGACACCAGCACCCGCAAGTGGGATGCGACGGCGCCCGGCCGCATCGAACCACGCACCCAGGAGGTTCGTCTCGGCGCGAGCACCGCGGGCCGTATTGCCGAGGTTCGCGTGAAGACCAACGACAAGGTGTTCAGCGGCGAGTTGCTGGTTCGGCTTGACGACGAAGAGGCGCTCGCCCGCGTGGCTGCCGCCGAGGCGCGGGTTGCGGGCGCTGAGCGCGCGCGGGATGAGCAACGCCGCAAGGGTCCAGCCGATCTGCGCCGTGCCGAGGATGATGTGGCGGATGCCGTGAAGGCGGTGGCGCTGGCCTGGTCGCGGCTCGACGCGGTCTCAGTGCCGCATGAGGGCGCGGCTCCGGCCGTGGAAGATGCCGTGCTCGGTGGCGCCCGCTCCGCGCTGGCGCGTGCTCAGGACGAGCTGCGCCAGAAGCAGGATATCTTGCGCAAGGCCAAGGACGACGCCAGCCTGCCAACCAAGGAGGAGAGCGACGTCAGCGCGGCGCGCGCCGATCTAATGCTCGCCCAGGCAGAGCTGCAGAAGACGCGCATCCGCTCACCGATCGACGGCACCGCGCTACAGGTACGCGCCCGCGCGGGTGAGATGGTTGTGCCATCACCGGAGCAGTGGCTGGTCCTGCTCGGCGATGTGTCGGGCCTCGCGGTGCGCGCCGAGCTTGACGAGCACGACTTTGCCAAAGTGCGCGTCGGCCAGCGCGCCGTCGTGCGCGCCTATGCGTTTCCCGACCGCGAGTTCGAAGGCCGCGTGCGCTCGATTGCGCACTATGTCGGACCCGGCCGCTTGGGCGCGCAGGGACCCCAGCGCAACAAGATGAGCGACGTCGACGTCGCCGAAGTTGTAGTTGATATTACGGATGCCGGTCCGCTCGCTGTCGGTATGCAGGCGGATGTTTATTTCAGCGCCGAGTCAGCGGGGCAACAGCAAGGGATGAGATGAATTGGTTGAAGACGTGGATCAGCGGCCTTTCGCGACGACTATTTTTCGTGCTTCGGATACGATCGTGGGAATGGATTGGGATCGCGTCGCGCGGCGCCGTCATAGCGGCTTAAGATCGTTCGCAAGGTTTTCGGCTAGGTCGCTCGGGAGAGCACGCGGGGTCGCTATATCAACGCCGATCCCGAGAAGCCTCTCAAGCTCCAGCTTCAACCGGGCCAAATCGAGCAGGGTCGTCGTTTCGGTCGGCTCCACCAGGATATCGAGGTCGCTGCCGTCAATATCATCGCCGCGTGAGGCGGAGCCGAACAAACGCGCGTTCTTCACCGGGTGACGGGCAAGGACCGCGCGTAGCTGGTCAATGTTGTTCTTAACAGCACGTGAAGGACGCATCGTCAAAGGCCCCTGGGGGACCAGTCACTGTAGCACGTTACGAGGCCTCCTGCTCCAATGAAGAGTTGCTATTGCGTCGATACCTCTTTCCAGTTCTCCGCGATGTATCCTTGCGGATCCACGGTCACGATAACCTTGCCGGCAACCGCTCGACGTCGTTTGCACGACCATTCGTAGATCGTGGCGTGACCGGTCGCGAACATCGGGATGCTGTCTGATCGTGGATTATCGCGACACCATTCCGTTGCGCCCGGTAGTTCACGACGCTGATCCGCCTTGTCGCAGACGAGATTGGCTCCGACAGCGCACGCCATCAGCTTAGCCCCGACGCAGCGCACGAAAGCTCCATTGCCGACCACAGCGCTGTCGATGCCGAATATCTTGGCAACTGCTGGCACGAGATCGCCCGGCACCTTTGCGGGCGTAGCGTGCGCAGGGTTTGGGCAATAGGGATCGGCGGCTGCCCGGCGCGGGGACGCAATGCCAGCTCCGGCGATGATTGCGGCTAGAACAAAGGCGGTTGCGATTGCAGAACGGCGCATCGGGTCTGTCTCAAGGAATGACGTCATGGTCAACACGCTCTCCTATTCTTATCGGCAACTTACGTCCGCGGATATATCGCTCCTCAAAGACTTGCTGCGCGTTTTCGGAGAGGCTTTCGGCGAGGTCGAAACCTACCAAGGCTCCGTTCCAAGTGATGATTATCTGATGCGGTTGCTGAGCAAACAGCATTTCATTGCCGTCGCAGCCATGAATGGCGAAGCGGTTGTCGGCGGCCTCGCCGCATACGAGCTGGACAAATTCGAACAAGATCGGCGCGAGATCTACATTTACGATCTCGCTGTCGTGGAGAGCCATCGCCGCAGAGGCGTCGCCACAGGAATAATCGGCGAATTGACCAGGATCGCTACAACACGAAACGTGTACGTTATGTTTGTGCAAGCCGACCTGGAGGATGCGCCAGCCATAGCGCTATATGAATCACTTGGCACGAAGGAAGCCGCCGTTCATTTTGACATCACGGTGCCCGCAGGTGTGCGTAGCCGATGACATACAGCGCCCGCCGCGGCGATGACCGCGGCGGGCGCAAAAGCGTGATGGCTATCTGCTCAGCTACACCCCGTCGTGCTGCCGCACGTATCGCACTTCAAGCACGTGCCGTTGCGCACCAAAGTGAAATTCCCGCACTCGCCGCAGGCTTCGCCTTCGTAGCCTTTGGCGCGCGCCTCGGCGCGTTTTTCAGCGGCGGCGGCCTTGGCGTGGGAGCGCGCATCGGTCCAGTTGAGCTGCTCCAGCGCCTGCGCGGGGGAGAGCCGCGCTTCAGGCTCGGACTTGAGCGCGGTCGCGGCTCCGGTTGCTTCGGCGCGCGTCTGGCCGCCGCCGCCGAACGCAGTGATGTTGGTCGCCCCACCCCGGCCGAGACCCTCTGCTCCGGCCGATCCAGGGGAGGGTGGGGCGGCTCTATCGGTGGCGCGCTCGGCGCCCCCCTGCATGACGACAAGCTTGTCGGTGCGCGAGCGGGTGAGGCCCTTCGACACGTAGCTTGCGGC
>JAFAXD010000322.1 GCA_019241285.1 Xanthobacteraceae bacterium | reverse complement strand
CCCGGCGCTGGCGGCGAGCCGGCTCGATGTGGTGTCGCTTGAGTGCCGCAACAGCAAGGTTCCGATGAGCCTGCTCGGCCTGCTCGCCGGCAAGACCGTGCAGATCGGCGCTGTCGATGTCGCGACGGACGCGGTGGAAACCGCCGGCCAGATTGCCGATGTCGTTGGCGAGGCACTCAAATACGTCGCTGCCGACAAGATCGTCGTCTCAACGAATTGCGGAATGGCGCCGATGCACGCTGATACCGCCTGGCGCAAGCTCGCCGCGTTAGGGGAAGGCGCCGCACTGGCACGCCGGCGTTACGGATGAGCGACCCGCGACGGATTTCTTCCAATACCGCAAAATTTTTTGGAACTTTTGCAATCCATCTGCGTTTGGCCCCCTAGTACCACAGGGGGTGTCGCAATGCAGGGCCCGTCTTACTTCCGGCGCCAAGCGAATACGTGCATACGTCTCTCGGAATCGTGTACTGACCAGACCTTAGCGGATCGCTTTCAAGCAATGGCTGAGGATTTCATGGCCAGGGCCTCCGAGGCAGAGACGGGCGACCAAGGGGGGATGCCGTTCCCGCACATGCTCAAGCCCGGAGGGGCTGGCGGCGGCGGGATCGATCGCAACTGAAGTTGCGCCTATAGCTTCACGGCGGCCAAGCGCCGCTCTGCCACGTCGCTGACCACGATATCGTCCACGGTCGCGAGCTTGACGCGGTCGCGCACCAGGCCGCGGTGGAATTCCCCCTTCGAGACCGGCGGCACGTCGGCGATGATGGTCCAGTGATCGCCGCCGTCGAGGCTTTCGAACACCTGCCCATCGGTATCGACCGCGTGCAGACCATACCCTCCCGGCCAGACCTCGATCGTCAGCGCGCTGAACAGCGCGCGCTGGCCATCGGGTAGTCCACCCAACAGCCGCTCCCAGCTCATCCCGCCGTCTCGGCTGCGGGCGATCTTTCCCCGCGCGCGGCCGATCTTGTACCAGTGTGAGGGCCAGCCAACGCCCGCGCTCAGGAACACGAGATCCGGATCATCCGGATGCACCACCATGGCGTCCGGATAGTTGGCCTCGGGCGGCATCGGGTTCTTGCGCCAGGCAGCGCCTCCGTCGTCGCTCGACATCAGCCCGACGATGCCATTAGCGACGATGATCCGGTCCGGCCGCTGCGGGTGCAGCAGGATCCGATGGATGTCGCACTCGACCGGCCGCGGATCGACATGCAGATCGGTGAAGCTTGCGCCACCGTCGGATGAGACCAGTAGGGCACCGATCTCGATCCCGACCCAGAGCTTATCGCCGTCGATCACGATGTCCTTGACGTGGCCGATGCGCGGAGGCGGCGGAAAGCACCATTGGCCGGCACTCTCGACCTTGCGCAGGCCCGTCAGCTCGCGCCAGCTCTTACCGCGGTTTTCGCTCAGAAACACATGCGCCGGCAACGAGCCGACGCAAACGACCTCGCGGCCCTTCAGCTGACCGGCGCGCGCGGACCAGAGATCGAAGCGGTCGATCCCGTCATTGGTCCAGACCCAGCTCTTGCCTCCGTCCTCGCTGCGGGCGACGCCGACCCCGTGGGTCGCGGCGAACAGCGTGCTGTCCTCGAGCGCCGTGACGGCGCTGACCGACACTCCTGACAACTCTTTGTGCTTGATGTTCCATGCACCGCCGGATCGCTCCAGCACCACGACGCCATCGACTGTACCGATGGCCATCCTGTCGGAGCGTTTTGGGCTGCGGTGCTGGTTCGTTCCGCCGTTCGAGAGCAGGATCATCGGTCCCTCCGCGCAACCACGCGGAGGACTTTACCCGAGGGCTCGTGCGAACACCAATCGGCTGGTTAATCGCGGCCCTTGCGTTTCTTCTTGCCGGACTTCTTCTTGCCCCCGCCACGATCCTCTTTGTCCTCCCTCTCCTCATCGTCTTCGTCCACGGCCTCGTGTTCCTGCTCTGCCTCGGCCTCAACCAGCTCGGCCTCCGACTCCGGACATGAACACGGGGCCATGATTGAGATATCCGTTTCCTCGATCTCGAACTCGCCACCAATCCCGGGCTCGATATCGATTGCGATCGTCCAGACCAGCTTGAACGTGCGGCTGACCTGCTGGCCCTCGCGGCCGTCATCGCAGGTGCAGGTCTCGACCGTCGTTCCCTCCGGCTCGATATCGGCGTCAAACTCGTAAGCGACCGAGGCGTTGAGCACCTCGAGACTGCCGGCACGTACGCCGAGCACCTTGAGCCGGCTGTTGTTGATTGAAATCGCGTCCGGGTCATCGGCGCTGCCGCGGACCTCGAACGTCGCCTTGGCAACCGGCGGCTGGATCTGGTCGAGGACGGATTTGACCTGTACCCGCAGCGGAAACTCCTGCGCGCCGAAGCCCGGCACCGATACGGAGATCTTTTCCGGGAAGTTCTGCAGAATGCGCTCCTTGTCGGCGCGCGTCAGCGACAGCGAACGCTTCTCGGTGTGCGATTGACCAAATTCAACGACGACGGCAGCCATAATCGACCCTCGGGGTTTGCAGATCCATCAATGCGCGTGGGAGGTTATCGGGGCTCGGTGCAGGACAGATGACAACGCCATTCGCACCGCAGCGATGCGGCCGGAACCCTTGAGAACGCCCCTGCCGGGGTTTAGAAACTTTGCTTAAGCTGGCGCGCTCGCGGGGTTGCGCCCTTATCACAAGGTCACCGAACCATGCTCGATATCGTCAGCAAAACGGGAAGCCAGACCAAGATCACCGTGCTCAATCCGGTCGGCTATCCGCCCAAGGTCGCCAAGAAATCCGCGGCAGGGCGGCTCGATACGCTGGACGGCAAGACCATCTACTTGGTTGACTGCCGGTTTGACGATTCGATCGAGCTGCTCAAGCAGGTGCAGGCCTGGTTTGCCCAGCACATGCCGAGCGTGAAGACCCGCATCGTCTCGCTCAACAACTATTACGGCCATGATGATCCCAAGCTGTGGGAGGAGATCAAGGCGAATGCCGACGCGGCGATCCTCGGCGTTGGTCATTGCAGCACCTGTGCGCCCGCCGTTGCGACGCACGCGATCACCGTCGACACCAAATACGGCGTGCCGACCGTGGCGCTGCATACGGACATTTTCGAGCGGGTCGTGCGTTCGACCGCGCGGGTGCAGGGCCTCGCTTCGGCAGCCTGCGTGTTTGTCCCGCAGCCGGTGATGGGCAAGTCGGCGGCCGAGTTGCGCGCCTATGTGGATGGCAAGGATCCGACCACCGGCAAGCCGGTGATGCAGGAGGTGATCGAGGGCCTGACCAAAGGTCTCGCCGATGTCGCCACTGTCGCCGATCGTTCGACCTCGCGCTTTGTCGAGCCCGACACCGAGGAGAACCTGCACCAGCTTTTCCTCGACAACCACTGGACCGACACGCTTCCGATTGTGCTGCCGACCGAGGAACGGGTGGCCGCCATGCTCGCGCAGACGAGCCACGCGCCCGACGAGATCGTCGGCCGCATGCAGGCGACCGCCAACCGCGGACAGTGGGAATACACGGTCGAGAAAGTCGCTGTGAATGCCGTGATGGCCGGCGCCAAGCCCGAATATTTCCCGGTGATCCTGGCGCTCGCCGCGTCCGGCTTGTCCGCCCGCAGCAGCACGTCGAGCTCGGCCTCGAGCATGGTCGTGGTCAACGGTCCGATCCGTAAGGAGATCGGCATGAACTGGGGCATCGGCGCCATGGGCCCCTATAACCACGCCAACGCCACCATCGGCCGCGCCTACGGGATCCTGTCGCAGAACCTGCAGGGCGGCTCGGTGCCGGGCGAGACCTACATGGGCTCGACCGGCAACAACTACACCTACAACAATCTCACCTTCGCCGAGAACGAAGAGCGCAGTCCCTGGGAGCCGCTGCACGTGCAAAAGGGCTTCAAGCCGACGGACTCGGTTGTGAGCATCTTCTGGGGCTGTCGGTCGACGACCTTCAATCTCGGGCTACGCGAGAAGTACTGGCGCGAGCATGTGCGTGACATGCTTTACGGCACCGACGCCAACACGGCGCCGTGCCTGCTGCTCGACCCGATCACGGCACGCCAGTTCATCGATCGCGGCGGCTTCGATACCAAAGCGAAGCTGATCCGCTGGATCCACGAGACGGCAAAGATCCCGGCCGGCCGCTATTGGGATCTGCAGCTCGTGCAGAACTACATCTACCCGCGCGCTACCTACGGTGAGGAGCCGTTTGCCAGCAACCTCAAGCCCGATGACGAGTTGATCCCGATCTTCCAGGAGAAGGACATCAACGTCGTCGTGGTCGGCGGCGAGGCCAACGGCTACTGGCAGATCATGGGCACGCATTACCGCAAGTCCGTCTCCGTCGACGCCTGGCGATGACTGGTGCCTGTGTCCCGGGCGCAGCGCAGCGCAAAGCGGTGCGCTGCAGACCCGGGACCGCCAAGAGCGATCTCCCTGGGATGGTCCCGGATCAGCGGTGCACCGCTCCCCAAGAGCTTCGCGCTGCACCGCATCCGGGACACGCGCTTCACTCTTGGAAGCAGAACGCTAGATGAATGGCCGCCAAGCGCCCGCCGTCACTGGATCGCATCGACGTCAAGATCCTGGCGACGCTGCAGCGCGACGGCCGTTCAACCATCCAGAAATTGGCGCAGAGCGTCGGCCTCTCCTCGCGGCCCTGTCTGGAGCGCGTGCGCCGGCTTGAGGCGGCGGGGATCATCCTCGGGTACCAGGCGGTGCTCGCTCCCGAGTTGCTGGGGCGCCCAGTCACCATCTTCGCCGAGATCACGCTGGAGAAGCACGGCCGTCAGGACCGCGTCGAGCGTGCGCTCAACGCCCTTGAAGAGCTGACCGAATGCTGGCAGGTGACCGGGGATATCGACTACCTGGCGCGCTTCGTCTGCTCCGATATCGCACGCTATGAGGCGCTCTCGAGCGCGTTGATCGACGATGCCGAGCTGGGAATTGTGCGCATTGTGAGCCACATTGCGCTGCGGCCGGTGCACCGCTTCACCGGACTACCCGTAGAACGCCTGCTCGACCCCACGCGTTCTTGATCCACGGAGGGAGCCATGGCAGCGCAGACAACGACCGAGCCGGACGTCGTCCTGGTCGGGGCCGGCATCATGAGCGCAACGCTCGGCACGTTGCTCAAGGAGCTCGAGCCGGGCCTCACCATCACCGCATTCGAAACGCTCGAGGCTGCGGCGCTGGAAAGCTCGGATGCCTGGAACAACGCCGGCACCGGCCATGCAGCCAACTGTGAGCTCAACTACACACCGGAGCGCAGCGACGGAACAGTCGACATATCCAGGGCCCTCGAGGTCAACGCCGAGTTCGATCTGTCGCGGCAGATGTGGTCCTACCTGGTGAAGACGGGCGCGATTGCCGATCCGCGGGCTTTCATCCATCCGGTGCCGCACATGAGCTTCGTGCATGGCCCGGAGAATGTCGCGTTCCTCAGAAAGCGGTTTGCCGCGATGAGCGCGCATCCCAACTACCACGGCATGGAATACACCGAGGACAAGGCGAAGCTCGCCGAATGGGTGCCGCTGGTGATGGAAGGGCGAGCCGGGGATCAGCAAGTCGCCGCCACACGCATCATCAACGGTGCCGATGTCGACTATGGATCGCTCACCCGCCATCTGATGGCTCACCTCGAATCCAAACCCGGCGTCACGACCCACTATCTGCATCAGGTCACCGGGCTTGCGCGCGAGCCGGGTGGCCGCTGGCGCCTGCATGTCAAGAACACCCGGACCGGCGAGAGCATCTCCACGACCGCCAAGTTCGTCTTCATAGGTGCCGGCGGCGGCGCTCTGCCGCTCCTGCAGAAATCGGAAATTCCCGAAGGCAAAGGCTATGGCGGATTTCCGGTGAGCGGCATCTGGCTGCGCTGCGACGATCCCGTGGTCAGCAAGCGCCATCACGCCAAGGTCTACGGCAAGGCAGCGGTGGGCTCGCCGCCGATGTCGGTGCCGCATCTCGACACCCGCGTGATCGGCGGCAAGCATTCGATCTTATTTGGTCCGTATGCCGGGTTCTCCACCAAGTTTCTCAAAAACGGATCGCTGGCGGATTGGTTCCTGTCGATCCGACCGAAGAATATCGGACCGCTGCTCGCGGTCGGCCGCGACAACTTTGATCTCGCCAAATATCTGATCGGTCAGGTGCTGCAGACGTCCGGACAGCGGTTTGCGGCGTTGCAGGACTTCTACCCACGGGCACGCGAGGCCGATTGGCACCTCCAAGTGGCCGGCCAGCGCGTTGAAACCATCAACCCGGCGCGCGGCGGCTACCTCGAGTTCGGCACTGAGCTCGTCGCCGCGGCCGACCATTCGTTGATCGCGTTGCTCGGCGCATCGCCCGGCGCCTCGACCGCGGTCTATATCGCGCTCGGCGTGCTCGAGAAATGTTTCAAGCATGAGCTGACGCCGAACCATTGGCTACCGAAGCTGAAAGAGATGATTCCATCTTACGGCGAGTCGCTGATCGACAATGCCGATCTGGTCCGACGCGTGCGCGCCGACACCGCGGCCGTGCTGCGTTTGGAGAACGTGTAGAAAATCTTGAAAACCTCCGAACGAGTGTCACCGGCCGGTGCCGATGCCGCGTTGACGCAGGCCGTCGACGCACTGATCGAGTTCGGCGGTCTGATGCTGCGCACCGGCACCGAGGCGTTCCGGGTGCGCCAGCGCATGGACGAGCTCGCGCGCGCCATGGGGATCGACGCGCTCGCCTTGCATGTCCTCCTCGGCAGCATCGAGGTGACGGCACGGCGCGGCGACGCGCATGTGACCCTCGTCAGCGAAATTGGGCCAGTGGGTATCGACGCCCGGCGTTTAGGCGATCTCGAACGTCTGGCACACCGTGCCCAGCCGGGCCTCGGCGCCGCCGAGCTGCGCGAGAAGCTCAAGGCCATCACCGCCAAGCCGCCGGTGTTTCCGATTGCAGTAACGGCGATCGCGGTCGGCATCGCGTCCGGTTCCTTCTCCTATCTCAATGAGGGAGGCGCCTACGAGATCGCGGCCGCATTCGCCGGCGGCGCAGTCGGCCAATTCCTGCGCTCGCTGCTGTTCCGTCACCACCTCAACCAGTTCGCCGTAACGGCGATCTGCGCCGTGCTGGCGTCCGGCGTTTATTGTTTGATCATGGGAGCGCTGGCCGGCGCGGCGCTTGCCGTACCAAGTCATGGCGCCGGCTTCATCTCCTCGTCACTGTTCCTGGTGCCGGGTTTTCCGTTGATCGCCGGCATGCTCGACATGTTGCAGCATCAAACAGTCGCGGCGATTGCCCGGCTGGCATACGGAACGACGGTGCTGCTCTCTGCCGCGTTTGCCTTGTCGCTCGTGGCCGCAGCCGCGGGGCTGACTGCGTCGCCACCGGCGCCCCCGCACTTGAGCGAAGCCGCGACGCTGGGGCTGCGCGCCGTCGCGAGCTTCGCCGGCGGGTGTGGGTTTGCGATCCTCTACAACAGCCCGCTGCGCACGGTGTTGGCCGTCGGTTGCCTCGCCCTCGTCGGCAACGAGCTGCGCCTCGCGCTGCATGACTTCGGCATGGCCTTGCCGCCGGCGACATTCGTGGGCGCGCTCACCGTCGGTCTCCTCGCTTCGTTCGTCAGCACATGGCTCGATGAGCCGCGCATCACCCTCACCGTCCCCGGCATCATCATCATGGTGCCCGGCACCTACGCGTTCGAGACCGTGGTCTTGTTCAATCAGGGCGACGTACTCCCGGCGCTGCAAGCCGCTACGCTGGGCGGGTTCGTCGTCGGCGCCATGGCGCTCGGCCTCGCCGCCGCGCGCTTCGTCAGCGAGCGCGGCTGGTTGGTGGAGTAGTGATACAGCCCTCGTCCTGAGGAGCGTGATCGCAGGTCACGCGTCTCGAAGGACGGCCACGAGGAACAGCCGTGCTTTTGGCCATCCTTCGAGACGCCCGAGCTACGCTCGGGCTCCTCAGGATGAGGTCTGAGTAAGTGGCGCGCGGACTCGCAACACACACAGCCCTCGTCCTGAGGAGCCTTGGCCTGCAAGGCCAAGGCGTCTCGAAGGACGGCCGCAAACACCGCCCTTCACTGTTGAGGTCCCAATCAACAGCAGCACTTTCTGTCGTCAACACCGCCGTCCACGCCCCATTTCGGCTGCGTGGCCGGGCCACTTCGGCCACATCGGCCGCGGTGAATCCAGCATCATTGCTGCCAGTGATTCGCTGGAGCGTGTCATGCAACCCATGGACGCCGAGCGCCGCTACGGCGCACACAATTACGAGCCGCTGCAGGTCGTGCTGGCCCGCGGCGAAGGCGCGTATCTGTTTGATGTGGAAGGCCGCCGCTACGTCGACATGATGAGCGCCTACTCGGCCGCAAGCCACGGCCATGCGCATCCGCGTATTCTCGGTGCACTTGCGGAGCAGGCGCAGCGCCTCGCCGTGCCCTCGCGGGCCTACTACAACGACCGCCTCGGTCCATTTCTGGCCGAGCTCTGCCGCCTCACCGGGCTTGACGCAGCGCTGCCGATGAACACCGGTGCGGAGGCGGTGGAGACCGCCATCAAGGCGGCGCGGCGCTGGGGCCATTGGATCAAGGGCATCCCGGCCGACCGCGCCACCATCCTCGTCGCCGACGGCAATTTCCACGGGCGTACCACGACGATCATCGGGTTCTCGTCGGAACCTGCCTACCGCGACGGCTTCGGCCCGTTTGCACCCGGGTTTCGCTCGGTCCCGTTTGGCGATATCGCCGCCATCGAGCGCGCCATCACCCCGGAGACCGCAGCCGTGCTGGTCGAGCCGATCCAGGGTGAGGCGGGCATCGTCGTGCCGCGCGCCGGCTGGCTCCGGTCCCTCCGTCAACTTTGCGACGCGAATCACGTATTGCTGATCCTCGACGAGGTGCAGTCCGGGCTTGGGCGTACCGGTGCCTGGTTTGCGTTCCAGCATGAGGGCATCGTTCCCGACGGCCTGGTGCTGGGAAAGGCGCTTGGCGGCGGCGTTCTGCCCGTATCGGCGTTCGTGGGGCGACGCGAGGTGATGGACGTATTCACGCCCGGCTCGCACGGATCAACCTTCGGCGGCAACGCGCTCGCGGCCGCCGTGGGTCTTGAGGCTTTGCACGTCATCGCTGACGAGGGGCTGGTGGAGCGAAGCCGCGTGCTTGGCGCCCACATGCTGGCGCGCCTGCGCGCAATGAAGAGCCCCCTCCTGACGCAGGCTCGCGGCTGCGGCCTGTGGGTGGGTGCCGAGATCGATCCGCGCTTCGCCAGCGCCCGCGCCGTCTGCGAGCGCTTGCTCGAGAGGGGCGTGCTCTCCAAGGAAACCCACGACACGGTCGTACGCCTGGCGCCGCCGCTGGTAATTGAACGCCAGGATCTCGACTGGGCGCTCGACCGCTTCGAGGAGACGCTGGCCGAGGTTGCACGCAAGCCGCAGCCGGTTCCGGCATGAGTTCGGCGGGATCAACGGGGGATCATGCGATGACAACAGCAACAACAAATAGTCCGGCCAAACCGCACTTCCTGATGTGCCGGCCGGAACATTTCAGCGTCATCTACAGCATCAATCCCTGGATGAACCCGGGCGGCTGGGCGCGCGAGCAAGCCTCGCTCGCCGCCTCCTCGCATCGGCAATGGGCGCGCCTGCATCGCACGCTGCTCGATCTCGGCGCCGACGTCGACCTCGTGCCGCCGGTCGACGGCTTGCCGGATCTCGTGTTCACCGCCAATGCCGCGGTCGTGCTCGACCGCAAGGTGCTGCTGGCGCGATTTCGCCATCCGGAACGGCAGGCCGAGGAAGCGCATTTCGAAGCCGCCTTCCGCCGCCTGCAGGCCCATGGCGCCGTCGACAGCGTGACCCGGATGCCTGACGGCATCACGCTGGAAGGCGCCGGCGACTGCGTGTTCGATCAAGCCCGCGGCCTGTTCTGGATGGGCCACGGACCGCGCACCGATCAGCGCGCGCGGCCGATTGTTGCTGATCTCTTCGCCACCGACGTCGTTGCGCTCGAGCTTGCCGATCCGCGCTTCTATCACATGGACACCGCGCTTTGTCCGCTCACCGGCGGCGAGTTGTTGTATATCCCGGGCGCCTTCACGGACATCGGCCGAGCGGCTATTGCGGCACGCGTGGCGCCCGAGCAGCGCATTGCCGTGGACGAGAAGGACGCGGTGCGGCTCGCCGCCAACACCGTCTGCGTCGGCGATGTTCTGGTGATGCCGGCCTGCAGCCCGCGCCTGCGCGCGATCCTCACTGAGCGGGGCTATCGTGTCGAGGTTAATCCCCTCCCCGCCTTCCTGCGCAGCGGCGGTGCCGCGTTTTGCCTGACCTTGCGGCTCGACCGGCGTTCTGGCTCAGTTGGCGCTGAACAAGACGACGCAGCCGTCGCATGACCGTCATCGACGCACATCAGCACTTCTGGTGGATGGCGAAGCGTGCCCAGCCGTTTCCGGCGATTTTCGGCAATCGCCTGGCGCGCGACTTCACGCCTGCCGATCTGCTGGCGCACCTGCGTGCCGCGGGGATTGACGGCACCATTCTGGTGCAATCGCTCAACGATCTGGTCGAGACCATTGAATATCTCGACCTGGCCGATGCGCATGATTTCATCAAAGGTGTCGTCGGCTGGGTGCCGCTCGACGAGCCGACCGCCTGCGCGCGTGCCCTCAACTCACTGACCGCACGGCGCAGGTTCGTTGGCGTGCGCCACCTGATGAACTACGAGCCGGACCCGGAGTGGCTTGTGCGGCCAGCCGTACTCGAGTCCTTGCATCAACTGGCAGGCCGCCGGCTCGTGGTCGAGGCAATCCCGGTCAATGATCGTCAACTCGAATCCGTGATCGCCGCCGCGCAACGCGTTCCCGATCTCGCCATCGTGCTCAATCACCTCGGCCGGCCGCCGGTGCCGGAAAACGGCTGGGAGCCATGGGGCACACAGATGACGCGCGCTGCCTCGTGTCCCAACATCAGCGTCAAGCTCTCGGCCGGCGGCGATCTCGTCGCGCGCTGGACCTGGTCGACCGACCAGATCCGCCGTTACGTGGATCATGTGCTCGATGCATTCCGACCTGAGCGGATCATGGCTGCCAGCAACTGGCCGGTGGTTCTGCTCGGCGGAACTTTTGCCGAGGTCTGGGGCGGCATTACGCAACTGATCGGTGCGCTCACGCCGGCGGAGCGCACCGCCATCCTGGGCGGCACGGCAGAGCGAATTTATCGGCTCACCGCATGAGGCTTGCGCCGTTCCGAGCGGTGGTGGACATTTTCTGCATGTCCTGACCGCCGGGAGTCTTCACATGGTCACCGCACTTTCGCGCAGCGAGTTCGATGCGCTCGCCGCCTTCGACACGCCGACCATTTGTAACGCGTTGGAGCTGGTCGTGCCCGATCGCCGCGCGCTCGGCTTCAATCGCCGGCCGCTGCTGGCGCCCGTTGCGGACACGAAACCGGTCGTCGGCTACGCCCGCACCGCGACTATCCGCGCGCGCGAGCCGCACCGGCGCGGGCGCGAAGAGGCGCGCGAGCTTCGCCTCAAATACTACGCCCATGTCGCCGAAGAGCCGCATCCGGGCATCGTGGTGATGCAGGACGTGGATGGCCCTGACCGCGGCTTCGGCGCGTTCTGGGGCGAGGTCCAGTCCAACATCCACAAGGCGCTCGGCTGTGCCGGGGTCATCACCGATGGGTCGATCCGCGATATCGAGGCCTGGGCCCCGGGCTTCTTCGCGCTCGCCGGCTCGGTGATGCCGTCGCACGCCCACGTCGATGTCGTCGAGATCGGCGGAACGGTGAGCGTCGCCGGGATGATCGTCGCTGCCAACGATCTCGTCCATGCCGACCGCCACGGCGCGGTCGTCATTCCGCACGGAACGGCGGCGAAGATTATCGCGGCAGCCGAGCTGCTGAGCCACCGCGAGAAGGTGCTGCTCGATGCCGCCCGCAAGCCCGGCTTCTCCATTGCCGACCTGCGCGAGGCGTTCTCGCGGATGGATGACATCCATTGACTCGTGCGGCCACTGAAGGCGCGCTAAGTCATTGATATCCGCCATAGGTGACAGCTCGCGTCATAGATGACGGAATTTCAGACTCGTCATTGCGAGGAGCAACGCGACGAAGCAATCCAGTGCGGCGCCTCGGCGCTGGATTGCTTCGCTTCGCTCGCAATGACGGGATCCGATTTCACGATGCCAAATAGCCGGGCGAGGCCGAAGGCTCGCCGACCGTCCTGGATATGTTTTGCCTATGTCTTGTCAACGAGGCCACCTCGGTGGGGTCGCGCGCCGTCATAGATGACACCCCACCGCAACACGGCTCTTGTTGTGCATCCGCGCCACTCCGGATATTTTTCCTCTCCCCCAGGGCACCCCTCTCATCGCCCGCCTCTTTCAGGAGATCGACATGCGGAAATGGAGCCGGATTATCACGCTTGCGACCCTCTTGGCCACGCCGGCCTTGGCTCAATCGACCATTCCCGACCTGCGCGGCACCTGGAAGGGCGACAGCGAGTCGATCATCGCCGGGACCGGCAACAAGCACCACACGGCCGCGGCCGCGCAGGATACGCCGGAGATGCGCAGCATGTCGTTCACGCTGGTGATCGACAAGCAGGACGGCCGCCGTGTGTCTGGCGTGTTCTCCTCGGCGCGGACCAGCCAGGCACTCATCGGCGTGCTCTCGCGCACCGGCACCCTGCTCGCGGTCGACAAGGACGGCTATACGTTCGGGACAATCCTGTCGCCCGACCAGCTCGAGCTCTGCTACCTGCAGACGACCTCCGACGGCCGCGTGGCGTCCTGCACGGAGCTGAAAAAACAGCCGTAGCGGCGGTGAGCGAGCGCTACGGAGTACTGTGGTTGCGACGACGGAATCCAGCAAATCGGCCCAAGCCTACTGAACGAGCTTGAGCAGGGTTGCCTTCATGTTGGCCCGGGCCTTTTCCTGATCTGGCAGGTAGGATTGGGGCGTCAGCAGGCGCGGCGCGAAATCCGCCGGCGGATCGACCTCGACGGTCTTGCCAACCTGACCGGGCGGCGTCGGCACTTCGCGCGTCTTACCTGCTGCGATGCCGGCCTGCATTTCCTCCAGCCCGCTGCGGCAGAGCAGATCGTCGAGCTTGCGCAACGGCGCGGTTTTCTTTTCCATGGCAATCGCGAGGTCGACGATCTTGGCTTTGAGTTCCTGCGGCTGGGCTTTGAGATAGGCGAGCGCCGGCGCGTTATTCATCAGCAGCTGATCGACCCGGTGACTGGGCGCGCTGTGATCGGCGCATTTGGCACCATCGATGGCGATGAGCTCATAGGTGTAGAGCGTGATCAGCCCCGCCGTGAGCCGCAGGTCCTTGTTGGGGTCCTCGATCTTTTGCGCCGCGCCGATGTCCCAGAGGTCCTTGGCGTAGATGAAGCCGAGCAACGACCCGCCACCAACATCGAGCCTGGACTGCAGCCAGTCCAGCTTGCGGCCAACGGATTCCGGGCTCTTAACGCGCGAGAGCGCCGTCGCAAGATCGTTCCATTTCTTGGCGAGCAGGAGCGCATCGAGCTCCTGGTCCGACGGCAAGTCCGCTGCGGCCGCCGCCTGCGGATTGGGAGCCGCGATCAAACTGGCCGGCGAGGCCCCTATGAGCAGCGCGCAAACAGCAACGAGAATTGCCAGCGCCGCGTGCGGTTTGAACATGCGAACGTCCCGTCCTCAAAACAGTGGTTGATTGTATTCGCAAATCCCGGGATGCGACAGTTGGCATCCGGTTCTGGGAAGCCCCGGCATCTCTGCCTGGGGCGATCAAGGCGGAGCCAGATTGGGTGCCGTATTCGCACTCGGCGCTGCGGGGCGAAACAGCAGGCGCTGGTACAGATAGCCGATACCGACCAGAACCAGGCCGAGGCCGATGAAGGAGAAGGCACGCCAGATGCCGGTGAGGCTCGCAAGGTCGTAGAGAAAGACCTTCAGCACCGTCACGGTCAGGACGGCGGCCGAGCACATGCGCACCGGCTGGGAGCGCAACGCGATGCCGATCAGGATCAGCACCACCGCAAACGCAAGCCAGACCGCCGAATAGGTGTACTGCTCGGCGTCGCCCGCTGCTCCGGCAAGACCGGACCCGCGATAAAGCCGCATCACCTCCAGGGTGAAATAGGTGAGCGCCAGCACGATCGTGGTGACGACCGCCGTCACCCGATAGGGGAACGGGCGCTTGCCGCGCGTGCGTAGCGCCAGAATCGCCGCCAGGATCGCGGGCACGCCATAACCGAGCAGAATGAGATTGAAGAAACCTCCACCGAGGTCGTGCGGACCGTCGGCAAACGCGGGATTCTGCTCCAACAACAAATCGAAGACGATGACAACCAGCGTCAGCCCGGCGACGATCAGCGCGCCCCGATCGTGCACGACGCTGTGCGTGCGCTCGCGCACCGCCTCGAGCGCGATCGTGATGACGAGGCCGGCACACACCTGCAGTGCGGCTTCGGTCAGATTGCGTCCGGACGCATAGAGGTCGCCATGATGCGCGTAGTGCCGGATTTCGACGGCCGCCAGCAGCACGGTGAACAGCATCGCACCGGCATCGACGATTCGCGCCGGACTATCATCCCTACGCCTGCGCAACAGCGTGCCGCCGATCCAGAACGCGAGCGCGGGGCCGCCATAACCGTAAAGCAGCCAATTGAAGATCGGCTTGCTTCCGATCTGATCGCCGACAATGCGCGGATCCCAGGCGAGCCGCGCCAATATGACCACCACCATGGCGGCGGCGAGCCAGCGCAGCATCGGCAGCGGCCGCGCAAGCGAGATCCAGGCAATGCCCGCGACCATGAAGGCCAGTGCGACGGTCAGCCATCCCTTCTCGAGGGCGAGCGTGAGCGCGAGGGCCAGAGCGGCAACGGCGCCAGTCGCGTAGATTGCCTGCGCAGCCGCGCTGCCCGGCCGCGGCTCGCGCCGCGTCAGCACCTCGGTCGCATAGCCGAACAGCGCGGCCAGCAGCAGCGCCAAGGCAGCGAACGGGATCGAGCGCTCGAACCCGGCAATGCGATAGTAAAGCGCCGCCAGGACCGCGAGCGGCGCAAAGACGCCTGCCGTCGCCCAGCGGATCGGCACCGACGCACCGGTGGAGCGGCCTTGGGTCAGAAAGCCCGTCACGCCGAACAGCGCGGCAAACACGAACCCATAAGCGAGATGCCATTGCACATCGGCGGGCGATGCTTCGAACCCGCCGGTCGGCGGTGCGGTGAGAAACACATTCTTTGCGGCCAGCCCCCAGTGGGCCATGACCAGCGCGGCGAGGACGGCCGCGATCGGCACGGCGCCAGCGGCGGCGTCCGCGCGCCATGCCATCGCAACCGTTGCCGCGGTGAGCACCGTGAACACCAGCATGGCGCTGTCGTGCGGAGGCGTTGCGGCCACGAGCAAAGCGGCGCCCAGCAGATAGGCAGCAAGCCCGCCCGACGACATGCGATCCACATGGCCGGGCCTGCTCGGCGGCCCAAGCCACAGGCCGGCGACAATGAACACCGCGACCAGCGCGAGCCCGGCCGCAACGTGAAACGCCAGGGGGGCGAGCGTCCCAACGTCGGCAATGCCTGGCAGCACCCAGAGGACGCCGGCGACGATGGTCGAGATGGCGAGCCAGCGCCACAACCGCGCGCGGGCGAGCGCAAACGCCGCAGCCGTCACCACGGCAAGATAGATGTAGAGCGCCCAGTAGTTCGGCGTCGGCGACGTCACCAGCAGCGGTGTTGCTTGTGCACCGACCAAGCCGAGTGCCGCCAGCGCCGGCCCGTGCAGCAGGGCCGCCGCGAGCGTGATGATGCCGATCGCGCCCAGCAATACAAACGCCGGAGCCGGACCGATGAAGCCGTAGAGCGCGAACGCCGCATAGGCCGTGGCAAACGCCACGATGGTTCCGGCCGCAGTGAGCACGCTCGGCACATGCGCGCTGGCAAAACCGATCAGCCCGGAGACCCGCTCGGTGCGGCGCGCCCACTCGCCGGCGGCGATCAGCAACACGGCCAGGATCGACGCGAGCAGGATGCGCATGCCGGGCCCGAAGTAGCCCTGCTCCACCGCGTAATTGACCAGGAAGATGCCGCCGAGCGCGAGCGCGACGCCACCGATCCACACGACCCAACGCGTGCCAAAGCGTTGCTCGAAGGATTCGTGGGTCGTGGGCCGAGCGGCTGGTGCGGCTGGTCGCGACGGCGCGGCAGCCCGTGACGGGGACGGCGCGGGCTCCGCAGCACGTGCGGACGATACCGGCGCTGCGGCCGGTGGCTCGTCCGATATTTTAGGGACCCCGGATTCAGGTACCAGAAGCGCCGGGCTCTCGTCCATGGCGAGCAGCGGTGGCTCCTGAGGCGCGGTGATCGGCGGAGCCGGTGTTTCGGCCGTCGCGGCGGCGGGTGGCGCTGGGGCAATCAGACGCGCGAGCTCCGTGATCCGCCGATCAAGCTCGCGCAACTGAGCGCGATTGCGGAATGCCAGCACGAGCCCGACGATCGGCGCCAGCAGATAGGCGAGACCGACCAAGCTCAGCAGCGGCCAAAGATCGTCCATCTGATTCGTGCCCCGGCGTGCTGGAGCATCTTACCGGGTTTGACGGGAGAAGGTTACCTGTAAGGAACCTGCTTGTGGGCAGGTCGCGGATTCGATCACTTCGCCACCCCCTCCGTCGTCATCGCCGGGCTCGTCCCGGCGATCTCGCTTAGGTGGGCGCGACGTTGCCAATCATTTTATTTGAAGACCTTAGACAGATATCTCCTCAGAGTTGTCGCACGGCCTTGCCATCCTAATCGAGATCGCCGGGACGAGCCCGGCGATGACGACGGAGAGGTTTCTCTTATTTATTTCTTGGCAAAAATCTCAGCAAAGAAATCCTGCATCGCTTTCCAGGAGCGCTGATCGGCTTTTTCGTCGTAGACGAGGCCGTGCTCGGGGTCATGGTTCTTTGGATTGCTGAAGCCATGCACCGCGCCGCCGTAAGAAACGAACTGCCAATCGACCTTGGTCGCCCGCATTTCGTCTTCAAACTTATCGACGTCCGCAGGCTTGGCGTAGGGATCGTTCGCGCCTTGCAGCACCAGGACACGCGCCTTGATGTTCTTGGCATCCTCCGGCGTTGGATTGCTCAAGCCGGCGTGAAACGTCACGATGCCGGCAATATCCGCCCCGCTGCGCCCAAGCTCGAGCGCCGTGGTGCCGCCGAAGCAATAGCCGATGGCCGCGATCCTCGTGGTGTCGACGAGCGGGTTGCTCTTGAGCCGTTCAAGTCCGGCTTCGACGCGCTGACGCATGAGCGAACGATCCTTGGAGTATTTGCTCGACTCTTGCGCTGACTGCTGCATGTTGGCCGGACGCACGCCCTTGCCATAGATGTCCGGCGCGAAGGCCACATAGCCGAGCTTCGCCAACATCTCCGCCCGCATCTTGATGTAATCGCCAAGTCCGTCCCACTCGTGCACCACGAGCACGCCGGGCCGCTTGCCTTGCTGCGCATCATCCCAGGCGAGGAAACCTTCCAGGACGGTGTCGCCCTGCTTGTACTCGACGGCTTGCGTCTTGATCGCCGCTTGCGCGCTCGCGATGCTACCGAAGCATGCAAGGGCGATGAGCGCGAATAACCATGGGCGTGTTGGCATGGGATCTTCCTCGCACATGTGGAACGAGCGCGGTCTACCATGAACCTCGGACACGAGCACTAGGCTACGATCGCACCGTGCAGCTCGCTTGCGATGCGGTCCTTTGTGGACTGTGAAGCGATTGCGGCGGGTACGAAATTGGACTCTAATGCGCGGGTCGAGCGGGGCGAGCCAACATGGCTGAGCTATCGGCCAAAGGGTCGGTTGCACACGACCAACACCAGCGATCCGCCGCCGATCGACTGGCTCGGCGATGGGGCGAGAACATCGTCCTCGCCGCCCTTGTCGGCCTGGGATATTTCCTCGCCGCACGGCTGAGCATTGGGCTGGTTTTGAAACCCGAAGGCGTGGCCGTGTTCTGGCCCGCCGCGGGTATTTCCTCGGGTGTCCTGATCGCCCTGGGATCGCGGCGTGCACGATGGCCGGTCGCCGCCGGGGTGACGCTCGCGACGATCGCGATTCACCAATTGACGGCCGACCCGCTCTGGGCCGGTGCCGCCCTTGGCCTCTGCAACGCCGCGGAGGCCCTGATCACGGCGGAATTGATCGAGCTCTATTTCGGCGCCAACTTCCTGTTCGATCGCGTGGTCCAGGTCCTTGGGCTGCTCGTGGCCGCCATCATCGGGACCGTTATCTCGGGGATCGGCGGTGCCGTCACATACAGGTTGTTCAACGGCCCGTCGGCGGGACTGCTGACCACTTGGGAACATTGGTTTGCGTCCGATGCAATCGGCATCATCGCCGTTGCCCCGCTGGTGATCGGGCTCGCCGCCGCCACCCGGCAACCGCCGCCGCGCAGCGAGCTCATCGAAGGCGTGAGTGCGCTCGCGGCCCTCGCCGTCATGACGGGCATTTCCATCTCGCTGCCGGAGGACTCCTGGAAAACGGTCGCGCCGGTCGCGCTGTTGTTTCCCATGTTGTTGTGGCTGGCTGCCCGGTGCCGGCCGGTCTTCGCCGCCGCGGCTGCGTTCCTGGTGTCGATGAGTGTCGTGGCAACGGCCGTGTTCGGCGTCGGTCATTTTGGCGACGCCGGTCTCGCGATGGCCGACCGCGTCGCGCAAGCCCAGGCGGCGATTTTGTTTGTCGCGCTCGGCGCCTATGTGCTCGCCGCGCTCTTTGCCGAGCGCCGGGCGAGCGAGACGCGGCTCGCGCGCGCCAACATGATGCTGGAGCGCGAACGCGACAACAAGCTCATGAGCGCGCAGGCCATCACCGCGGCGATCGCGCATGAAGTCCGCCAGCCCCTGGCCGGCATCGTCACCAACGCAAGCGCGGCGGCGCGCTGGCTCGGACGCACCCCTCCCGATCACGACGAAGTCCAGGCGGCGCTGAAGCGGATACAAACCGAGAGCCATCGCACCAGCGACGTATTTGACGCTATTCGGGCCCTGTTTCGCAGCGGCGATCAGGGACGCCAACCGATCGACGTGAATGCGATCATCCGCGAGGTGATCGAGTCATTGAGCGGCGAGTTTAAGGACCATGCGGTCGAAGCGCACCTGGACTTGACCGAACTGCCGTTGGTCGACGCCCACAAGGGCCAACTGCGCGAGGTCATCTTCAACCTGGTGCACAACGCGCTCGAAGCAATGGATGGCACGACGGATCGCATTCGGTTGCTGCGGGTGATGACGCAGCGTCGCGACGCCGACGCCATTAAGGTTCTGATCGAAGACTCAGGGCCGGGAATCGATCCGCAGAAGCTGGAACGCATTTTCACGGCATTCGTCACAACGAAATCGCAGGGCATGGGACTGGGGCTCGCGATCTGCCGCATGATCATCGAGCAACACGGCGGCACGCTGTCGGCGACGTCTGATGGAAAGAACGGCGCGGTCTTTCAGTTTGTGCTGCCGATCGGATCAATAACGGCTCATACGGAGTAAGTTGGGACAACTTTGCGGGTGCAAATGATGCCTATGAAACCGACGAAGCCAACAAAACCCAAGCTCGCCCGATCCGCGAGCGGCCCCGATCCACTTGTCAGCGCGCGTATCCCGCCGCACCTGCGCGACCGGCTTGATGCCTGGGCGAGGCGCCGCGGTATCCCCCGGTCTCTCGCCATCCGCCGATTGCTCGAAGGAGCGATCAAATTGAAGCCCTAAGGGGAGCCAAACCACGCTTTGAGCCGGCCCGACATTCGGTTATGTTTGATATCTAGGAACGCGGTCCGCGACGGACCGATGCCATAATGATCAACCCGGGAGAAAGTCGAATGCCAATGTCGAAACACATCAAGCTTGCAGCAGGCCTCGCAGCAGTCGCTTTCGCCGTGGGAGCCGGCAAGCCCGCAGTCGCCCAGCAGCCATCACAAGACGTGGTCGGAGAAATTGCCAACAACACCGGCTACTTCGTTGACGGAAAGACGTTCAAGATCGTCAAGGGCACGGCGAAAAGCGAAGACGCAGACGCCCGGTTTGCAAATTTGCAAAAGATGGGCGCCAAAGAAGCCGGCCCCGGCGTCATGGTTTTCCGCTACAATGACAAGCTCTACATTATCGAAAATACCCCGATGGCCTCGCCCCAGGCGATGAAGAGCTTCCAGGACAATTGGAACGTCTCCTACATGAACGCCCAGAAGAATTTCCAGGATAACTGGAACGTCTCCTACATGAAGGAGAACGGCGCGGATATCGACCCCGCCTATGCCCAGGCCATGAAGAATTTCCAGGACAACTGGAACGTCTCCTACATGAAAGCCGCAAAGGAGTTCCAGGACAACTGGAATGTGTCCTACATGAAGAACTTCCAGGACAACTGGAACACGTCCTACATGAAAGCGACGAAGGACTTCCAGGATAACTGGAACACGTCCTATATGAAGTAAGTCCTTTCCAACGCCCTCCAAGGCGACGGCAAAAGCATAACGGCTGCTGTCGGGTAGTTCGACGGCGGCCGTTTTCATTTAGGCCCGATCGCTTCGAACTTAGAGCGTGCTGGGTTTAGGTTCGAGCAGCATTCCCGACCTCGTCATTGCGAGGAGCGAAGCGACGAAGCAATCCAGTGCTGAGGTGCCGTTCTGGATTGCTTCGCTTCGCTCGCAATGACGGAAAACGCATACCGCTCTAAGCCAACCAAGATCAGGCCTTGTCGGGCTTCGGCCGGTACGCGTCAAGTTCGGTTAGATATTTGCCGCGCAGATCTTCCGACAGATAGGCGCTGGTGAAGCCGTTGCGGGCGAGCTGCCAGAGCTCATCGTCGGTGAAGCCGAGCGCGGCTTGGATGGCGGCGAAATTGGCGTTGATGTAGCCGCCGAAATAGGGCGGATCATCCGAATTGACGGTTATGCATAGCCCGGCCTCATGCAGGCGACGGATGTTGTGGGCCTTCATGTCGGGAAACACCCGCAACATGATGTTGGAGCATGGACAAACTGTCAGCGGCGTGCCGCTGTCGGCCAACCGGTCCATCAGGTCCGGATCGGCCTCGCAGCGCACCCCGTGGTCGATACGATCAACCTTGAGATTATCGAGGGCGTCGCGCACGTAATCGGCGCCCCCCTCCTCGCCGGCATGCGCCACCGTGCCCCATCCATAGTCGCCGCGCGCGACGGCGTATGCCTTGCGAAATTTGGACGG
>JAFAXD010000086.1 GCA_019241285.1 Xanthobacteraceae bacterium | reverse complement strand
TCTCATCGGTGACAGTCTCGTCGTTGACCTTGAGGCCGCCGGCCTTGATCTGCCGCCGTGCCTCGCCATTTGAGCCGACCAAGCCGGTCTTTTCCGCGAACGCCGTCAGCACGCCGATGCCCTTGTCGAGCTCGGTTTGCGGAACTTCGATCGTCGGCAGCGAGGCCGCGATCTCGCCTTCCTCGAAGGTCTTGCGCGCGGTTTCGGCCGCCTGCTCGGCGGCGGCGCGGCCATGCACGAGCGTAGTCGCCTCGGTCGCCAGCACCTTCTTGGCCTCGTTGATGTCCTGGCCCTGCAGCGCCGCCAATCGTTTGATCTCATCGAGCGTTAGCACGGTGAACAGTTTGAGAAAGCGCTCGACGTCGCTGTCCTCGGTGTTGCGCCAGTACTGCCAATAATCGTATGGGCTCACCAGGTCGGCATTGAGCCAGACCGCGCCGGCGGCGGTCTTGCCCATCTTGGCGCCCGACGAGGTGGTGACCAGCGGCGAGGTCAGCGCAAACAGCTGCGCGTTGTGCATGCGGCGGCCGAGATCGATGCCGTTGACGATATTGCCCCATTGATCAGAGCCGCCCATCTGCAGCACGCAGCCGGTGCGCTTGTGGAGCTCGACGAAGTCATAAGCCTGCAGGATCATGTAGTTGAATTCGAGAAACGACAGTTCCTGCTGGCGCTCGAGCCGCAGTTTCACCGAATCGAAGGAGAGCATCCGGTTCACGGAGAAGTGCCTGCCGACGTCGCGCAGAAAATCGATGTAGTTGAGCTCGTTCAGCCAGTCGGCGTTGTTGGCCATTATGGCGTCGGAAGGCCCATCGCCGAATGTCAGGAACTTCGAGAAGACCGCGCGGATGCCTTCGAGGTTCTGCTTGATCGTGTCCTCGGTGAGAATGCGGCGGCTTTCGTCCTTGCCGGAGGGATCGCCGACCCGCGTCGTACCACCCCCCATCAGCGCGATCGGACGATGCCCGGTCTGCTGCATCCAGTAGAGCATCATGATCGGCAGCAGTGAGCCGACGTGCAGCGACGGCGCCGTGCAGTCGAATCCGATATAGGCGGTGACGCGCGACTTGCGCGCCAGCTCGTCAAGAGCTTCCGGCTCGGAGACCTGATGGATGAAGCCGCGCTCTGCTAAGGTGCGCAGGAAATCCGACTTGTAGGCGCTCATGGGGCGCTGATGTAACAGGTCCGGCGTCATATTCAACCGAGGAGCGGGGCACGTGCAGGCGATCGGGCTGATGAGTGGGACGTCTCTCGACGGCGTTGACGTGGCGGTGATCGAGACCGATGGCGAGCGAATCAGTGCATTCGGACCGACCGGCTATCGCGCTTACGCGGAGGGAGAGCGCGCGCTGTTGCGCCAGGGGTTGGGGGAAGCGACCGCGATGACGGATCGGGTGCAACGGCCCGGCGTCTTGGCGCAGGCGGAGGCTCTGGTCACGCGCGCGCACGGCGATGCCGTTGCGGATTATCTCGAAGATAATGAATTGCCATTGGGCGCCGTCGATATCATCGGCTTCCACGGCCAGACCGTGCTGCACCGGCCGGAGCGCCGGCTCACCGTGCAGATCGGCGACGGCCGGGCGCTGGCGCGGCGCTTTGGCTTGCCGGTCGCCTTTGATTTTCGCGCCGCCGATGTGGCCGCAGGCGGACAGGGGGCGCCGCTGGTGCCCGTCTTTCACGGTGCGCTGGTGGAGAGCCTCGACCGCCCGCGCCCAGTTGCTGTGCTCAACATCGGCGGCGTCGCTAACATCACCTATTGCGATGGGGACAAGCTCATCGCCTGCGACACGGGACCGGGCAACGCGCTGCTCGATGACTTCATGCGCGCGCGCACCGGCCGTGCGTTCGATACCGGCGGCGCCAAGGCCGCACGGGGCCACGTCGACCAGGCGTTCATCGATCACGTCCTGCGCAATCCATTCTTTGCCCTGCCGCCCCCCAAATCGCTCGACCGCAACGCCTTTGCCTCGGTCGCCGGCGGGTTGTCTGATTTCACGGTCGCCGATGGCGCTGCGACGCTCGCGGCCCTTACCACAGCCTGTGTGGCCCGGGTGATCCCTTTGTTGCCGCGTCCGCCGCGCACGTGGATCGTAGCCGGCGGCGGCGCCCACAATCCGGCGATGCTGGCTATGCTGGCGGAGCGGGTTGCACCGGCCACCGTCGAGACGGCGGATGCGCTGGGGTGGTCTAGCGATGCGCTGGAGGCGCAGGCCTTCGCCTATCTGGCGGTGCGCACGCTGCGGGGCCTGCCAATAACCTTCCCGACAACGACGGGTGTCGCCAAGCCGATGCCGGGCGGCATCGTGGCGCGTGGCGATTAGGCCGTTACCCCGCGCCGCTGCGGCGGCCACGTGGCTCGGGCCGGGTTTCTCCAGCGGCCAGGCGCTTGTCGAGATAGGTACCAACCTCGGTCATCAGCACGTCGATCTTGCCGTCGAAGAAATGATTGGCGCCGGGGACCACTCTCTGATCGATGACGATGCCCTTCTGGGTCTTGAGCTTCTCGACCAGCGTGGTGACGTCCTTGTGTGGAACGACCGCGTCCTTGTCGCCGTGGATGATCAGGCCTGAGGATGGGCAGGGGGCGAGGAACGAGAAGTCATACAAGTTGGCCGGCGGGGCGATCGAGATGAATCCTTCGATCTCGGGCCGGCGCATGAGCAGCTGCATGCCGATCCAGGCGCCGAACGAGAACCCGGCGATCCAGCAGCTGCGCGTTTCTGGGTTGATCGCCTGCGCCCAGTCGAGCGCCGACGCCGCGTCTGAAAGTTCGCCCATGCCATGGTCGAAGGAGCCTTGGCTGCGGCCGACACCACGAAAATTGAATCGCAGCACGGAAAAGTTGCGGTGGGCGAACTGGTAATAGAGCTGATACACGATCTGGTGGTTCATCGTGCCGCCGAACTGCGGATGCGGATGAAGCACGATGGCGATCGGCGCGTTCTTGGCCTTCGCCGGATGGAAACGGCCTTCGATCCGTCCCGCGGACCCGGTGAAGATGATTTCGGGCATTCTTGAACCTCGGATGTGCCAGCGGTCGGGACGCCCGTCGCCATGACGGTTAGGGCCGCGCGTACCTAACTAGGGAGTGTTCTGAGTTTTTGCTGTCCCGGTGGCTGCGGATGTGCCGGCGCCCGCCGCGTCGGCCCGTTTTCTAGCATAGTCGCCGGGGCGAAAAGCAAGCTTCATGATACGATAGTCCGATTGTAAGTCGCACTGGATGAAAATGGGAATTCGAGCCTACCTCGATTGGAACGCCACCGCGCCTCTGCGGCCGGAAGCGCGCGCGGCTATGGCGGCGGCCATGGACGTCGTGGGCAATCCATCCTCCGTTCATGCGGAGGGGCGCGCGGGGCGCCGTCTCGTCGAGGATGCCCGCGAGCAGGTCGCAGCCCTGGTGGGGGCGGCGCCGCGCAATGTCATCTTCACGTCCGGCGGTACGGAAGCGAACGCGCTCGCCCTAACTCCGGGGCTGCAGCAGGACGAATCGGGTGCCCCGGCTCGCTTGCTCATGTCCACGATTGAACATCCTTCCGTGCGCAGCGGCGGCCGTTTTGCGGCAGCGGCTCAGGAAGACATACCTGTAACCGGAGTCGGAGTTGTCGACACCGATTGGCTGGCCCATCGGCTCGCCGAGCTTTCGGGGAGCAGATCGCTTGTCTCCCTGATGCTTGCCAACAATGAGACGGGGGTGGTCCAGCCGGTTGCAGCCGTGGCGGAGGCGATCCATGCGCACGGTGGGCTATTGCACGTTGATGCGGTCCAGGCTGCGGGGAAGATTTCATGTGATATCAATGCACTGGGGGCGGATCTTCTCACAGTTTCTGCGCACAAGCTCGGCGGTCCGAAGGGCGTCGGAGCCCTGATTTTGGCCGACGAAGGACTCCACCTCGCGGATCCGCTCCTGAAGGGCGGTGGCCAGGAAGGCGGTCGCCGGGCCGGCACCGAAAATGTCCTCGGAATTGCGGGTTTCGGGGCCGCCGCGCAGGCCGCCCGTGCCTCCCTACCAGACGATGGCGCCCGCATGGCCGCGGGCCGCGATCGCCTGGAAGCCCGCGTACGCGAGATCGCCCCGGAGACCGTCATCTTTGGCGCGGACGCGCCGCGGCTGCCCAACACGACCCTGCTCGCTATGCCGGGGATCCGAGCTGAAACCGCGCTGATTGCACTCGACCTTGAGGGCGTGGCGGTCTCGTCGGGGTCGGCCTGCTCCTCTGGCAAGGTTGCGCCTTCCCATGTGCTGGCCGCCATGGGGGTGCCGCCGGAGCTCGCGCTCGGGGCCATTCGCGTCAGTCTCGGGCCGATTACGACCGATGACGAGATTGAAATGTTTCTAAAGGCTTGGACAAAGCGCGTTATCGGATTATCTAGAGCGAGGCGAGGCCTTGCCGCTTAGCGCCGGTTGTTGGCAGCTTCGGAAAAGACCTTGCACGGATTGGAGGGCATCGGGATTTGGCCCGCTGAACTCCGGTCTGTCCATTGTGAGCGTTCTTGCGAACGGCTCCAGGAGGTGTGGTTACCAGACACCGCCATAGATCCAACCCGCGGTCCTTGAAACCGCAGCGGAGGGAATGAATGCCGGCCGTGCAGGAGACCGTCGAACGCGTCCGCGGCATCGACGTCGATCAGTACAAGTACGGGT
>JAFAXD010000006.1 GCA_019241285.1 Xanthobacteraceae bacterium | reverse complement strand
GAGCGGCTGCAAGATCTCCGTGACGATGAGGGCGGCGGCAAGCGCTGGCGCGAGACGCTGCCGAACGGCGTGAGTTATGAGACGCGGGATCTCACCGACAACGGCTTCCTCGACAACACCAAGGTGTTCGAAGTGCCGCCCGGCCATTATTTCATGATGGGCGACAACCGCGACAACTCGCAGGACAGTCGCACCACCCAGGTGGGTTACGTGCCGTTCGAGAACCTCGTCGGCAAGGCGCAGGTCATCTTCTTTTCGGTCAAAGACGGCGACGCTGCGTGGCAATTCTGGCTTTGGCCGTGGTCGGTTCGTTGGGACAGGTTGCTGACAATCGTGAGATGACGACTCGCGGGCACCGCACAGCTCGACGCGAACTGTCGGAACGCATCGGTTATCAGTTCGGCAACGAAGACTTGTTCGAGCTGGCCTTGAGCCATGTCTCATCCGTGCGCGATCGCGGTCGCGTTGCGAGCTATCAGCGGCTCGAGTTTCTGGGCGACCGCGTGCTCGGCCTCGCGGTCGCCGAACTGTTGTTTGCCGCGTTCCCGAAAGCGGACGAGGGCGAATTGTCGAAGCGCCTTGCCGAGCTTGTACGCCAGGAGACCTGTGCCGAGGTGGCGCGCGCCTTCGATTTGGGAGCGGCGATCCGGCTCGGCCCCTCCGAGGTCAATTCCGGCGGCCGCAAACGTACGGCGATCCTCGCCGACGTGTGCGAGGCGCTGATCGGCGCGGTGTTCCTTGACGGGGGCTATCCGGTTGCGGCTGCCCTGGTCGAGCGGCTATGGGGCGAGCGCCTGCGCACCGCGGCGCGCCCGCCCCGCGACGCCAAGACCGTGCTGCAGGAATGGGCGCAAGGGCGTGGCCTGCCAACCCCGAACTATCGCGAGGTGGGGCGTAGTGGTCCGCAGCATAACCCCATGTTCCGCATCAGCGTTGAGCTGCCGAACCTCGCCCCGGCCGAGGGGGTGGGACGCTCGAAGCGCGCTGCCGAGCAGGCCGCGGCCGCATTGCTGCTGGAGCGCGAGGGTGTGGAGTTCGCCAAAGCCGTGCCGGCGCAGCCGGCGCAATCCGCTCCAGTGAACGCCAATGGTTGAAGAAACGCGCTGCGGCTTCGTTGCGCTGATCGGCTCGACCAACGTGGGCAAATCCACCTTGGTCAATGCGCTGGTCGGCAGCAAGGTCGCGATCGTCACGCCCAAGGCGCAGACGACCCGCGCGCTCCTGCGCGGCATCGCCACGGACGGCGCGGCGCAGGTCATTTTTGTTGACACGCCTGGGCTGTTCAAGCCGAAGCGGCGGCTTGATCGAGCGATGGTGGCGAGCGCCTGGAGCGGTGCAGGCGATGCCGACGTGATCTGCGTTATCGTCGATGCCCAGCACGGTTTTGCCGAGGAGACGCCGGAACTGCTTGATCGGCTCAAGGAGCTGCGCCAGCCCAAGGCGCTGGTACTCAACAAGATCGATGTTGTTGACAAACCAAGCCTGCTAGGGCTTGCCCAGGATGCCAACGCACACGCGGCGTTCAACGTGACATTCATGATTTCGGCGCTCAAAGGCGACGGTGTTGATGATCTCAAGCACTGGCTGGCCAGCGCGGTGCCCGCCGGGCCCTGGCTCTATCCGGAGGATCAGATTGCTGATGCGCCCTCGCGCAGCCTCGCGGCGGAGATCACACGCGAGAAGCTTTATTTGCGGCTGCATCAGGAATTGCCTTATCAATCGACCGTGGCGACGGAGGCTTGGAACGAGCGGCCGGACGGCTCGCTGCGCATCGAGCAGACGATCTACGTGGAGCGCGAAAGCCAACGCAAGATTGTCCTCGGCAAAGGCGGCCAGACCATCAAGGCGATCGGTGCGGCGGCACGACAGGAAATTGCGGCCCTGTTCGAACGGCCGGTGCATCTGTTCCTGTTTGTCAAAGTGCGCGAAGGCTGGAGCGAGGATCCCGAGCGCTATCGGGAAATGGGACTCGAGTTCCCGAAAGATTAACGGCATGGAGTGGAGCGACGAAGCGATCGTGCTTGGGACGCGGCGCCACGGCGAGGCGAATGTGATCCTGGAAGTGCTGACGCGCGCGCACGGCCGTCACCTGGGGCTCGTGCGCGGCGGTGCCGGCACGCGCCTGCGCCCGGTCTTGCAGCCGGGAAACTCCGCAAACGTCACTTGGCGGGCGCGGCTCGACGAGCATCTCGGGCACTTTGCCGTGGAGGGGCTGCGGCTGCGTGCCGGCGAGTTTCTCAACTGCCGTCACGCGATTTTCGCGGTCACGCATCTGGCGACGCTGATCCGTTTGCTGCCCGAACGCGATCCGCACGAAGATGTATTCGATGCGTTCGAGACATTGCTTGATCGCATCGATGCTCCCAGTGAGGCCGCGATGCGCGCAGTCGTCTTTGAATTGCAGATGCTGGCGGAGCTCGGCTTCGGACTTGACCTTTCCGCCTGCGCGGCGACTGGCGCAACCAGCGATCTCGCCTACGTGTCGCCGAAATCGGGACGCGCGGTCTCACGCGCGGCGGGCGAAGCCTGGCGCGACAAGCTGTTGCCGTTGCCGTGTTTCCTGTTGCACGAAGAGGCGATGCCGAGCGCGACTGAGCTCGCGGACGGTTTTGCTCTGACTGGCTTCTTCCTCGAGCGCCACGCCTTTGAGCCGCGCGGCCTGATGCTCGGCGATGCGCGCGCGCACTTCGTCGAGGCCATTCTCAGGTTGCAGGAAACGGGAGATTCAGGAGCCAGGACAGAGCCACTATCGTGATACCTGATTCCTGTTCGTCCTAACGCCTGCTATCCTGACACCCAAATAACCTGATTCCTGCTACCTGGTACCACCATGGACAACGATCCGATTCTCCCACCCGACAGCGGCGCCCACGACATCCCGCTGCGCGAGGCTCTGGAAGAGCGCTATCTCCAATACGCGCTCTCGACGATCATGAATCGCGCGCTGCCCGATGCGCGCGACGGGCTCAAGCCCGTGCACCGCCGCATCTTGTTCGGGATGCGCCGCTTGCGTCTTGATCCCGCCGGCGCCCCGAAGAAATCCGCCAAGATCGTCGGCGAAGTGATGGGTGCGTTCCATCCGCACGGCGACCAGGCGATCTACGACGCTCTGGTGCGGCTCGCCCAGGACTTTGCCTCGCGCTATCCGCTGATCGATGGGCAGGGCAACTTCGGCAATGTCGACGGCGATAACCCGGCGGCAATGCGCTACACCGAGGCGCGCCTCACCGACGTCGCCCAGCGCCTGCTCGAGGGTATTGACGAAGACGCCATCGATTTCCGTCCGACCTACGACGGCACCGAGTCGGAGCCGGTGGTGCTGCCCGGCGCATTTCCCAATCTGCTGGCCAATGGCTCGCAAGGGATCGCCGTCGGCATGGCGACCTCCATTCCGCCGCACAACGTCGGGGAATTGTGTGATGCCGCGCTGCATTTGATCGACAACCCGAATGCACGCAGCCGCACGTTGTTGAAATATGTTTCAGGACCAGACTTTCCGACCGGTGGCCTGATCCTGGATTCTCGCGAGAGCATCGCCGAGGCCTACACCACCGGGCGGGGCTCATTCCGCGTGCGGGCGCGGTGGGAGAAGGAAGAGGGTGGCCGCGGCACCTATCAGGTTGTTGTCACCGAAATTCCCTGGCAGGTGCAGAAATCGCGTCTGGTCGAGCGGATTGCCGAGCTGCTCAACGAGAAGAAACTGCCGCTCGTTGCCGAGGTGCGCGACGAGTCGACCGAAGACATCCGCCTGGTCATCGAGCCGCGTGCGCGCACCGTCGATCCCGTGTTGATGATGGAGTCGCTGTTCAAGCTGACCGAGCTCGAGAGCCGCATTTCGCTCAACATGAATGTGTTGGTGAAGGGCCGCATCCCCAAGGTCATCGGCCTCGCCGAGGCGCTGCGCGAATGGCTCGATCACCGCCGCGAGGTACTGGTGCGGCGGAGCAATTTCCGCCTGCGGCAGATCGAGCATCGTGTCGAGGTGCTCGGCGGCTTGCTGGTCGCGTATCTCAACCTCGACAAGGTGATCAAGATCATCCGCCGCGAGGATGAGCCCAAGCCGGTGTTGATGACCACGTTCAAGCTCACCGAGGTCCAGGCCGATGCCATCCTCAACATGCGCCTGCGCAACCTGCGCCGGCTCGAGGAAATGGAGATCCGCCAGGAGGACAAGGATCTCAAGGCCGAGCGCCGTAAGCTGCAAGACTTGCTGCGGTCCGAGCCGGAACAGTGGAAGAAAGTCGGCGAAGAGATCAAGGAGCTGCGCACGGCGTTCGGCCCCAAGACACCGCTTGGCAAACGGCGCACTCATTTTGCTGAGCCGCCCGAGCACGATGAGGCGGCGATTGAAGAAGCCATGGCGGTGCGCGAGCCGATCACGGTCGTGGTCTCGGAGAAGGGCTGGATCCGCGCGCTGCGCGGACATGTGAGTGATTTCTCCGGCGTCGCGTTCAAGGCGGACGATGCGCTCAAGTTCGCGTTCCCGGCAGAGACCACCTCGAAGTGCCTGATCTTTGCGAGCAATGGCCGCTTCTACACGATCGAGGCATCCAAGCTTCCAGGCGGGCGCGGCCACGGCGAGCCGGTGCGCCTGTTCATCGATCTCGAACAGGAGGGCGAACTCATCGCTGCCATGCCCTTCGTGGGCGGGCGCAAGTTTCTGGTCGCGGGCCGCCAAGGCAACGGCTTCGTGATCGCCGAGGATGAGTGTCTGGCCAACACCCGCAAGGGCAAGCAGGTCCTCAACCTGAAGGAGGGCGACGCCGCTTGCGCGCTCGCGTTGGTCGAAGGTGAGCAGGTGGCGGTGATCGGTGAGAACCGCAAGATGCTGGTGTTCCCGCTGGAGCAGGTGCCGGATATGACCCGCGGGCGCGGCGTGCGGTTGCAGCGCTATAAGGATGGCGGGCTCTCGGACATCAAGACATTCAAGGGCGCCGAGGGACTGTCCTGGACCGACAGCGCCGGGCGGGCTTTCACGCTTGCCTTGCGTGATCTTTCGGATTGGCGCGGCAACCGTGCCGACTCCGGCCGGCTCGCGCCGAAAGGCTTTCCGCGAATTAACAAATTCGGGTAACTGCGGCCGTTGGTGTGGCGGCACTTATTCGGTAAGCTGATCCGGTCGGCGCGAAAGCGCGCGGGCTTATCTGGGAGGAATGAAATGATTTCGCGTCGTGCGCTTCTGCAGTCTGTTGCCGCCGCTTCGGCGGCTTTGCCATCACTGTCGCAATCCGTCTTCGCGGAGGACGCTTGGCCCTCGCGGGAGATCCATTCGATCTGTGGCTTTCCGCCCGGCACCGGTGCTGACGTGTTCGTGCGCTTCTACGGCAAAAAGCTCGAAGACAAGCTCGGCAAGACCATCATCACCGAGAACAAGGTCGGCGCATTCGGTAACATCGCGACCGAATACGTCGCCAAGTCCAAGCCCGACGGCTACACGTTGTTCATCGCCCCGGGCAGCTCGTTCCTGGCCGCAGCGCCGAGCCTGTTCAAGAAGCTCGCCTATGACCCCGTCAACGACTTCGAACACGTGACGACGCTCTCGAAGCTGCCCTTCATCCTCGTCGTGTCGGGTGATAGTCCATACAAGGACGCGGCCGAGTTGACCAAATATCTCAAGGAGCAGGGCGACAAGGCGTCCTACGCGTCGGTCGCCAATACCGGAATCGTCAGCAGCGAGTTGTACAAGGCGAATTTTGGTCTCAACACCGTCGAGGTGAAATACAAAGAAACCGGACCGATGCTGAACGATTTGTGGGGACACAACATCGCTTTCGCGCATCTCGATCCGGTCGGCGCCATGGCTCACCTCAAGACCGGCAAGTTGCGGGCGCTCGCCACCTCGTCCAAGGAGCGCTTCGTGTCGCTTCCGGATATTCCCAGCGCCGCGGAAGCCGGCATCACGAATTCCGACATCATCGCCTGGTGGTCGGTGCACATGCCAAAAGGCACGCCGAAGCCGATCGTGGACAAGCTCGAAACGTTGTTCAATCAGATCGCGGTTGATGACGAGACCAAGAAATTCCTGGGCAATCTCGGCAGCGATCCGTTCCCGGGCAACTCGCAGATGCTCAAGGATCTGCTGGTAAAGGACACGGCGGCTTGGCACGACTACGTGAAGATCGCGAAGATCGAGCCGTATTCCTGATCGCTTTTGTTTCCAGCCCTCGTCCTGAGGAGCATCCGCACCAAAGGCGCGGATGCGTCTCGAAGGACGGCCACAATGGGCACGCTGCCTGCGGCGTGCTTGCGGAAAGCAATCAGATGCGGGCGATGCGCCACGCGTTGCGCAGCGCGGGGAACCGCGCCAGCGGATAGCGCCGGTAGATACCGTAATGCATCAACAGCCTGCGGATAAACGCGATCATGGCCTTGCCTGCGGAATGCACGTACTTGTTTCGCACAATCCCGGATGTCGCCCCGGGCGCCCAATTAACGCGTACGCATGAGCGCTGGTTCCGGTTCAGTAATGCGATGCAGCAATACCTTAGCCGGTTAACGTGACACTCGCGCGACCGCGCACAGACTTACCGACAAGAGTCCATGGACGACGGGTTCGGCGCAACAGCAAATCGCGCAGTTGTTGATAGATTCTGAACGAGTGTGGTTTTGAATCAACAATTTTGCCGTTGCGGCAAATAGACCCACGGGTGGGCGGCGCGCTCACGGTCCTGATACGCCACAATTTCCGGTTTGCGCTGCAGCGTGAGTGCGATTTCGTCCGCCCCGGCCAACAGTTGCTCGCGGCGAAAGGTCGGCACCTCCAAAGCAACGACGCGTCCGCCCGGGCTCCGCAGCGTGCCGCCAGCAACGTCCAGGAAAAACGAGCTCCCGTCCTGCGCCTCTGCGGCGAGCGCGGTGACGATCTCGCGCGCGAGCACTAGCGGCAGCATTCCGGCGTTGAAACAATTGTCGCGAAAGATTTCGCCAAAGCTCGGCGCAATCACGCAGCGAATGCCGAACGCGGACAGCATCAACGCGGCGGTATCGCGTGATGATCCACAGCCGAAGTTGGACCCACCGAGGAGAAAATGTGCATTGCGAAAAGCCGGACGGTTCAGCACGAAGTCGGGAAGCTCGCGATCCTGCGTGTCATAGCGCAAGCCGGCAAACAGCATGCCGGCGAGGTCCTCGCGCTTGACCGCCAGCCCACGCAGTACTCCGGCCTGCGCCGGCCGGTACATCGGTGCGATCATGTCGGTGTTAACGTTGTCGATCAGAAACGGCGCTGCCGGCCCGGATAATGTGACAAGCGGGTTCATTCTCGCCTCACATGAATTTGCGGGGATCGGCGATGGCGCCGGCGCAGGCCGAGGCCGCCGCGAGGACCGGGCTCGCGAGGTGGGTCCGGCTGCCCGGGCCCTGGCGCCCCACGAAGTTGCGGTTCGACGTTGACACGCAGCGCTGGCCGCGCGGTACGACGTCGCCGTTGGCGCCGACACACATGGAGCATCCGGGCTGGCGCCATTCGAAGCCCGATGCGCGGAACACGGCATCCAGTCCCTCCGCCTCGGCTTGCTGCTTCACCCCGCTCGAACCCGGCACCACCCAGGCGTGGACGTGTTGGGCAACCTTGCGCCCCTTGACGATGGCGGCCGCGGCGCGCAGGTCGGAGATGCGGCTGTTGGTGCACGAGCCGATAAAGACCCAATCGACCGGCGTGCCCTGGATCGGACGACCGGGGGTCAGGTCCATGTAGGCGAGGGCGGCCTCCATCTCTTGGCGACGCGCGGCATTTCCTTCGTGGGTCGGGTCCGGAATGTGTCCATCGACCGGGAGCACTGCGGCGGGATTGTTGCCCCAGGTCACCTGCGGGGTGAGGCCCGTGACATCGACTGGGACGTCATGATCGAACCGTGCCTCTGGATCCGAGGCAAGGCCACGCCAATCGGCAACAGCTGCGTCCCAGAGGGCGCCTCCCGGTGCATAGGGACGGCCCGCCACGTAGGCGAGGGTGGTATCGTCAGGTGCGATCATTCCGAACCGCGCACCGAATTCGACCGACATGTTGCAGACCGTGAACCGCGCTTCCATCGGCAGTGCCCCGATGGCGCTGCCGGCATATTCCACCGCATAGCCGTTACCGGCGGCGACCCCGATCTCGCCGATCAGGTGGAGGATCAGGTCCTTGGCGTGGGTACCCGCCGGCAGGCGGCCATCCAGTCTGATCCGCATGGTTTTTGGCTTTCGCTGCACGCTCGTCTGCGTCGCCAGGATGTGTGTCAGTTCGCCACCGCCAATGCCCCAGGCGAGCGCACCGAGGGCACCGTTGGTGCAGCTGTGGCTGTCGCTGCAGCACAAGGTGAGTCCGGGCAGCGTGATGCCAAGCTCCGGCGCGATCACGTGCATGATGCCATGGCCGGGCTCGCTGGGCTCCAGCATGGTGAGGCCGAAATGTTTCGCCTGCTCGCGCAGGTTGGCGACAAACGGATTGGCGAGCCCGTGTGGATCGGCGCTGTCGGGGTCCGTCGTGATCGCGTGATCGGCGACGCCAAACACGAGCTCGGGCCGGGCCAGTCCGATGCCGCGCTCGCGCAGCTTGTTGAGCGAGCGCGAGGAGAGGTCCGGCACGATCAGGCGATCAACATGCATGAGCGCAAATCCGCCGCCGTAGTCGGCAACCACATGCCGATCCCATACCTTCTCGAACAAAGTACGCGCTTGGCTGGACACTCGATCCGACATGGGCGACCTCCCGAATTTCTTGGCCTTGATCTTTATCACCTTGCGGCCAGCGCAGGGCCGGTAACGGATAGGAGATCGCAGCTGGCCATATTGCAATTGCGAATTATTTGCAATTAAATGCTTGGGACAACCGCCGGGAACCCGTGAATGCTGCAGACCACACCTGAGTCCGGGACGACCGCCTTGTCGGGCTGGCGCCGGGCGCGCGGTGAGGGCTCGCTATCGGAGGTGTTCGGGACGATCGCGGTCCGCCCCTCCGGATCGATCTGGAAGCGGCTGCTGGCGTTTCTTGGACCAGGATACCTGGTGGCGGTCGGCTATATGGACCCGGGCAACTGGGCGACCTCGCTCGCCGCCGGGTCGAAGTTCGGTTACGCGCTGCTCTCAATCGCGCTGCTCTCCAACCTGATGGCGATCGTGCTGCAGGCGCTCTGCACGCGGCTGGGAATCGGGGCCGGGCGTGATCTGGCGCAGGCGTGTCGAGATGCGTTTCCACGCGCGCTCTCCATTCCGCTTTGGCTCGCGGCGGAGCTTGCGATCTGCGCCACTGATCTCGCCGAGGTGATCGGCACTGCGATCGGGCTTAATCTGCTGTTCGGTATTCCGCTCGCTCTCGGCGTCGTGCTCACCGCGCTTGACGTGTTCATCGTGCTCGCCATGCAACGGCTTGGCTTCCGGTGGGTCGAGGCAACGATCGTCGCGCTGCTCGGGGTGATCGCCGCCTGTTTCGCGATTCAGATCGCACTCGCACAACCGCACTGGGGCGCAGTGATCCGCGGGTTTGTTCCGAGCGCGGAGATCATCCGAAATCCCGAGCAACTCTATCTGGCGCTGGGCATCCTGGGCGCCACGGTGATGCCGCACAATCTGTACCTGCACTCCGGCGTCGTGCAGACACGTCGTTACGGAAAAAGCCTTGCCGAGCGGCGCGAGGCGGTTGCGCTTGCCACCGCTGACTCGACGCTGGCGTTGATGCTCGCGCTCACCATCAACGCCTCGATCCTCATATTGGCGGCGGCGACTTTCTATGCGCGTGGCGAGACCAACGTCGCCGAATTGGATCAGGCGCACGCTTTCCTGGCTCCGCTGCTTGGCTCTGCCATTGCGCCGACATTGTTTGCGATAGCGCTTCTGTGCTGCGGCCTCAACTCGACCGTCACGGCGACCTTGTCCGGCCAGATCGTGATGGAGGGCTTTCTGGATATTCACCTGCCGGGCTGGGCGCGACGCCTGATCACCCGCGGCATCGCCGTCGTGCCGGCCGCCGTGGTGACCATCTGGTATGGCGAGCAGGGAACGGCACGGCTGTTGATCCTGAGCCAGGTGGTGCTGAGCCTGCAGCTTCCGTTCGCGGTCGTGCCGCTGGTGATGTTCACCGCCGACCGGCGCAAGATGGGTGAGTTGGTCGCTCCACGCTGGCTCACCGCGATCGCGGTGCTGATTGCGGCTGCAATCATCCTGCTTAACGCGAAGCTGATCTTCGATTTCCTGTCCGGGCGATAGAGCCGCCGTGTCCCGGCTGCGGTGCAGCGCGCAGCTCTTGCGGAGCGGTGCACTGCTGAGCCGGGACCGTCTCAAGCACCGATGTCTGCGGCGATCCCGGGTCAGCAGCGCACCACTTCGTGCTGCGCTGCGCCCGGGATGCGGACCTAGTCCTCCGCCCGTTTCCAGCCGTCAGCCATCAGCCGCTCCTGCGGCAGGAAGCGGCCCTTGTAGTCCATCTTGCGCGAGCCCTTGACCCAGTAGCCGAGGTAGAGGTGCGGCAAGCCCATGCGGCGGGCGCGGGCGATGTGGTCGAGGATCATGAAGGTGCCCAAGGAGCGGTCGCCGTGCTCGGGCTCGAAGAACGAGTAGACCATCGATAAGCCGTCGCTGAGCACATCCGTCAGCGCGACCGCCAGCAGGTCGCCATCGCCCCGCCCGGTGATGGCGCTGTCGGGCCCGCGGCGGCGATACTCGACCATGCGGGTCTCGACATGGCTGTCCTCGACCATCATCGCGTAGTCGAGCACGGTCATGTCCACCATGCCGCCATCGCGGTGGCGCGAGTCGAGATAGGCGCGGAAGACGGAGTACTGTTCCGATGTCGGCACCGCGACGCGCATCTCGCCAACCAGGTCCACATTGCGTTCGAGTACCCGCCGCATGCTGCGGGTCGGCAGGAATTCCTCCACCACCACCCGTACCGAAACGCAGGCGCGGCACGTTTCGCACGCCGGCCGATAGGCGATTGATTGGCTGCGCCGAAAGCCCCCATGGGTCAGCAGATCGTTGAGCTCGGGGGCGCGGTCACCCACCAGATGGGTGAAAACTTTGCGCTCCTCTTTGCCCGGCAGGTAGGGGCAGGGTGACGGGGCGGTCAGATAGAACTGCGGGGTATTGCGCGAGTGCTGCGTCACAAGGACCGACCCATGAACTTCCTATGTTTGCGCCATCCCGGTGCCGATCAAATCCGGCGGCGGACGACGCGCGAAGCACTTACCGCTCGATGCTCCGATAAAAACTTGTCGACTGCAAGCGGTGCGTCAGACGTCGCGCACATAGCCGAACCGAGCCGGATTGTTAATCATGACCGTCCCGACCACGAAATCGTGCAACAGCCGGCGGCGGTTGTTCAGGAAGCCGACAATCAGCACGAGCGGCGTGAGCACCGAAACGCTGACCCAATAGGCAAGCGCATGCGCGACCCCGAGTACGAAATAGCAAGGCTCGCCGTACCAAGTGCGCAGCTGGATATCCATGAGCCGCATGCCGAGGGTCGCCGAAGCTGGGCTGCCGAGGGTGTAGCCGTAATAGAGCAGGGCCCAGACGATCGCCGCGGGATGGAGGAGCCAGAACAGCAGCCAGCCGAGGCCGAATGTCACCACCCCGAACAAGAAAATGAAGAGACCCGCCAACACCACGGGCATGCCGATGATGATCAGGTCGATCACGAACGCGAAGGTGCGGCGCATCAGCACGCCATCGAACAGCTCGGGATTTTGCACCGGGTCATAGGCATGCGGCCTCACATCGACGGTCTGCGTCCGGTCAACGCTCATGTGATTCTCCGCGCTTGTGGTACAGGTTCGCCGCAAAGCTGAACTGGAGCCATATGGTGATCACGCTCGCCGAGATCGAGGCCGCGCGCAAGGCGCTCGTAAGTCAGGTGCTGCGCACGCCGATGCTGCCGGCCCCGCGGCTTTCGGAGCTGACCGGGGCCCGCGTTCACGTGAAATACGAGAACCTGCAGGTCACCAACTCGTTCAAGGATCGGGGCGCCTTCGTCAAACTGAGCTCGCTGTCGGCGGCCGAGCGCGAGCGCGGGGTCATCGCCATGTCGGCGGGCAATCATGCCCAGGCGGTCGCCTACCACGCGCGTCGGCTCGGCATCCAAGCGACCATTGTCATGCCGGAGACGACGCCCTTCGTGAAGGTAGAAGCAACGCGCGCGCATGGCGCCGACGTCGTGCTTGAAGGGGACGGCGTGAGCGAGGCGCAGGCGCGCGCCGAGACAATCGCGGGGGAACGCGGGCTCATCTTCGTCCACCCCTATGACGATGAGCGAATCATGGCCGGGCAGGGCACGATTGCTCTGGAGATGCTGGAGGAGGTCCCCGATCTCGACGTCCTGGTCGTGCCGATCGGCGGCGGTGGGCTGATCGCCGGCAATGCCATTGCGGCGCGCGCAGCGAGACCAGGCATCGAAATCATCGGGGTCGAATGCGCGCTCTATCCGTCGATGCGCAACGCGCTCAAACGTGAAAACCGGCCCATGGGAGGGCCGACCCTGGCGGAAGGTATCGCCGTGAAGAACGTCGGCGCGTTGACCCTGCCTGTGGTGCGCGAGCTCGTCGCCGACATCGTGCTGGTCGACGAAGCCCATCTGGAGCGGGCGGTAAATCTTTATCTCACGCTGCAGAAGACCATGGCCGAGGGGGCGGGCGCCGCCGGCCTTGCCGCCATGCTGGCCGACCCGGCCCGCTTTGCCGGGCGCAACGTCGGACTGATTCTCTGCGGCGGCAACATCGATCCGCGCATTCTGGCGTCGATCATGGTGCGCGAGCTCGAGCGTAGCGACCGCATCGTGTCGTTCCGCCTGACCATTGCCGACCGGCCTGGTGTGCTCGGGCCGATCGCGTCACTGCTCGGCCAGCTCGGCGCCAATATCCTGGAAATTGGTCACCGGCGCCTGTTTCTGGACGTCCCGGCCAAAGGCGCGCGACTCGATGTGACCGTGGAGGCGCGGGACCGCCAGCATGCCGAGGAAATCCTCGCCGCGCTCGCGGCGGGCGGCTACCAGCCGCTGCGCATCGAGACGGCCACCACCATGGATTAGTTGAACCTGGCCTCTGTGATGCGGATTCGCTGCAACTGTGGCGCAAGTGTCACAGACGTACGTGGTCCCTTCCTGTAAGGTTCTCAACAATCGTGCTCTCGCACGTTTGGGGATGGGGTCCATGAAAAAGCTCTTGCTCGCGACCGCTGCGGCGGCGCCATTGCTGGCGATGGCAAACTTGGCCAGTGCCGCGGATCTCGGGGTCCGGGCGGCTGCGGCGCCTGCGCCGGTCGTACCGGTCTATACCTGGACCGGGCTCTACGTGGGCGGCGGCTGGGGCTACGGGATGTACAACCTGGACACCCAGGCGACCAGCACCCTGGCGCCGTTCGGCGTGAGCCAGACCCTGGGCGGCCGCGGCTGGTTGGGAACGGTTACCGCCGGCGGCGACTATCAGCTCAACAACTGGCTGGTGATTGGTGCGTTCGGCGACTACGACTGGGCTAATATCAAGCAGAACGGCCAAAACCCGATTCTCGGTGCGATCAAGGAAAACTCGGCCTGGGCAGTCGGTGCCCGCGCCGGGTATGCGGTGACGCCGGCGTTTATGACCTACTTCAACGGCGGTTTTACCCAGGCGCACTTCAGTGCCACTGCCGGCATCATTCCGTCGCATACCTACAGCGGCTGGTTCATCGGCTCCGGCGTGGAGACGCGGCTGAATGGATTGCTCAGCGGCATTCTTGGCCTGGGCCCGGGTTGGTTCTGGCGCACGGAATACCGGTTCTCCCAGTTTGAGAGCGCATCGTTCTCGCCGGCTCCGCTGGTGACGGCCTCGGTGCATCCCTATACGCAGACCGTGCGCACCGAGATCACCTACAAATTCAACTGGGCCGGCTACTGAGCGAACTCGAAGCGCCGGGAGTTGAATTTAGTCAAGGCACGCTCGCTGTCTCCAGCATGTCCGGAGCGGCGAGCGGCGCTTCACCAATTTTCGGCAAGCTGACGATAAATACCGTGCCGCCCCCGTCGGCGGCGCGGCATTCGACGTCTCCACCGTGGGTGCGGGCAATCTGGCGCACCAGCGCGAGGCCAAGGCCGTTGCTTCCGCTTGCTTGCGAGGTGCCGGCAGGTCGATAGAACGGTGCAAAGATCCTGTCCCGTTCACTCTCCGCAATACCAGGACCATGGTCACGAACGGAGAAAACGGCATTCGCTCCCTGCGATTGCACCTCCACCTGGGGCGAGGGATCGCCGCCATGCCGACGGGCATTGTCGAGGAGATTGCGGATCAACCGGCGTAACAGCGTGCGATCGCCACGAACAAACAATGATCGGCCTTCGACTGGGATGCCGTCGCGTGCGGCTTCCTCGGCCGCCAGCGCAAGTAGATCGATGTTTTCGCGGCTCTCCGGCGCGCGAATCGCGTCAAGGCGGCTTGCCAAAAGCAGCTCTTCGATCAGTTGATCGAGCTCCGCGATATCGGCCTTGAGGTCGGCGCGCCGTTGCGGGTCGATTCGGTCACCGGCGAGCGAGAGCGCGAGATTGATGCGCGTCAGCGGCGTTCGCAGCTCGTGCGAGCAGTTGGCGAGCAACATTTTGTGGGCGCGCATCAACTCTTGCACTCGGCTTGCCGACTGATTGAAACTTTCCGCGAGCGAGGCGACTTCGTCACGGCCCTCCACTTGTACGCGCGCCGACAGGTCACCTTCGCCGAGTTGCTCGACACCCGCTTTGAGCCGCTCCAGGCGTCGCGTCAGTCGACGTGCCACCGGGTAGGCACCGAGCCCGACTGCGAGAGCGACGACGACCAGGAGGAACAGCAAGAATGTTCCGGGCGGACGACGCCCGCCCGGAACCCGGGCGACCAGGAAACGGCCATCATGCAGTCGCAGCAGCCATACGGGACCGGGCGGACCACGCACGAACTCATGCTCGGAGCGACTGTCGGGGAGCGCGGGCACGGGGCGCCCGGCCGAAGCGATCAGCGTACTGTCCGGCGCATAGATGGAAAGGTCGAGGCCGAGACGCTGGCGGAATTGCTCGAGCGTGTCTCGCTGCTGCTCGCGCGATGCCGTCGCGGGCGGCATCGCCGCCGTCAACAGCTCGCCCGCCACGGCCAACTTGTCTTCGAGCCGCGCCTCGCGGCCAAGGACGCGCCAGAGAAAACCGAAAGCAACAACAAAGATCACCAAGATAACGACGATGCCAACGTAGAATTGCAGATAGAGGTGACGCAGCATCAGCGGTCCTGCTCCTTGGCAAATACATATCCGGCACCACGCACCGTAATGATGCGCCGCGGTTTCTTTACGTCATCTTCGATGGCGGCACGAATGCGCGAGATATGCACGTCGACGGAGCGGTCAAAGGCTTCAAGCGCCTCGCCCTTCAACAAATCCATGAGCTGGTCGCGCGACATCACGCGTCCGGCATGTTCGGCAAGCGCATTGAGCAGTGCGAATTGGTAGGACGTCAGTGTGCGTTCGACCCCGTCGATGCTCACGCGACGGGCGCCGCGGTCGATTTCAAGCCGACCGAACCGCAGCACGTTGTGGCTCGGTCCGCCGGTGCGACGGCGCAGCACTGCGCGCAGGCGCGCCAGCAATTCGCGAGGCTCGAACGGCTTTGCCAGATAGTCATCGGCGCCGAGCTCGAGGCCGACCACGCGATCCATGGCATCGCCCCGCGCCGTCAACATGAGGATCGGAACGTCGGATGTTTGCCGAATGCGGCGACATACGTCGAGCCCGTCCGCATCCGGCAACATCAAATCGAGGACGAGGGCGTCAAATGCCTCTCGCTTGAGACGCTCCACGCCTTGTCCAGCGGTCGTGCTGACGCTCGCACGAAATCCGGCCTCGCCGAGATAGTCACTGACCAACTCGGCAAGACGTGGATCGTCATCGATGATCAGGATGCGCCCCGTCATCCCCATATTATCGGGCGAGGCGCTCAACATGTCACTACTGGTGGAACCAGCGTTGGCGCCGCTCCATTCGCCGCGCCAGATCGGCGCGCTGTTCCGGCGTGAGGACCTCGGCGGCCTCGACCAAAGCAGCGGTAATGCGCTGCGAAGCGGTGTCGGCCAGTTTCATCTGTTCGGCGCGCAATGCCTCAATCTTGGCATGATCAACCGTCGCTGCGGCGAGCGCTTGCCGGATCTGCTGCCGCCCGGCGAGATGCTGTTCACGCAGCGCGTAGATATCGTCGGCGGCGCGCTCGCCAATCGCGGTGATCTTCTTGCGCTGCTCGGCCGTTGCGTCGACACTCCATAGCGCGCGATCGATCGCCCATTCCATGCGGCTGGGCATCCAAAAGCCCCCGCCCGAGCCCGGGCCGTCGTGCATGACGAAAGATGCCGCGCGGCTGATCGGCGAGCCTTGTGCCCAGGCGCCGGCGCTCTGGTAGAGGAGGACGCCGAAGATGGCCCCCGCGGTCAACAAGAACACCGCAGTCGCAAATCCGCGCCAGCGTGGCCGCATCGGACCAGATAAGGACGTCTGCATGTTACCATCTGAGTTGCTCACTGAATGGCTCCTAAGATGAAACTCGTGGGCAAGTCCCCACGCACGCCGACCGTAGTGCGGCGGCATTTCGCGCGCTTATCGGCCGTGTAAAGTTATGTGAACATTCCGGGACACCAGTCGGCAGCCTTGGGTTCGGAGACCGCCGAGATTGCCTCAAGAATCGGGTAAGCTTGGCGCGAGAAAAGGAACGATACAGCACGTCCAACCATGCGGGAAAAAGAGCTGCGGATCGCGCTTGTCTGTTTCGGCGGGATTTCGCTCGCCGTGTACATGCACGGGATCAGCAAGGAGGTCCTCAAGCTCGTCCGCGCGTCGGCCGCGCTGCACGACATTGACGATCGGGAGGCACGTGCACGCGCGCATTTCTTCGATGCCGTCGACTCGCAGGACCCCGAATACGACACCGAAGCGATTTATTTCGATCTGCTGCGTGACATCGGACGCAAGCTCGAGCTGCGGATCGTTGTCGACGTGATCGCCGGCGCTTCCGCAGGCGGAATCAACGGCGCCATGCTGGCACGCGCCATATGCCACGATCTGCGCTTCAACGTCTTGCGCGATCTGTGGCTTGAGAATGCGGATGTCACCGTGTTACTCGCGCAGGAAGCCAAGGCGAGCACATGGAGCAAGGCATTCATGCAGCCGTTGATCTGGCTCGCGGCTAAATACGGGATCGTCGAAGCCGACAAGGAAGTTACGAAGAAGCTGTCATTGTTCGTGCGCTCGCGCTGGTTCAAACCGCCGCTCGACGGCGGCGTCATGGACGCGCTGATGTATGATGCAGCCACGGCAATGAAGCCTGCCAAAGGCAAAACCTCCTCGCTGCTGCCGATCGGCCATGCCTTCGACCTGTTTGTGACGCTCACCGATTACCACGGTTACTACGAACAGGTTGCGATCCATGATCCGCCGGTGATTCACGAAATCGAGCACAGGCAATTGCTGCATTTCGGCTATCGCCGTCGGCTCGACGGCCTGATCGAGAGCGACCTCGATGTCGACGACGCACCAGGGCTTGCGTTTGCAGCGCGCGCGACCTCCTCGTTTCCAGGCGCGTTCCCGCCATCCCGCATCGCCGACATGGATGCGCTGGTCGCAAGCCGTGGAGCCAAGTGGCCCAAGCGGGACGCCTTCATCGCGCACAATTTCCGGCACCACCGCATGGCCGGCGTGGATCCGGCGACCGCGTCGTTCATCGACGGATCGGTGCTCAATGATCGTCCCTTTCATGAGGCGATCGCCGCCATCCATGGCCGGTTCGCGTTTCGTCAGGTCGATCGGCGGCTCGTCTATATCGATCCGACACCTCGCGCCATGCATGGCACGGTCAAGGACGAACTGCCGAAGTTTTTCTCGACCTTGTGGGGAGCTGCTTCGGACATCCCGCGCGCACAGCCATTCGCTGAGGAGCTACGCTTCGTCGCCGAATTCAACGAGCGGATGCGGCAAGCGGCAATCATCGTCACGCGAACGCGTCCGCGCGTGAGCGCGCTGGTTACGGAAACGATACCGGCTCCCCTCGATCGCCCCGTCGGCGAGGACGAAGTGCGGGAGTGGCGCGAGCAGGTCAATATGCACGTGACGCGCGCGGCCGGGTTCGCCTCCGAGGGCTACGTGCGCCTGAAGCTCGCTTCAGCGCGCATGTTCATCACCCGGTTGATCGTGCAGGTGTGCGATGTGCCTGAGCGCTCTCCCCTCGCGCACGCAATCGGGGCCGTCATCGAGGTGTGGGCCACCCGGCGTGGCTTCGACTACAATCCCACGGCCTGGGACGGGCCATTGCCTGAAGAAGCCAAGTCGCTGCCGATCGCGCGCTTTGCGGAATTTCTGCTCGATTTCGATGTCAAATACCGCGAACGGCGATTGAACTTCCTCATCGAAGGGCAAAATCGGCTCTACGAGTTGGTCGACACTGATGCGTATCGCGGACTCGAGCCCGGCGTCATCGATCTCCTGAAAGGCGCCTTCTACGTCAAGCTCGAAGATATTCGCAACCGCCAGAGCAAACCGAACATCGGACCGGCGACACAGAAACTCGCTCGAACGATTTTCGCCGAGAGCCCTTCTATCGCGGATATCAAGGACTTGGACGCCTATGCCAATGAATTCGTCGACGCACACGATGAGGCAATCGAAGGCCTGCTTCGCGAGCTTGCTGCGGCACTCGACCTCGACGGAGCAACCCGCGATCTCGATCGCCTGATTGCGGATCTCGACCCCGACGAGTGGCACCATGAGGCGCGCCGTTATGTTTTGGTCAACTATCTCGGATTCCCATTTTGGGATGTGCTGACCTTCCCGATGATGGTCGGGCGCGAGAGTGGCGAGCTCAATCAAATCCTGATCGATCGGATCAGCCCGGAGGACGTTCGCAGCCTGAAGGATTTCGCCGGCCTGGCCAGCGTGAAGGGCAGCAGGTTCGGGCGGTTTGCGGCGTTTCTGTCACGCGCCTATCGGGAGAACGATTATCTACTCGGTCGCCTGCATGCGCTCGATCGGCTGATCGATATCGTTTGCGATTCCGCCGGCCGCGCCTGTGAGGGGATCGACATCATCGCGCTCAAGAAGCGTGGGTTTCTACAAATCCTCGCGGCCGAGGAGCCGCACCTCGCCGAGAGTGGCGATCTGATCAGGGCCCTGCGGGCGCAGATTGCTGAGATGGGGTAGATCTCGCTGATTTCACATCCCCGATTTCAATTTCTCCGCAACGCGCGGCGCAAAATAGGTCAGTACGCCATCAGCGCCGGCGCGCTTGAATGCGACCAGGCTCTCGAGCATCGCTTTGTCTTCGTCGAGCCATCCGTTGCGGGCGGCGGCCATCAGCATCGCGTATTCGCCGGAGACCTGATACGCGAAGGTCGGCATGCCGAACGTGTCCTTCACGCGCCAGAGCACGTCCAGATAAGGCATTCCCGGTTTGACCATGACCATGTCGGCGCCTTCGGCGATGTCGAGTTCGACCTCGCGCAAAGCCTCGTCCGTGTTCCCCGGATCCATCTGATAGGTGCGCTTGTCGCCCTGCAATGTCGCCGATGACCCGACTGCATCGCGGAACGGACCATAGAACGCGGATGCATACTTGGCCGCATACGCCATGATCTGCACATCGTGGCGCCCGGCCTCATCAAGGGCGCGGCGGATGGCGCCGACCCGGCCGTCCATCATGTCGGACGGAGCAATGATGTCGCAGCCGGATTCCGCTTCGAGCAAGGCCTGGCGGACCAGCACGGCAACGGTTTCATCATTGAGGATCTCACCATCCTGCAACAATCCATCGTGGCCGTGGCTTGTATAGGGATCGAGCGCGACGTCGCACAGAATGCCGATCTCCGGCACCTCCTTCTTGATCGCCCGCATGGCGCGACAGACGAGGTTCTCGGGATTGAGGGCTTCGCTGCCTTCCGCGTCGCGCAGGGTCGGATCCGTAAAGGGAAACAGGGCGAGGCAGGGGATCGAGAGCTTCGCGGCGCGTTCCGCTTCGCGCACCGCCTGATCGACGGTCAGGCGTTCCACCCCGGGCATCGAGGGCACGGGCACGCGCGTCTTGGCGCCGTCGACGATGAACATCGGCCAGATCAGGTCATCGGTCGTGAGCACGTGCTCGCGCACCATCCGGCGCGCCCAGTCGCTGCGCCGGTTGCGCCGCGGCCGCGTCGTCAGTTCGAGCTTTTGGCTTGCCGGAGCGCCTGTCTCGACAGGCACGAACCGTACCTTGCTCTCCAGCGGGCGCCCGAACTTGATAGCCATGGATGCTCTCCTCTACGCCCCTGGTTGTAGCCGTTCTAAATTCCCTATGCCACAGCTAGGATTGCGACGAGTTGCGGGGGATTGCTGCCGCTGTTGCAGTTAAGAGTGGTAGGGCTCGGATGGATTTTGCGCTCAGTGAAGAACAGCTTGCCTTCCAGGAAACCGCGCGGGATTTCGCCCACACCGACATGATGCCGCACGCGCGCGCGTGGGACGAGGACGAGATATTCCCGGTCGACACTCTGCGGCAGGCCGCGAAGCTCGGGTTCGGCGGCATCTACGTGCGCGACGATGTCGGCGGCTCCGCGCTATCGCGCCTTGATGCCACCATTATCTTCGAGGAGCTGGCGCAAGGTTGCACCTCGACCGCCGCCTATATCTCGATCCACAACATGGCGGCCTGGATGATCGATGCGTTCGGCGATGCCGCCCAGCGGCAGTGGTTCCTGCCGAAGCTCTGCACGATGGAGCACTTCGCGAGTTACTGCCTGACCGAGCCGGATTCGGGATCGGACGCGGCAAGCCTGCGCACGCGCGCGGTGCGGGACGGCGACCATTATGTGCTGGACGGAACGAAAGCGTTCATCTCCGGCGGCGGACGCTCGGACCTGTATGTTTGCATGGTCCGCACGGGTGAGCCCGGGCCGCGGGGAATCTCGTGCATCGTTGTAGAGAACGGCACGCCGGGCCTGTCATTCGGAGCGCAGGAGAAGAAGCTCGGCTGGAAGTCGCAACCAACTGCGATGGTCATGTTCGATCGCTGCCGAGTGCCGGTGGCAAATCGGATCGGGCAGGAGGGAGATGGGTTTCGCATCGCCATGAGCGGGCTCGACGGCGGGCGGCTCAATATCGCGGCCTGCTCGATCGGCGGCGCGCAGTTCTGTTTGGACCGCACGCTCGAGTACATGCGCGCCCGCAAACAGTTTGGTCAGCGTCTGGCCGATTTTCAGGCCTTGGGCTTTCGCATTGCCGATCATGCCACCGAGCTCGAAGCCGCGCGGCTGATGGTGCGCCGGGCCGCCTCGGCGGTCAGCAATCGCGAACCCGGCGGCACACGGCTTGCCGCCATGGCCAAGCGCTTTGCGACCGACGCGGGTTTCGAGATCGTCAATGATTGTTTGCAACTGCATGGTGGTTACGGCTACCTGCGCGATCATCCCATCGAGCGCGTGTTACGCGATGTGCGGGTGCACCAAATCCTCGAGGGTACCAACGAGGTCATGCGGGTCATCGTCAGCCGCGATCTGCTGGGAAATTGAGGTAGGTCATGCTGTCTGGCGCGCTTGCACTAACGACCGCCGCGATCTTCACCGGGGCAGCAATTTATGTGAACGCCGCTGAACAGCCAGCTCGACTGGCGCTCGACAACGGCGCTGCGCTGCTTCAATGGAAGCCGAGCTATGCGCGTGGTTTCGCCATGCAAGCAAGCCTGGCGCTGGCTGCCGCGCTGTTCGGGCTACTGGCGCTGTGGAGTTCGCGCGATTGGAGATGGTTGATCGGGGCTGCCCTGATTTTCGCCAACTGGCCCTATACCCTCATCGTTGTTTTGCCAGTTAACAAGCGGCTCGAAGCGATTTCGGCGGAGACCGCGAATGATGAAACGCGCGAATTGATTAAAACATGGGGCCGTCTGCATGCAGTTCGCAGCGCACTCGGATTGGCCGCAACCCTCGTATTCTTGTGGGCGCTCATTTAGGTGGCGGTTCTTGCGAGTGTCTGACGTTCAGGCTACCGACGTCCAATGAGTGTTCAACCTGAAATATTGTTTGAGCGGCGTGGGTGCGCGGGTATCGCTACGCTGAACCGTCCCCAGGCGCTCAACGCCGTCACGCTCATCATGGTGCGCGCGTTGCGCCAGCAGCTCGACAGTTGGCGCGATGATCCAAGTGTCACGCGGGTCGTCATCATGGGGGCGGGCGGCCGCGCGTTCTCAGCCGGTGGTGACTTGCGGCAAGTCTACGAGCTCGGCCGCAGCGGCCGACAGGACGAAGCGCTGATCTATTGGCGCGAGGAGTACGCGCTGAATTACGTGATCAAACATTATCCAAAGCCCTATGTGGCGCTGCTCGACGGCATCGTCATGGGCGGAGGTGTCGGCGTGTCGCTGCACGGTTCACACCGTGTTGCTGGCGACAAGTTTTTGTTCGCCATGCCGGAGGTCGGAATCGGGTTTTTCCCCGATGTAGGGGCGACCTGGTTTCTGCCGCGCATGCCGGGGGAACTCGGCACGTTCTCTGCGGTTACGGGCGAGCGGCTGGGAAGCGCGGATGCTGTGTCCAGCGGTATCGCGACGCACCGGGTGAGCTCGGCGAATATTCCGAAGCTGATTGATGCTCTCTGCGAACACGGGCCCGTCGATCAGGTCGTGGCCGCACATGCGGGCGCACGCGAAGCCGGTCCGGTCACAGCGCGGCGCGCAGTCATCGACCGATCGTTTGTCGCAGATTCGATCGAGACGATCCTCTCCAATCTCGACCGCGAGGCGAAAACCGGGCAGCCCGATGCCCAATGGGCCGAGGCCACGGCTGCCACCATTCGGTCCCGATCACCGACCAGTGTGAAGCTTGCGCTCGCGCAGGTCCGGTGGGGGCGCGCGCGCAGTTTTGCCGAGTGCATGGGTGCGGAGTTCCGCATCGTGTCACGCATCGTCTATGAGCATGATTTTTACGAAGGGGTCCGAGCCCTGATCATCGACAAGGATAACCAGCCGCGCTGGCAGCCGGCGACGTTGGCGGAGGTGGCCGACAAGGACATCGAGCACTATTTCCTGCCCATCGAGCGCGAGTTGCAATTGCCATGACCGAGCCCGTTGTGCGCCAAGGCGAACTCGCGCCGGTGCAGGCCGGGCACGAGCAGCCGGAAACAATCTGGACCTGGCGCCTGCTGTGGTTTCTGCGCGTCATGGCGGTGCTCTCGATGCTCAAGGGCCTGCGTTATTGGGCCGCCATTTGCGGCTTTGGTCTTGCCCCGGAGGGGGGGTTCGAAGGCCAGACAATGGCTTGGCAGGCGGCGACCATATTCTTCGCGGTGATTGATCTCGTGGCCGCCGTGGGGCTGTGGTTGTCCGCGTCGTGGGGTGCGGTCGTCTGGCTGACAGCGGCGGCGTCATCGATCGTGGTCGAGGTCTTCTTCCCAGAAATCTACGGCGACCTGTTCATTGTGCTCGCGATCGAGCCCGCGTTGATCATCGCCTATCTCGCCCTCACAATCTTGGCAGCGCGCGAGCAACCAGCATAAATGTAAATAAACATGCCGTCGGTCGAATGGGGAGGGACATGGCAAAAATCGCTTTCATCGGGCTTGGCAATATGGGCCTGCCTATGGCGCTCAATTTGCTGAAGGCCGGACACAAGGTTGTAGGCTTCGACGTGGTCAAGTCGGCGCTTACGCAATTTGCCGCAGCAAACGGTGCCTCCGCGGACTCGGCCGCGAGCGCGTGTGCTGATGTTGATATCGTCATCACCATGCTGCCGGCCGGCGAGCACGTGCGCGGGGTCTATCTCGGCGATGAGGGGATCATTGCCAACGCGCCATCGAAGGCGTTGCTGATTGATTGCTCGACGATCGACGTGGCGACGGCGCGCGCCGTGGCCGCGGCTGCGGGAGAGCGCGGGTTCGATATGCTGGATGCGCCGGTGTCGGGCGGCGTCGGCGGGGCGCAAGGGGCGACGCTGACCTTCATGGTCGGCGGTACAGACGCCGCGTTTGCACGCGCGCAACCGATCCTGTCGCTGATGGGCAAGACGATCGTGCACGCCGGCGGCTCCGGCAA
>JAFAXD010000142.1 GCA_019241285.1 Xanthobacteraceae bacterium | reverse complement strand
CTGACGGGCTACAAACTCACCTTTGACGACGAGTTCGATTCAGAAAGTATTTCGCAGGGCAGCGGCACGGTCTGGTCTGACATTCGTCCGGGCTCGCGCATGAGTCCCGTTGCGGACATCGGGTTCGGTGACTCGGCGTTTGTTGATCCTGCCTCGGGAATCGATCCGTTCAGCGTACAGAACGGTGCGCTGGAAATCACCGCGGTGCGGGCTGGATCTGACATTGTTGGCCCGGGCAAATGGGCGTCTGGCCTGATCAGCACACAATATTCGTTCGCGCAGCAGTACGGGTACTTCGAGATGCGCGCCATGCTGCCGGCCGACACTGGTGTCTGGCCCGCATTCTGGACCTTGCCCACGAACGGCGCGTGGCCGCCCGAGCTCGACATATTCGAAGCTTACGGGGATTCGAGCCTCTGGCAGACGGTCCATACCGGCATCTACGGCGGCGATAGCTATCAGCAAACGTGGAGCTATCAGCCGACGATGACCACCGGTTATCACACGTATGGGGTGATGTGGGACGCGCAGCACATCACCTTCTACTTCGACGGCAACGTAACCGGCCAGCAGGCAACGCCGCCTGACATGCATACGCCGATGTACCTCCTGGCTGACCTTGCCATGCAGGATCTCGCGGGAGTCACCGACGATCCCAAGCATCTCTATATCGATTACATCCGCGCCTACTCCAACGACCCGAATGCGATCGCGGTACCCCAACAACCGGTCTCGCCTCCCGATGGCGGGACGGATACCCCCTGTTACTGTGCTGGCACGTTAATCGCGACCACGCGCGGCGATGTGGCTGTCGAGGAGTTGGTCATCGGTGATGAGGTGCTCACGCTCGGTGGCGAGCCGCGCACCATCAAATGGATTGGACGGCGCAGCTACGCCGGACGCTTCGCCCGCAGCGCCCACGTTCTGCCGATCTGCATCAAGGCAGGCGCGCTTGATCTCAGCCAGCCGCGCCGGGACCTGTGGGTCTCGCCGCATCACGCCATGTACCTTGAAGGCGTGTTGATCGAGGCCATTGATCTGATCAACGACGTCTCCATCATTCAGGCCAAGCATGTCGACCGGATCGACTACTTCCATATCGAGCTCGACAGGCACGATGTCATTATTGCCGAAGGCGCGCTGTCCGAGAGCTTCATCGACGATAACAGTCGCGGCATTTTCCAGAATGCGCACGAGTTTGCAGCGCTTTATCCAGACATTCAAACAGCGCCGGCCCGCTATTACGCCCCGCGCCGCGCTTTCGGGGCCGAGGTCGAGGTTGCGCGACGGCGGATCGCGCGCCGTGCCGGCCTCCCCTATGCACCGCCGCACGCCTCGAGGCGGCCACGGGCTCTCGTGGTCGACACGCAGATTCCTGAACGTGGTCACGACGGCGGATCGAACGCGATCCTGGATCACATACGCGCGTTGCGGGCCGCGGGATTTGCGGTGAGCTTCCGCGCGCTATCTGACCGTCCGTTCAGCGAGTTTGCGCGCGCGCACGCCGGCGAATTCGATCTCGTCTATCTGCATCGCGCCGAGACGGCGACGCGCTGCCTCAAACCGGCGCGGCAATATTTTGATGCGCAGCTCATCTACAGCGTGGCTGACCTGCATCATCTGCGCCTCAAGGCGCAGAGCATGTTTGATCAGGAGCATGCAGTCCAGCTGATGCAGGAAGCGCAAACGATCGCGCTGCAGGAACTGACCGCGGCGCTCGAGGCGGATTGCGTCATCACCCATTCAATCAGCGAGCGCGAGCAGCTCGAGCAACTCGATGCGATTGCGCGGGCCCGCAAGGTCCGCGTCGTGCCCTGGACCGTACCCGTCGCGCCGGCGCGAACATCGTTCGCGCGCAGGTCCGGCGTTGCCTTCATTGGCAGCTTTACGCATGCGCCAAACCGCGATGCTGCGTGCTGGTTGGTCGACGAGATCATGCCCCTTGTTTGGCGCGAGGCACCCGAGGTGCATTGCCTGATCGCGGGGAGCGATCTGTCCGACGACCTGCGCCGTTACATGACGCGGCCCGGCGTCGCTGTGCTCGGGCGAGTGGAGCAGCTCGGTGACCTATTCGAGCGGGTGCGTCTGACGGTTGCGCCGCTACGGTTCGGCGCGGGGCTCAAGGACAAGGTGCTGCGGAGCATGGCGGCCGGTTTGCCGTGCATCGGCACCGCAGAGGCGTTCAGCGGCATGCCGGAGCTGCCGGCCGATCTTGTCAGGATGTGCCGCGGGGAGAGTGCGTCGCAGCTCGCGGCGGCGATCGTCGCCATGCATCGCCAAGAGGAAGCCAACGCACCCTGCGCCGATCGCGGTCTGAGCTATGTCGCACAGTTTTACAATCAGGCCCGTATCGATGCGTTGGTCCGGGACGCGGCACAGCCTGTCCTCGCGCGTCACCGCGCCAGAATGCGCCAGCGGTCAAACTGCACAGTCTTGGATTTTGGGACGCCCTTGATGTCCCGAGCCTGATCCAGCCAAGTTCAACACTTTGGCCGGCACAGCAATTGCATACCTGCCGATGAAAGGGCCCCTAACCACATCGGCACAAACCAGCCATGACCGTCGCCTCCACCACGTCGATCCCTGCGCTGCAGCGGTCGAAAATGAACTCCGTCGTGTTTGCGAGCTGCTTTGGGACGATCATCGAATGGTATGACTTCCTGATCTACGCAACCGCAGCCGCGCTCGTCTTCAATCAGGCCTTCTTCCCGACCTTCGATCCGCTCGCAGGCACGCTGGCCGCGCTCGGCAGCTACGCGGTCGGGTTCCTGGCACGGCCACTGGGCGGCGCCCTGTTCGGTCATTTCGGCGACCGGCTCGGCCGCAAGTCCATGCTGGTCGTGACCTTGTTCGTCATGGGCCTGAGCACGTTCCTGATCGGCCTCCTTCCCACTTACGCCTCGATCGGTGTGTTCGCGCCGATCCTGCTGATCGCACTGCGCATCGTGCAGGGCATCGGCCTCGGCGGCGAATGGGGCGGCGCATCCTTGACGGTGCTGGAGCATGCGCCGGCCGATAAGCGCGGGCTCTATGCCAGCTTCGTGCAGATCGGGTTTCCGGTCGGACTTGTGCTGGCGTCACTCGCCTTTGCGTTGGCGACCAAACTGCCAAGCGCCGACTTCGCGGCCTGGGGCTGGCGGCTGCCGTTTCTGGCAAGCTCGGTGTTGTTGCTCGTTGGCATTTTCGCCCGGTCCCGTGTCCCGGAGACGCCGATCTTCGAACGGATCCAGGCGACCGGTAACCTGTCGAAAAATCCCGTGCTGGAGATGATCCGCAAGGACACGAAGTCGTTCCTTATCGCGGTCGGCCTGAAGCTGTCGGAAGTCTCCTGGGTCTATATGCTGACCGTGTTCGTGGTGCTCTATGCCACCACCAAGCTCAACCTGCCCAAGCAGCTCATGCTCGATGCGGTTCTGTACGCCGCCTTGCTCGAGTTGATCAGCTTGCCGTTGTTTGGCTGGTTGTCCGATCGGATTGGACGCCGGCCGATGTATATCCTCGGCGCGCTGTTCACCATCGCGTTTGCGTTCCCGTTGTTCTGGATGCTGGAGAGCAAGAGCGTCGCGCTCATCATCACCGCCGTGATGATCGCGATGAATTTCGGTCATGGCATGATGTTCGGGCCAGAGTCAGCCTACTTCCCCGAATTGTTTGGTGCGCGCGTGCGCTACAGCGGCGCATCATTCGGCTTTCAGGTCTCGGCGGCGCTCGGCGGTGGCTTTGCGCCGATCATCGCCACAGCGATGGTCGGATATTTCGGCGGCACCACCGGCGTTTCCATCATGATGATCATGCTGGCGCTGATCACCTTGGCCGCCGCCATCGCGGCGCGTGAAACAAAGGGCGTGCCGTTGGTTTAGGATTACGTGGAGGTCACATCTTCCCGCTGTTCCACAACATCAGGCAACGCCGCCGCGTTGGCCTTCCAGGCCCGTTGATACTCGAGGATGCGCGCGGTCTCAGCGGCAACCGCACCGCCAACGAAGCGCTGCAGCAGATAGAGCGTCATGTCGATCCCGAGGCTGACTCCACCACCCGTCAGCACGGACCCGGTGTCGACAACGCGGGCCTCGATAGCCTGCACATCCGAATGATGCTGCGCCAATAGATCAAGCGGGCGCTGCTCGCCGGGCACGATTTCCCGCTTGGTTGTGGCGCGACGGCCATCCAGGAGCCCCGAGCCCGCGACGATCATGCCGCCGGTACAAACCGACGCAACGACACCGCCGCGCGCATGGAACGCGCGCACGAACGCGAGAATGTCCGGAT
>JAFAXD010000135.1 GCA_019241285.1 Xanthobacteraceae bacterium | reverse complement strand
GCTGATGTTGAGGTTGGAGGCGATCTGCTCCGTGGTTGAGCCGCCGGCCAGTTGCCGCAGGATCTCGATTTCCCGCTCGCCCAATTGGTCGAGGATCGATCCGGACGGGCTCAGGCTTTCGAACGCCAGGACCTGGGCGACGTCATCGCTCATCGCGCGTTCGCCGCGCGCGATTGAACGGATCGCCTGCACCAGCACCGCCGGTTCGGTGCTCTTGGTGACGTAGCCGCTGGCGCCGGCGTTGAACGCGCCCTTCACCAGCACCGGTTCGCTGTGCATGCTGAAGACGAGAATGCGCGCGCGCGGGCTGCGCAAGCGGATGTTTCGGATCGCCTCGAGGCCGCTGGGTCCCGGCATCGAGATGTCCATCACCACGACATCCGGGGCATGGGTTTTGAAGGCGCTGTACGCGCTCGCGGCGTTGTCCGCTTCTGCGACGACGCGAAAATCGCTCTGGTTTTCCAAGACGCGCCGGTAGCCTTGCCGGACGACAGGGTGATCGTCGACCAGCAGGATCGAGATGCCGTCCGCCTGCGGAACAGTCATGCGAGCACTCACCACGCTTATCAATTCGATTCACCTATCCGTCGTCATCGCCGGGCTTGTCCCGGCGATCTCGATCAGGAGCGCACGGCCATGCCTTCCTAAGCGAGATGGCCGGGACGAGCCCGGCCATGACGAGTTGAAAGGTCAACGATCAAAATGATCGACCACAACACGGGCCTCACGCGGCGAGCGGGATCGTTGCGGCGACGCGCAGACCATGCGTTGCCCGCGCGATCGACAGCGAGCCGCCGACTGCGGCGACCCGCTCGCGTAGTCCGGCGAGGCCGAGGCCGGCGGACCGTGCCACCTGCGCGGCATCGCCGCCGCCGTCATCCTCAACGCGGATCAGCAACGCGTTTTCCGCGCCGGCGCGCCGTTCGATGCGCAGCTCGATCTCGCGCGCGGCGCTGTGGCGTAACGAGTTGGTCAGGCATTCCTGGGCGACGCGGTAGGCTGTCGTGGCGACCGTGCCGCGCACATCAGCAAGATCGCCATGCAGGTCGAGCCGTATCGTCGGCTGCGACGCGCTCTGCGAGCGCCAGCTGTCGACCAGGTTGATGAGGCTTGCCTCAAGGCCGAGTTCTTGAGCGAGCGGATGGCGCAAGCGGTTCAGGGTGCCGCGTAGGCAGGCCATGATGCGTAACGCGGCTTGCGAAATCATCCGCGCATCCTGCGCCACGGCGCTTTTGTCCTGATCCTTCGCGGCGGCCGCTTCGATGGTGCTGGCGAAAGCGAGAATCGCCGAGAGGTTCTGTCCGAACTCATCATGTAGTTCGCGCGCAAGGGTTCGCCGCTCGTCGTCGCGGATTTCGAGGAGACGCCTGGTCAGGACGGCCCGTTCTCCCATGGCCTGCTCCAGCCGGCCCCCCAGATCGCTGACGGCCTGCCCGATCATGGCCAGATCCATCGAGCGGAAGCGCGGGAGCGATGTTTGGTATTGGCCGCGCGCCATGCCCTGCAGTGCGGCCACGATCGACCGCGCCGGTGCCAGGGTGTGCGCAATCGCGAGCGAGGCGAGCAGCGCGATGGCCAGCGCCATCAGCAAAGCAACGCCCATGCTGTCCTGAATGTGCGCCCAGGCGAGCCGGAGCGCAGCGTCCGGATCTGCCGCGGCCAGGACCGTGCCGGCGGTCGTGGTGCGGGCGGTGATCGCCCGGGCCACGGGGGCGTGACTGCCAAGGAACGTCTGCACGGCGGCGGCGAACCATTGCGGTGGAGCTTCTCCGGTCCTGATGGTCTGGCCGCAGAGCGGCTTCTCGAAGTCGCTGCTCGGCTCGAACCGGATGCAAATTCCCGGCGCAATGAGCTTCATGGTTTCGGTGTTACGCCATTCCGGTACCGGCAGGAGATGCTCGGCCATTCGGCTGCTGCGCAACAACAACTCGTGCCAGTAGAGCCCCTCCAGGCGTTGTGCGACACGTTCGGCGGATGCGGCTGTTGCGCGATCGACGCTGCGATAGGCATCGATCGTTGCGCAGACTGTCGCCGCGCCAAAACATAAGACGACGACGACCAACAAACGGGCGACAAGCTGAAGCACGAGGCGCATGCGATCACCCCCGCGGTGGGCGGATGAGGTTAACAACACTGCCATTCCTTGCCAATTGCAAGATGGCGGCGGGCGTAGATCGGGAAAATTTCCCGATAGACCGCGGGCATATCTCTGCGGCCCGAAGCTCGCCCCTCTGATCTAATCCAATCCGATCCGGCTGGATTGCTTCGCTTCGCTCGCAATGACGATTGTGGCTCGTCATTGCGAGGAGCCAACGGGTCCGGCCCGAAGTGGCCGGCCCGATGACAGGCTCCGCGACGAAGCAATCCAGAGAAGCCCGGTGGGCGTCTCGAACGAGGCTGCCTCTCAGGAGATGGCGCAGCATGAGCTCTGTAAGTCACGTCGAAGCCGCTTTGCCTGCCCAGGACCCGCCGGAACGCAGCGCCCTGCTGCTGTGGATGGTCTTCACCGGCCTTTGCATCTTTGCCGTCGTCGTGCTCTGGCGATACGGACTGATCCACCTGATGATCGTCTCGGATCGCACCTACATCTCGAGCCTGATTGCCGTCCTCTACGTCGTCACCTGCGCGCACTGCTTCTGGCGGACGCGAGCTATTGCCCGTGAAGCCGAGGTGGCAAGGCGCGACCGTGCGATCTTGTCCGCTCCGCACGCGGCCGGGGCGCTCGAGGCCGATGCACGCATGCTGCCTCCCGGGCTCGTGACAGATCACATCCTCAGCCTGGTGGCGAAGGCCAAGGCGCAGGCCGCGGGCCGCATCGACCAGACATTGTTGTTGCGCTCGCTTGCCGATCGGCTGCGCGGGTCCAACGGGTTCGGCGCATTCCTGTCCGATACGCTGATGAAGCTCGGCCTCCTCGGCACCATCATCGGCTTCATCATCATGCTGGCGCCGATCGCCACGCTCGACGCGGCCGACAAGGTCGCCATGCGATCATCCATGGGGCTGATGAGCGACGGCATGGCGGTCGCCATGTACACGACGCTGGCCGGCCTGATCGGCTCCATCCTGGTGCGGATCCAATACTACATGCTGGATGCCGCGACCCAGCGGGTCTTTTCCGACACTGTCATGTTGACCGAGACGCACGTCATTCCGGTCCTGGAACGCCAACATGATGGATGAGTTCGGTCTCTATCCGCGCGAAGAGGCCTTCGATCCACTCGGCGTGATGTTGTTCAAGGCCTTGCAGGTCATTGCCTTCCTGTTCTTCATTGCGCTGCTCGCGGTCTCGCCGGATTCCAAAGACGGCAAGATCGACTCCAAGGCCGAATTCCTGATCACCATGGACTGGCCGGACAATCATCCCGACGACATCGATCTGTTCGTCCAGGATCCCGCCGGCAACATCGCCTGGTATCGCCATCGCGAGGCCGGCTTTCTCACGCTCGACCGCGACGATCGCGGCGGCGCGAACGATTTCGTCCTCGTCAACGGCAAGAAGATCCCCTCGCCCATCCGCGAAGAGATCGTCACGGTCCGGGGCATCGTGCCTGGCGAATATACGGTCAACGTTTCGCATTTTCAGGCGACGACCGGCGAGCCCGTGTCGGTGAACATCAAGGTCCAGAAACTCAATCCGACCGCGCAGGTGATCTTCGACAACAAATTGACGCTCGATCATACCGGGGAGGAAAAGACCGCCGTGCGCTTTTGGCTCAACGCCGACGGCAAGGTGATCGACGTGCAGCAGCGGCAGAAATCGCTGCTGGAGACGTTTCGGAGCGCGAATAGGAACGGCGCAGATATGGATCCGAAGACGGGTGTCAGGATGCCGCGCCGTGAATAGCTTGCAAACGGTGGTTCTGACGCTGTCGGTCAGCTACGCGCTCATGGGTGCGCTGCTGCTCATCGTCCTGATCTATGCGCGCCTGCCCTGGCCGGTTAAGGCGGTGGCCATCGTGGTGACGA
>JAFAXD010000119.1 GCA_019241285.1 Xanthobacteraceae bacterium | reverse complement strand
TCCTTGATGTGCTCCTCGTAATTGCGGCCGACGCACCAGATGCGGCGCACCGGAAACAACTCGCTCGATCCGGCGATCGCGATGGCCGGCTGCGCGGGCACTGGAATGACGTACTTCGCAGCACTCATATGCTTGCTCCTCAAGGAGTGGTGGAGAAATCAGAATTACAGGACTGACGCCGCGGCGATCGGCAATTCCTGGTGCTTGAACTGCAGCCGGTAGAACGACGCGTAGCGGCCGCCCCTGCGCAGCAATTCGTCAGGCCGGCCGGCCTCGACCACCGCGCCGTTCTCGACAAACAGGATCCGATCCGCATGGATGACGGTCGCGAGCCGGTGCGCGATGGCGATGGTGGTGCGGCCGGCGCACAGAATGGCGAGTGCCTGTTGCACATGCCGCTCCGATTCCGGATCGAGCGCCGCGGTCGCCTCGTCGAGCAGGATGATCGGCGCGTTGCGAACGAGCGCCCGCGCGATCGCGACGCGCTGTCGCTGACCGCCCGAGAGCTGCAGGCCATGCTCGCCGACCTGCGTGTCGTAGCCTTTGGGGAACGCGCTGATGAAGTCATGCGCGTGCGCGGCCTTGGCGGCGGCGATGATCTCATCCTCGCTCGCGCCCGGCTTGCCCAGCGCGATGTTGTCGCGGATCGTGCCGCGGAACAGATAGACGTGCTGCCCCACATAGGCGAGCTGATGCCGCAGCGATTGGCGTGAACACGCCGCGATGTTCTGTCCATCGATCAAAACTTCGCCGCCGCTCACCTCATAGAAGCGCAGGATCAGGTTGAGCACCGTCGACTTGCCGCCGCCGGAGGGGCCGACCAGGGCGGTGAACTGCGCCGGCTCGGCCACGAAGGACATGCCCCGTAGTACCGGCTCGCCGGGCCGGTAGTTGAACTGCACATCCTTGAATTCGACGCGCGCCTCCTTGACCTGCAGCGGCGGCTTGCCGTCCTCGATCGGCTCGGTCGCTGGGGTATCGAGGATCTCAAACAATACACGCACCCCGGTAAGGTTGGTGTGCAGGTCGAGGTTGAGCCTGGCGAGCCGCTTCGCCGGCTCGTAGGCGAGCAGGAAGGCGGCCAGGAAGGAGAAGAACTGCCCGGGTGACTGCCCATCAACAACAACCAGATAGCCGCAGTAGATCATCGCCACCGAGAGCACGATGCCGCCCAGGCTTTCCATCAGCGGGCTGGCCCGGTTGGCGACGCGGGCGAGCTTGAAGGCTTCGCGCTCGACCACCGACACGCTCTCATCAAGGCGCTTGCGCATCAGCGGCTCGAGCGTGAACGCCTTGACGGTTGCCATGCCTTGTACGGTTTCCTGCACGGTCTCCATGCTGCGCGCCGTGTAGTCGAACTGATTGCGCCAGACGTTGCGCAAGCGCCGGATCAGCTTGCGCAGCACCAGCAGCGCCGGCGGCAGGATGACGAAGCTTACCAGCGACAGCGCCGGGTTCTGCACCACCATGACGGCGACGAGACCGATCAGTGACGCGAGGTCGCGGCCGATCGCGGTGATCAACAAGTTGATGACGCTGGCGGCCGAATTGGCGCCGGTGGTCAACCGCGCCAGGAACTCGGAGGAGTGGCGGTCGGCGAAATAGCCGAGCCCTTCATTGAGCAGTTTGTCGAACACGCGCCGCTGGTTCTCGACGATGATGCGCGTGCCGATGCGCGACATGACGACGGCCTGTCCGTAGGTCGCCAAGCCTTTAACGGTGTAGAGCGCCATGGTGATCAGGCTGATTGCCAGGATCGCCGGGAAATTGCGATTGATGTAAGCCTGATTGATCATGTCGCCGATCAGATAGGCGCTCAGCGCCATGCAACCGGCGCCGACGATCATCATGACCGCAGCAAATACATAGTGTCGAATGTGCTGGCGCGCCTGCTCCAGCAGCAGACGCCGGATCAGATTGACGGCGCTGTGCGGGTCGGCGGGCTTGGGTGTGGCTTTTTCCATTGGCCCTGTGGTGCCTGTGCGGCGGACGTTTTTCAAGCGGAATTAAAAGGCATAAATTCATGCACTTTTTAGTTAATCGACTCGCTCTCGTCGTCATCGCCGGGCTTGTCCCGGCGATCTCGCTTAGGAAAGCTCAGTGCCTCCCTGATCGAGATGGCCGGGACAAGCCCGGCCATGACGAACCGAGAGGGCCAGGGCTCAATTCCGCCTCGCCATCAACTTGCGCTCCCAGGCGAGCGCGTGTTGCACGATTGTTCCGAGGTCGTCGAGCTGCGGTTGCCAGCCGAGCGTCTGGCGTGCCTTATCGGAGCGTGCGACGATTTGTGCCGGGTCGCCGGCGCGGCGCGGCGCGAGATCGACTTTGAAATCGACGCCGGAGACGCGTTTGACTGTATCGATCACCTCCAGCACCGAGAAACCGCGCCCATAGCCGCAGTTCATTGTCACCGATGCGCTGCCGCTGCGCAGATAGGTGAGCGCGTCGGAATGCGCGCGCACCAGATCGGTGACGTGGATGTAGTCGCGGATGCAGGTCCCGTCCGGCGTCGGATAGTCAGTGCCGAATACGGACATGCCATTGCGTCGGCCAAGCGCGGTCTCGACCGCGGTCTTGATCAGATGCGTCGCGCCCTTGGTCGATTGGCCGGTACGCGCCTGCGGATCGGCGCCGGCGACGTTGAAATAGCGTAGGATCACGTGCTTGAGGCCGTGCGCGGCGCTGGCGTCACGCAGCATGATCTCGGTCATCAGTTTGGATGATCCGTAGGGCGACATCGGCATCAGCCGATCGTCTTCGCCGACCGGCGAGTGGTCCGGTTCGCCGTAGACCGCGGCGGTCGATGAGAACACGAAGTGTTTGACGCCCCCCTGGACCGCGCACTCGATCAGCGCGCGCGAGTTGACCGTGTTGTTGCGATAGTACCGCAACGGTTCGGCAACCGACTCCGGCACCACGATCGACGCGGCGAAATGAATGATCGCTTCGATGTCGTGCTGCTTGATCAGCGATGAGACGAGTGCCTGGTCGCCGGTTTCCCCCACCACCAGCTGAGCTTGCTTGGCGACGGCCCAGTCGAAGCCGGTGGAGAGGTTGTCGAGCACGACCACCGACTCGCCGGCGTCGACCAGCGCATACACCATGTGGCTGCCGATGTAGCCGGCGCCGCCGGTTACTAAAATCGTCATATGCGATTCCCTCTCTAAGCTACGGGTGCGGCGGCGAACGTTTTCTGCGCGATGGCCATCACCTGGGCGGCCGGGATCTCGCGCATGCAGCGATGATGGCCGAGCCGGCAGACCGGCTTATGGCAAGGCCGGCAGTCAAGCTCGATGTCCGCTTGCACCACGCCGGCCAGCGGGTTGAGCGGCGCCCAATGCCAGGGGCTGGTCGGGCCGAAAATGCCGATGGTCGGGGTTCCCAGCGCGGCCGCCACGTGCAGCAGGCCGGAGTCGTTCGATACGGCCAGCTCGGCGCAGGCTAGCGCCAGGATGGCGTTGCGCAGGTCGGGCCCGGTGAGGTCGCGGACGGCCGGATTACCGGCGCAAATCTCCTGCGCCAGGGCGGTCTCGTTGGGGCTCCCGACTACCACCACGGTAGCGCCCGTACGGGCGAACTGCGCGGCGCCGTCGGCAAAGCTTGCGGCCGGCCAGCGCTTGGAGGGCCCGACCGCCCCAGGAGCCAGCGCGATCAGCCGTGTCGCGCCGGGAATACCGGTCCGGGCGCGCCAGACGGAGCGCTCTGCCGCCGGCACGATCAGCTCGGGCAACGGCCATTTGGCCGGCAGTTCGGCCCCCTTCGGCAACGCGAGCGCGGCGCATTGATCGATCATGCGCGGCAGGTCGCGCTCGCCGAAGCGCACGTCGTTGAGCACCCCGAGCCGGCCTTCACCAAAAAAGCCGGTGCGCACCGGGATGCCGGCGAAGAACGGGGCGAGCGTCGATTTCCAGGTGCGCGGCATGATCAGCGCCTGCGCGTAGCCTTGTTGCCGCAGCTTTTGACCGAGTGCGCGGTTTTGCCGGAGCGCGAGGCGGCTGCGCGGCAGGTCCCAGACGATGCCCTGCCGGACGCCGGGCATGTAATCGAGCAGCGGTGCGTTGTTGCTCGTCGAAAGTACGTCAACCGGCCGGTCCGGTGCCTGCGATTTCAGGAGCTTCACCACCGAATGACAACGCACGAAATCGCCGATCCACATGTAGGGAACGATCAGAATCGGGCGGCGCTCAGCGCTGGCGTTGCCATGCTTACGCGATGGTCGGCGAGACGTCATGCACGGCGGTTATTTTGGAGAAGGGCCGGCGGGTCAAGCCCCGCGACCGGGAACCGAGTTGCGCAGCCCGGCGAACTAGCGCAAAGGTGGGCCGCAAAGTCTAAGAGAATACCTGGATGTTGTTGGTTACCGGCGGAGCGGGATTCATCGGGTCGAACGTGGTGGCAGGCCTCAATGAGGCCGGTCGTACCGACTTGGCCGTTTGCGACACTTTGGGCAAAGACGGCAAGTGGCGCAATTTGCAAAAGCACCGCTTTGCCGATTTTGTCCCGCCGCATGATCTCATCCGCTGGCTCGATGGGCAAGCTCGACTGCATCATTCATCTCGGCGCAATTTCCGAGACCACCGCGCGCGACGGCGACGCTGTGATGGAGACAAACTTTCGTTTCTCGCTGCACCTGCTCGATTGGTGCACCGCGCAGCACATTCCGTTCATCTATGCGTCGTCTGCCGCGACTTATGGCGATGGCGCGCAGGGCTTCTCCGACGATGACAGTCCGAAGGCGCTGCAGCGGCTGCGGCCAATGAACCTCTACGGCTGGAGCAAACATGTGTTTGATCTCGCGGTCGTCGATCGCGTCGCCAAGAAGATGGCGCTGCCGCCGCAATGGGCTGGGCTCAAGTTCTTCAACGTGTTCGGCCCTAACGAGTATCACAAGGGCGAGATGATGAGCCTGATCGCCAAGCGCTTCGATGAGGCGAAGGCGGGCAGTCCGGTGCGGTTGTTCAAGTCCCACCGGCCTGGAATCGCCGATGGCGACCAGCAGCGCGATTTCATTTACGTCGATGACGTGGTGGCGGTGGTGCTGTGGCTCACCCAGACGCCGAGGGTGTCGGGCCTGTTCAATGTCGGCACCGGCCGGCCGAGCTCTTTTCGCGACATGATTACCGCCATGTTCGCCGCGATGCGGCGCGCGCCCAACATCGAATACATCGCCATGCCGGAGACAATTCGCGATAGTTATCAATATTTTACCCAGGCGTCGGTAGAAAAGCTGCAGCGCGCTGGCTACAATGGCGGCTTCACGCCGATCAATGAGGCGGTCAAGCGTTACGTCACCGGGTTCCTCGACCAACCCGATCGGTTTCGGTAGCAAGGGGTATGATCACGTTCGAGGATGCGCTGCGGCTCATACCCGAGCAGACGATCCTGTGCGTCGGGGATCTGATGCTCGACAACTTCGCCTATGGCGAAGTCTCGCGCGTGTCGCCAGAGGCGCCGGCGCCCGTCATCGCGGTCGCGCGCGAGGAGCGGGTGATCGGTGGTGCCGGCAACGTGGCCCGCAATGTTGCGAGCCTCGGCGCGCGCTGTATCTTCGTCGGCGTGCACGGTGGCGACGAAGCGGGCGAACTGGTGCGCGCCGGGTTCGATGAATTCCATCCCAGCATCGAGCCGCACCTGATTGTTGATCCCTCGCGGCCGACAACGCGCAAGCTGCGCTTCGTCTCTGAGCATTATTCGACGCATCTGCTGCGCGCCGACTGGGAGGTCGCCAGCCCGGTCAACAACAACATCGAAGATGAGATCATCGCCGCAGCGCGCGCCGCATTGCCGCGGGTGGGCGCGGTGGTGCTCTCCGATTATGCCAAGGGCGTGCTGACGCCGCGTGTTGTTCGCGCGATAATCGAGGCGGCGCGCGCGGCGGATAAGCCGGTGATCGTCGACCCGAAGGCGAGAGACTATACGATCTATCACGGCGCGACGGTCATCACGCCGAACCGCAAGGAGTTGGCTGACACGACGCGTGCGCCAGTCGCCAGTCTTGA
>JAFAXD010000044.1 GCA_019241285.1 Xanthobacteraceae bacterium | reverse complement strand
ATCGGTTTCGATTGCCTCTAAACACCGACGGGGGAAGGATGGCTGCGTCAGCTTGATCAGCTCGTCCCGATCGCTCCTGAAGGTCGCGAATTCTGAAACTTCCGAAAGATCACACCAAAACCTGGAACAAGTCCGAACGCGGGACCCAGAAACGCTATGGGGCGGGCGAGGAGATGTCAATTTCGTCGCTGCATCTAATCGATGGAGTGCCAGCGATGCCTCAACCGAACGACTTGAGCAGGTCCCCCGTCACCCTGGACCAGAATAGCACGATCATAGGCTACGGCAGACCGCCCGGTTACACCCGCTTCAAAAAAGGTCAATCCGGAAATCCGAGAGGTCGGCCGGTCACTGAGCTCGTCAACCGCGCGGCAACCCGTCACAAGGTCGGGGGCCCGGTATCGGGTTCACGCACCACCTGGCTGCTGATCAGCCAATCGAAAGTGAACAGCGCTGCGAGCGGATGCTTGACCGCGAATGCCACCAAGTTGCGCGTGAACGCCCGTCATCCCGCCGCCAAATCAAACACGCGCAATCCGTGCACGCACTTGTGCGATGAATGTCGCTCGCGCTGCTTGGGTGGATCGGTCTAAATCATATTGCGCGAGGAAGAACGAGCGAACCCGGCGGCCGCACATCGGTTTTAGCGCCCTCATCAGCACTTTGCGGCCCGGATCTCCGGCGATGATGCGCGTGATCCACCATGGCGAGCCATAGGTTGTCACCACTCCGAATAACTTGATGTGCGTCAGGAGCGGCCGGATGGACCCCTTGGCAAGGTCACGCTCAAAGGCGATGCCAGGCCCCCAGACCCGATCGAAGTATCCCTTTAGCATTGCCGGCATGGAAAACCACCAATGCGGGAAACAGAAGATAATCCCATCCACTTGTTTGAGCAGGGCTGTATGAGCTGACACCATCGTGTCGTCATATCGCGCCGCATAATAAGTGCGGCGCTCGATGATACTCATCACCGGATCGAACTGTTCGCGGTAGAGGTCCGTGGCTGCTACCTGATGACCCTTGTCCTCGAGTACGGTTATGATCGTCTGAAACAGCATATGGTTGTAGCTGTCGATCAGCGGATGGCAGTGAATGACTTGGACTAGCATGCCCAACGGCTCGAGAGGCCAGCAAATGCCGACATAGACGTCGATAGTCGGTTACTGCCAACCAGCGGCCGCCTGTCCGCGCGCGACTGCGCCCACTTAGCGCCTTCGACTGAGGTAAACTACCGATCTACGCGGACATCTTGAGTGGCGGATCCAATTCGTCCGGCAACGGGCAGACATATGGGCTGCGCCACACGCGCGCTTGATGATCGGCCTTGGCGCGCGCCAGCAGCACGTCGTCCTGCAACACATCCACCGCCGTGCACGCCATTACCTTCGCGACGTGCACAAGACCCTTGTGGGCCGCCGCCGACTTGCCCTGCGCCGTCAACTGCCAGGAGTGGCCCGGCGTGCCGACCGCATAGGTCGCACCACGCGCCTGCACCGTCGGCACCACCCAGCTCACATCGCCGACGTCTGTCGAGCCCATCATTGGCGCACTCTTGGCCTCAAGCGGCACGATCTCGTCGCACAGCGGCACATCCTTGATCGGCATGCCGGCGCGGCGGAACGCGGATTCGATGTCCTCCTCGGTCAGTGTCGCCTGGATCTTGCGGGCGAAGTCACGGTCTGCCTCGTCGAACGGCGGCGGGCCGAGGCGCAGCAGATTGTCGTGCATCGCCTTCTCCAGCGGTGTGTTCCCCAGCAAATTGGAAACCGCGCTGACCACCTGCACCTGGACGGCGGTCTCGGTCATCAGCGCGGCGCCGTCGGCGATCTTGCGCACGCGTTCGATCAGCCGCGTCAGCTCCGGCAAGTTCCGCGCCCGGATCAGGTAGCGTACCTTCGCGTTCGCCTGCACCACGTTCGGCGCGATCCCGCCGGCATCCAGCAAGGCGTAATGGACGCGCGCATCGGACGGCATATGCTCGCGCATGTAGTTGGCGCCGACATTCATCAGCTCCACCGCGTCGAGCGCGCTGCGTCCCAGATGCGGCGCGGCGGCGGCGTGCGCGGCACGGCCGGCGAAGGCGAAATCGATCCGGGTGTTGGCTAGAGATACCGGTTCATAGACGCCCGAGAAGGCGGAGGGGTGCCAAGTGATCGCGACATCCACGTCGGAAAACACCCCGGCCCGCACCATGAATCCCTTGGCGGCGCCCCCTTCTTCCGCCGGGCAGCCGTAATAACGCACGCGCCCCTTGATGCCGTGTCCCGCCAGAAAGTCCTTCACCGCGGTCGCGGCCAGCAGCGATGCGGACCCCAAGACATTATGACCGCAGCCATGACCATCACCACTGCCCGGCAGCGCCCGC
>JAFAXD010000534.1 GCA_019241285.1 Xanthobacteraceae bacterium | reverse complement strand
CATCGGGCACACGAAAATTCACGTCGGCAACCACGTCAATTTTTTCGGCCAGGTGGACATCTTCAGCGGGCGAACGTTTGATGCCCCCACCTTGATCATTAAGGATCGGGTGGATATTGGCCACAACGTCAGTTTTACGGTTAACCAGGAAATCGTGCTGGAAGAGGGGGTCAACGTGGCCAGCGGGGTCAGATTTCTGGACAGTGACGCGCATCCACGAGACGCTGCTCAGCGCGTTAGCAAAGACATCGCGCCGCCGACGAGCGAGATCAAGCCCGTACGCGTCGGCAAATATGCCTGGATTGGCCAAAATGCATTCATCATGAAGGGAGTGACGGTGGGAGAGGGCGCCATCATCGGCGTCAACAGTGTCGTCGTGACGGATGTGCCTCCTTATACGGTCGCGATGGGCAATCCAGCGCGCGTCGTTGTCAAAGGTCTTGCCCCAGCGCCCAGCTCAACATGAGCCCATCGGGCCCTCGTTTCATGTTCCCGAGCCGCTGCTCGTTTGATCGTCGACGCCGGCCCGGACAGAGGCCGCTCAGTGAGTTTTGCGCGCCAGCGAGACGATCTCGTCTCTTGTATTGGCCAAGTCTCGGTCACTAACCTTCAGGGCGTCCTGGAAACGTGAACCGACGGCCGCGCGGACTCGATTGGCGAGCGCGCGCGCCTCCGGCTTGTTTTGCGAATCGAGCCACGTCAACCAGCGAAGGTCGGTTACGCCTTCTGCCATGGACAGCAGGAGCGGGTGGATATCAGGGACCCGGGGGCAGACCTGTGCGGTTGGCCAGAACACCTCATAATCGTCCTCGCGACCGTCGGTAGGATCGAACGGATCTGCCGTTGGCATGCGGGCGTGCCACTGCAGGTACCGCGTGGCCTCGGTGAGCCACAACCAAACGCCGGCGGTCAGACGCGGCCGTCCTGTGTTGTAGACCCACACTTCGGGACCTTCGCTGTGCAGACGCGCGATGGTCGCGCGATCTATCCCGAAGCCGGCATTGACGATGGCCAGGTTGAAAAGAGATACGTATTGGGCATCTTGCTCGCTGTTGAATTGGGCAGCGAGCCGCACGCCTGGATCGGCTTGGCGAATCGCCGTGACCCAACCCTTCACGTCCTCCCGCGGCAGGTCGAGATTACTTGGCTCGTCCGCTGCTCCCCACACGACGGGCGGCAAGCCCGCCGCAGCCGTGGCGAGGTCAGCATCGCGGATGGCTGCAGCCGCGCCCTCGACGCCCAATTTGTCGCGCAATGCCCTGGCCGGCCCATATGCGAATAGCGGGGGGGCGGTTCCGTCGTGGACGGCCATGGCGACATTGTTGATGAAAAGCGCTTCGCGCCCAGGAAGCGGGGTCGGCAGCGGTGGGGCATTCCCCTTGATGCCAAGCTTTGCCAAGTAGGTCAGGTCGCAGCCGACCTGGAGCGTACGCGCGGCACCCGGGCCGCCAAACCATGTCAGGTGTGGCGCCTCGTCCATGTAGAAGCCAGAAGGCTTGGGCGGCGGCGGCAGGCGAACATCGAGCACCTCCACCTCGAATGGCAATCTAACCATGTTGCTGCCTTCACCAACAACAACAACGCCATGACGAATGCCCGGCAGAGCAAAATCCGTAGCCGAGATCCAAGCATCAAAACGGCGCGGGCGTGCTGAACCGAGCGGAAGTGAAGCTGTGTCTGCCCGGAGCAAGTCGGTTTGCGCGACGAGCAGGTTCGCCGCGCGTGCGAGCCGCCATTGTCCAGCCCAGAGATCTGCCTCAAGCCCGGCGGCGCGAGCTTCAGGGAATTCTATCTTCACCGGTTGGCCCGGCCGGTCTCGTTGAGACTTGAGGGCAAAGGCGAGGCGTACGCCGCTGCCTGGGGCAAGGCTGACCCGCGCGAATGGAGTTGCGGCCCCTGCATCGAGGTCGATAACGGGCCGATCAGGAACCGGATCAGGCGCTGGTTCTCCCATGCGCCAGAGCGCTTGATACCAAGCCCGGCGCCGCGCTTGCACGTCGTCGACGGCCGCATGCTGATTGGCGGGTTCGATCAGGATGGCGGAGAGAAACGCCGAAGCTGGCCCCTCGCCCCCCAGTTCGATGGTGATTGCCCCATCCTTGGGCTCGACCTCCGTTGTGATCAGTCCTCCGCGTTTGCTCCCGTAATAGTCCCAGGCGTCGCCCTTGCCATCGTATTCGGGCTCGCGCTCGCGCAGATATCGCTGTTCGATCCACTGCTGCGGGGTCATTTTCTCGTTGAGCACGTCGGTGCCGTTCACACGGATCCAACGTTGGGTCGACCATGGTAGGAACTCCCATTCGCCCGCGTCCTCGGTCCACAGCGATACCCGCGCCCGGCCCCCCGACCACGGGATCCGCACTTTGTGGATGTTGTGCATGCCGGGGGCGATCAATGGATCAACCCCCGGGCGCAACACGGTGGCGACCTGACTCTCTTGGATGCGCGCATCGCCCGGGGCGACGCGTTCGAAGCCGCCAAACAATGGACTGTTCGGCGCGCCGAAGCTCAGACCAATCGTACCCGGTGGCAGCTTCGGCGCTGGCTCCAGGGTGAATGCTCCGACCTTAACCTGATTGCCGCCGTCGTTATCGAACAGCATGATCTGGCGAATGTCGCGATGATCAATCACCCGCTTGTTGATCGTGCGCAGCCCTTTGAGCTGTACAAGCCAGTTGAACGGCCCTGGCGGCAACATACGCTCGTCATTCACGCGGCTGCCGTAGTCACGCGACTGCCCGTCGTCGATGCGCAGGATCACAAGCCGTGGCGCCGAACCCGTGACCTCGCCTTCGATCCGAAGTTGCATGTCATCGGTCTCGGCGGCCACATGTTCAACCTTGATGGGTAACGATTGTTGCCGACCAGTGGGTATCAGACTTTGCGCTGCCCTGGGTGCACTCGGAGCCGGTGCTGATTGCGCGGGGGGTGCTGACGGCTGTGCTGGTGCGGGCGTCTGGACTGCCGTGTTTCCGGACGAGCCAGGGACCGGCTCAAGCCGAAACGTCGTCGCCCGTACCTGCCCACTGTTGTCATTGTCGAACAGCAGGGCCATGCGCAGGTCATTGGCGTCGATCGGCCTGTTGTTGGAGGTGCGCAGCTGATCGAGGCGCACCGTCCAAGCGAACGGACCCGGGGAGACTTTGCGCTCTTGATTGACGCGGCTCGCATAATTCGTGGACTGGCCGTCATCGACGCGCAACACGACGGTGCGCGACGCCGTACCCTCGACATGGCCCTCGATCCGGAATTGCATGTTCTGCGCTGACTTTGGCAGCGGGTCAAACTCGATAGGCAAGATCTTGCCCATGGGCGCATTCGCTGCGGCTGCCGGTTGGGGCGACGCAGATATCGGTTCGAGCTTGAAAGTGCTGACCTTCACCTGTCCGCTGTTCTCATTATCGAACAGCAGGACCCCGCGCAGATCATTGACGTCGATTGGCCGGTTGTTGGGCGTGCGCAGCTGGTCGAGTCGGACCGTCCAGGCGAACGGCCCCGGGGGAACCTTGCGTTCGTCATTGACGCGGCTCGCGTAGTTCGTGGACTGGCCGTCATCAACGCGCAACACGACGGTGCGCGACGCCCCACCCTCGACGTTACCTTGGATCCGGAACTGCATATTCTGCGCCGACTTCGGCAGCGGGTCCAACTCGATGGGCAAAGTCTTCTCCGCGGCCGCATCCGCTGCGGCTGCCGGTTGCGGCGGCGCAGCTACAGGTTCCAGCTTAAAGGTGCTGACCTTCACTTGTCCGCTATCGTCATTGTCGAACAGCATCACCATGCGCAGATCGTTGACGTCGATCGGTTTGTTGTTGGAGGTGCGCAACTGATCGAGGCGCACGGTCCAGGCGAACGGCCCCGGTGCAAGCTTGCGTTCGTCGTTGACG
>JAFAXD010000528.1 GCA_019241285.1 Xanthobacteraceae bacterium | reverse complement strand
CCTGGCGCGCCAAGTCGCTCAAGGGCGTGCATGAGAAGATGCTCTGGCGCAACGAAGCGACCGGTGCGTCGATCGCACTGATCCGGTTCGAGAAAGGCGCCGGCATTCCGCAGCCGCACAGCCACGCCTCGAACCAGTTCATGTTCTGCCTGGAAGGCAAATACGAATACACCAACACCGGCGTGGTTCTCACGGCCGGCTGCTTCTATTGGAATCCGAAGGGCAACGTGCACGGGCCCGCGATGGCACATGAGGAAACCGTCGTGGTCGAGATCTATGACGGCCCGCACTATCCGATCAAACCGAGCTGGTACGCCAACGACGAGGATGCGCGCTGATGGTGCCGGCGCCGGCAGCAAACGATCAGTTCACGATCAGCGCGGCCGCGCTTGCGCAGGCTGTCGCTGCCATTTTCAATGCTGCCGGCGTGCCGCCCACGGATGCGGCGATCGTCGCCGAGGATCTGGTCGCGGCCGATCTCGAAGGCGTGGCCTCGCATGGCGTGATGCTGGTGCCGATGTATCTCGATCGCGTGCTCAGCGGTTCGATTTCGAAAGCCTCCGCCGGTGACGTTGTTTGGGATCGTGACGGCGCGATCGTGCTCGACGCCGCGAATGCGTTCGGCCAACTCACCGCACGACAAGCCGTGCGCCTTGCTGTTGCACGCGCGCGCGAGATTGGGCTTGCAGCCGTGGCGGTGCGCAACGCATTCCACTTCGGTACAGCAGGGCGTTATGCGCGCCTGATGGCGGAGCAGGGTTGCGTCGGCATTGTCATGTCGAACACGCGTCCGCTGATGCCGGCGCCCGGCGGTGCGGAAGCGCTGGTCGGCAACAATCCGCTTGCGATCGCGCTGCCGACGCAGGGCGATTTCCCGGCGGAGGTTGATCTCGCACTCAGCGCGACCGCCATGGGCAAGATCCGCCTTGCGGCAGCCGCCGGTCAAACAATTCCTGAGGGCTGGGCCGCGGATGCCGAAGGCCGCGCGACCACCGATCCGAACGCCGCCATCAAAGGCATGCTGCTGCCGGCGGCTGGGCCCAAAGGCTTTGGCCTCGCTTTCGTGATCGACATGCTGTGCGGCGGCCTCTCCAGCGGCGCGGTCGGCGCGCAGGTACAGCCACTCTACGGCGATCCGGCCAAGCCTTATCAGTGCAGCCATTTGTTCCTGGCGATCGATACCGGGCATTTCCCGACCGGCGACGACTTCGCCGCGCGCACTGCCGAGCAGACGGCGCGCGTCTCTGCGTCCAAGCGCGCCCCCGGGGTTGAGCGCGTCTATGCGCCAGGCGAGCTTGTCTCAGCTACGCGCGCACAGAACGCCGGCACCTGCTGCCTCAGTCCGGAAACCGCGCGCAGCCTGATCGAAGCTGCGGCCAAAGTCGGTGCCGTTCTCGACGAGACGCTCTCCCTGCAACAGGAAAACGTGTCATGAAACAGCAGATCACCAGCAAAAAACTGCGCCAGCCGAACGGGCACTTCTCGCAGGCAACGGCGATCGCGGCGCGCGGCAAGCTCGTGTTCATCTCAGGGATGACGGCGCGCAAAGCGGACGGCACGATTGCCGGCGTCGGCGATATCACGGTGCAGACCCGACAGGTATGCGAGAACATCAAGGCGGCCGTTGAGGAAGCCGGCGGCACGCTTGACGATGTCGTACGTGTCGACGTCTACGTGCGCAACATGGAGCACTTCGACGCCATCCACGCCGTGCGGCGCGAATATTTCAAGGCGCCCGCGCCGGCCTCGACCATGGTCGAGGTCTGCAAGATGACCTCGCCCGATTATCTGATCGAGATCAACGCCATCGCGGTCTTGCCGGATGCCTGAGCGGAGCTGAGCGAAATGAAAGCGCGCTTCGACGCGAGCGGCGACGTCATCGTCATCACCGGCGGCGCCAACGGCATCGGCCGCGGGCTGGCGCGAGCTGCTGCCGCCGCCGGCGCCCGGGTGATCGTCTGCGACGTCGATCAGAAGGCGATGGACCAGCTTGTGTCCGAAGACGCATCGATCGCGGTGAGTGAACTCGATGTCAGCAACCGCAATGCCGTCATGGCGACGTTCGCGAAGATCGAGCAAGACTACGGCCGCATTGATGGCCTGGTCTGCGGTGCGGCCATCCAGCCGCGCACGCGCGCCGATGTGATGGATCCGGCCGAATGGCTGCGCGTCCTCAACATCAATCTCAACGGCGTGGTCTGGTGCTATCAGGCGGCAATCGGCGGCATGATCGCGCGCCGGCGCGGCAGCATCGTTGCGTTCTCCTCAGGCCTCGCGCACCAAGGCTGGCCCGAGGCTTCCGCTTACGCAGCGACCAAGGGCGCGCTCATCGCTTTCGTCAAGAGCGCCGCCAAGGAGGTCGCCCAGCACCGCGTACGGTTCAATCTGATCGCGCCCGGTGTGATCGACACGCCGCAATACCGCGCTGCCAATGCCGGACCGGATCACGAGCGCTGGCGCGCCTCGACTGGCGTCGGCGTTCCAGAGGACGTGATCGGCCCCCTGATGTTCCTGTTGTCCGACGCGGCAACCATGACAGCATCGCTGCTCAGCCGCGACTTCGCCTATGCGGCAAGCGACACATGAGCGCGCGCAGCACCATGAAGCCGATCATCGTTGTCGGCGCCGGCCCGGTTGGACTAACGACCGCGCTCGGGCTCGATTTCTACGGCCTGCCGTTTCAAGTCTTCGAGGACGACGACACGCTTTCGCTCGATACCAAAGCCGGCACCATCCTGACGCGCACGCTGGAGGCGTTCCGCCGCTATGGCGTCGCCGACGGCGTCCTGGCCAAGGCGCTACGCGTCGACGAAATCGGCGGGCTCGATCGCGCGACCAACAAGTCGACCTTGTCGGTGCGCACCGAGGTGCTCGCTGACGACACGCGCTATCCGTTCGTCATCAATCTGCCGCAGCATCATCTCGAGCCGGTGCTGCAGCAGCGCCTCGAGGCGCGGCGGCCCGGCGCGCTGCATTTGAAACACCGCCTGACGTCCTTCCATCAGGATGCCGGTGGCGTTGTGGCGACCTTCAACACACCGGAAGGCTCGCGCGAGGTCGAAGGCTCCTATCTGCTCGCCTGCGACGGCGGCCGCAGCACGGTGCGTACGCAACTTGATATTCCGGTCGAGGGTGTCTCACACGACATCCGCTACATGCTGGTCGATCTCAAAGTCGATCTCGACGTCGAGCACCCGCGCGATTATCCCTATCTCGCCTATTTCTCCGATCCGCAGGAATGGATGATCCTGGTGCGTCAGCCGCACTGCTGGCGCTTTCTCTATCCCTTGCCGCCCGGCGCAGAGCCGCCGAGCAACGATGAACTCGGCGAGAAGGTTCGCCGCTTCATCGGTGACGTCCACACCCTCGAGGTGCTCAACAGCATCGTCTACCGAGTGCACCACCGCATCGCCAGTGAGTGGCGGCGCGCTCGCGTGTTCCTGATGGGCGACGCCGCGCATCTCATCACCCCCATGTGGGCGCTCGGCCTCAACACGGGTATCCTCGATGCGATGGGTCTGCCGTGGCGCCTCGCCTGGGTGGCACGCGGCTGGGCGTCCGACGCATTGCTCGATGGTTATGCCCGCGAGCATCACCCGCTCGCCGCCAACGGCTCTGGCGAAATGGCCGAGCAGGCGCGCAAATACATGGGTGGCGAGGCGGGCGACGTCAGCGATCTAAGGTCGAGCAGCGCCTGGGGTCTCGCGGCGACCCGCACACTGCTCGGCGTGCGCTTCGGCGTCGATGATAGCGCGGAGTGGTCGATGGTGAAGATGGGCAAAGGGCCGCTGCTGGTCGGCGACCGCATGCCGGATGCCGAGATACACGGTCCGGACGGCAGGCCGCATCGCCTGCACGACCTGATCGATGACAATTTCCTCGCACTTTATTTCACCGATGCGCGGCGCCGCCCAGCAATCCCGGCGCAGAGCTTGCCGGGCCTGAAGCACTACGTCGTATCGCGCTGGGACGCGCCGCTCGATTCCGGATTGCGCGACCGCGCGCTGCTCGACGTCGGCGAGCGGCTATTCCGGCGCGTCGGCTGTCCCCCTGATACACTGGTGCTCGTGCGGCCGGACGATCACGTCACCGCCATCGCGCCGATGCGCGCCGGGCTCGCGGAAGACCTTTATCGACGCATCATCAGGAAATAATGGCGTGACTCTGATGCTTGTACCGCACGTGTCCCGGGCGCAGCGCAGCACGAAGTGGTGCGCTGCAGACCCGGGACCGCCCCAAGCGATGCCTTTGTGGCGGTCCCGGATCAGCAGTGCACCGCTTCGCAAGAGCTTCGCGCTGCACCGCATCCGGGACACGTACCCTCTCAAATCCGAGGCACAATGGTAGGAACGCGCAGTGGAACCGATTAACCTCGATATCCACACGCACTTGGTGCCGATCGACGCGCCGGGATTGGAGGCGATCGACGGCGTGCGGTGGGACGCGGCCGCGACGGCGCTGAGTGTTGATGGTCATAAAGTCGGACTCAAATCGCTCTTTGCACCGGACGCATTGATCGCGTGGCTTGATAGCAACCAGATCGCGCAGGCCTGGATTTCCGCGCCGCCGCCGCTCTACCGCCAGCACTTGCCGCAAGCCGCAGCGGCGCGCTGGGTCGACTACGTCAATCACGGGCTTGCCGGTATCGCGCAGCGCCACGCCGATCGCCTCGCGCCGTTGCCGCATCTGCCGATCGAACATCCCGATCTGTCGCGGGACGTCGCGACGCGCACTATCGCCACTGGCCAGCGGTGGTTCAGCTCGCCGTCGGGCGGACCCGGTCGCATGCTCTCGGACAAGAGCTACGATCCGCTCTGGCGCACGCTCGACGATGCCGCGGCGTTTGTTTTGGTCCACCCCGGCGAAAACGACGACCCGCGTCTCGCGCCGTTTTATCTGACCAACTTGCTGGGCAATCCCTACGAGACCACCGTCGCCATCGCACACCTGATATTCGGCGGCGTGATTGCGCGCTATCCCAAAATCACGTTCTGCTTCGCCCATGGCGGAGGCGTTGCGGCGATGCTGGCCGGGCGCTTCGAGCAAGGCTTCCAGACCGACCGTCCAGGCATCAGCAAATCATCTCCGCATCCACGCGCGCTCCTCAAGCGCCTGGTGGTTGACTGCATCACGCACGACACCGAGGCCTTGCGTCTCGCCGCCTCCATCTTCGGCCAGGGTCATATCCTGTTCGGATCCGACTGGCCGTTCCCGATGGGGTTGATGCACCCGCACACGCAGCTCTCAGCACTGACTCCCGCCGAGCGCAAGCACCTGTTCCACGACAACGTCGCGCCAGTTGGCGCGCACTAGTAACGGAGAAATCTATGGCCGATGATGTTCAACCCTTCGATCCCGCGACGGCCCTCGGCCCAATCGGCGACGAGATCGTGTTCGAGAACGAGTATGTGCGCGTCTGGGGCCTCGCCCTCGATCCGGGCGGCCGCCAACCCTGGCACAAGCATGACCTTCCCTACCTGGTGATCCCGCTTACCGACGGCGACAACGAGATGCACTTCGCCGACGGCCGACGCCGCCCCACCAAGGAAACGCCGGGCCAAGCGCTCTGGCGGGAGCCCGGCATTCCGCACGAGCTCTTCAACCGCAGCGGCTGGCGCTACCGCAACGTTCTGGTGGAGTTGAAGATCGCGGGGTTTGCGAAGGCTTGAGCCGTCAGGTGCTATCCAACCGGCTTGGATTGTTCGCCGCCAATGGTGGCCGGCAATGCGTCAATCAGCACGAACGCGATGATACACGTCTCGTTGCTGCGATTGACCCAGTTGTGAATCGTGCCACGCTGAACGAGCACGTCCCCCGCCCGCAGGCGCACGCACTCGTCGTCGAGCTCCATTTCGATCTCGCCTTTGAGAATAATCGCGTAGTCGATCGAGTCCGTACGATGATTGCGCGGCAGGACACCAGACTCGTATTCGATCACGCGAAATACAGAGCCGCCCTTGAGCGCCGTTCCGGCGATGCCCTTGGCTCCGTCCGAAGCGTCATCATTGTCCGCGGGGAGTTTTTTCGTGGACCAGATGTTGTAGACGTTGGCGCCCTTCCGAAAAGAGACGTAATCCTTCGAGATCTCGTCGATCAACACCGTCGCCTTCCCGTCCGGCTTGTGGCCGGTAACCACTCGTCTGATTTGCATGGCAATCCTGGTTCGCTTGAGGGAATTCAGACTATCAAGGGCCGCACCATAACAATGATCTTGACAATTCAAAAAGCAAAACGTTCCGGTGCTTCGCGCTCGTGTTGTGAGCAAACCGATCGGGCGTTGGCTTGAGCCGGGCTATTTGACATTGTCAATCTTACGAATGTGAGCCGTGCCCAGGTGGTGACCTGTGCGAGAAGAACGTCATCAATGGCGCTATGCGAGGTGACGTCACCTTTGAGCGTCGGCGACATCTATGAGCGCGGACGTCATCTATGCGAAGGAGTCTTCTCGGCGCTCGTCGGCATACCGGCACCCGCCCAGCGTGGACCAGCAGTCATCGGCGGCGCAATCGATGTCACCTATGCGCGCAAGGTCATGTATGCGCCACGTCATCTAAGGTCCTGCAGGCGAGCGCGATATTGTCGGGGACGCGGGTCACCTCAACAAACCGATGACACCTATGCGATCTATGGGGCGTGAAGGAAAAAAAGTGTCAGGATTTCAATTGCTTCATCATAGGTGACTAACTCTGGGCACTGGTCTTGCCGAGCCCGCTGTGAGTGACCGCGCTGAAAAACGACATCTATCGAATCTATGCGCGCCAAAATGATGAATATTTCAATTTTTTCAGCATGTTAGCCATAGATGACATCACCCTGGCACGAATGCATTCCTACCCTTCGACGGGCGTGAGGCTAGCCCAGCAGCGCCGGCAGCCAGGTTGCGACTGCAGGCAGCGCCAGGATCAAGGCGAGCAACAGCAGGCTCATGGCGACGTAGGGCACGACCGCACGGAAGATGTCGCCCATGGTGACCTGCGGCGGCGCGACGCCGCGCATGGTCATGAGCAGCAGGCCATGCGGCGGCAACAGCAGCCCGAGCTGCATGCAGATCAGGTAAAGCACGCCGAACCAGATCAGGTCGAAATCGAGCCGCTGCACGATCGGCATGAACACCGGCAAGGTGATCAGCATCATGCTCACCTGGTCGACAAAGACGCCGAGAAAGATCAGCAGCAGCAGCATGCCGGCAAGGATCGCGCCTGGCGACAGGCCCTGGCCAAGGATGCCGGAGACGATGCCTTCGGTTGCGCCGGAGAAGCTCAGGATCTGCGAGAACGTCGTCGCGCCGAGAATAATGAACAGGATCATCGCCGAGATCATCACCGTGCCTTTGAGCGCGGTGGCGAGCGCCTTCACGGTCAGCACCCGGTAGGCCGCCGCCAGCGCCATGGTGGCGATCGCGCCCAGCGCAGCGGATTCGGTCGGCGTCGCGAGCCCGCCGGACATTGCGCCGATCACGACCACAAAGATCGAGATCAGCGGAATGACGTAGAGCACCAGCAACTCGTACTTGGCCCAGCCGTGACGCTCCTCGATCGGGCTCGACGGCGCGAGCTTCGGGTTGATCAGCACGCGCGTCACGATGTAGCCGACGAAAGCAACGCTCAGGATCAAGCCCGGCACCACGCCGCCGATCAGCAACTTGGAGATCGAGATGCCCGAGAGGCTGCCGAGGAGGACGGTCAGCGCCGAGGGCGGGATCAACATATCGACCGCGCCGATCGCCATGATCGGGCCAGTCGCCATCGCCGGATTGTAGCCGCGCGCCAGCATCACCGGCAGCATCAGCGAGCCAAGCATCGCCGTGGTGGCGATGGTCGAGCCGGAGATCGCGGAGAACACCGTACCGGCGACCACCGCGACGACGGCCAACCGCCCCGGCACTTGCCGGATCAACCGCTCGATGCCCTCGATCACCTTCAGGGCAAGACCGGTGTGAAACAGGATCTCGCCCATCAGCACGAACAGCGGGATCGGCGTGAGCGAGAAGTTCGACACCGCGACCACGCTGTTGCGCACGATCTGCTCGATGCCGACCGTGCCGCCAAGATAGAGCCACGCACCGATCAGGTTGACGGCGAGGAACGTGAAAGCGACCGGAATGCCCATGAACAGAAGCACGGTCGAGCCGCCGAGCAACAACAAAGCGGCGGCCTGCCACGACATCATGACCGTTGTTCCATACTCATGACGCCGAGACGGCGTGGGCGCGCGGCGCCCGGTCTGCCAGGGCCAGCGAGCGCATGCGGAAGATGAACTCGATCGCCAGCATGAGGAAGCAGACCGGCATGGGGGCCATGATCCACCACTCCGGCAGCACCAAGGTTTTGATCGAGACGGCGCCGGCCGTGTAGCTCGCCAAGGTGACGCGCACGCCGTACCAGACAAACAAGACGCAGCACAGGATGCCGACGATGTCGCCGATCCACTCGAAATACCAGGCGAGACGTGGTGGCATCGCCTGCAGGA
>JAFAXD010000496.1 GCA_019241285.1 Xanthobacteraceae bacterium | reverse complement strand
CATGGCGCATATCCCGCTCATCCATGGGCCGGACGGTTCGAAGATGTCCAAGCGCCATGGCGCGCTGGGCGTCGATGCATATCGCGCGATGGGCTATCTGCCGGCCGCCATGCGCAACTACCTCGTCCGGCTCGGCTGGGCGCACGGGGACCAGGAGATCTTCTCGACCGAGGAGATGCTGGCCGCTTTCGACCTGCCGCAGATCGGCCGCTCGCCTGCGCGTTTCGATTTTGCCAAGCTAGAAAACCTCAACGGGCACTATATCCGGGCAAGCTCCGACGCTGAATTGCTCGACCAGATCGAGCGGCTGCTGCCGCACATCGAAGGGGGCGCCGAGCTGGCTGCACGCCTGACGCCCGAGCTCCGCGCCAAGCTCCTGGCTGCCATGCCCGGTCTGAAGGAGCGTGCCAAAACCTTGGTCGAGCTTATCGAGAGCGCGCGCTACGTCTATGCGCAACGGCCGATTGCCATCGATGACAAGGCTCAGGCACTGCTCAATGGCGGTGGATGCGCGCTCATTGCTGATGTCCTCAATGTGCTGGCTGCGGTCGAGCCCTGGGATGCTGAGACAACCGAGGCCGCGGTGCGCACATTCTCCGAGCGGGCGGGCATCAAGCTCGGCGCCGTCGCTCAGCCGCTGCGAGCTGCGCTAACCGGTCGCACGACGTCGCCGGGGATTTTCGAGGTGCTGGCGGTGCTGGGAAAAGATGAAACGCTGGCGCGCCTCGCCGATCAACGTGAGGCCGCGGCGACGAGCTAGCGAACAGCCTGGGCAGCGCCGGCTGCAAGGCACGCCATCTTGCAGCGCACCCTGCGATGGTGCTACGCACAGGAGCCGGAATTTCAGGCGCGCGCATACTGGCTTGCCAGCGCGACGCAGCCGCGACGAAGGCAGTTCTCCGTCAGATCGAGGACCTACGGTCATGGACGCGACCACCCCTGCCAAAAGCAACACCCCAGCCGCCAAACTGACCGTCGGTGACAAGGACACGACCTTCCACGTGTCGCACGGAACAATCGGACCGTCGGTCATCGACATCGCCAAGCTCTATCAGGACACCGGGATGTTCACGTACGATCCCGGCTTCACGTCCACGGCGAGCTGCGAGTCGAAGATTACTTATATCGACGGCGACGAGGGCATCCTGCTCTATCGCGGCTATCCGATCGACCAGCTGGCCGAAAACGGTGACTTCCTGGAGACGTGTTATCTCCTGCTCTATGGCGAGTTGCCGACCTCTGCACAGAAAGCCGACTTCGACTATCGGGTGACGCGTCACACGATGGTGCACGAGCAGATGAGCCGGTTCTTCCAGGGCTTCCGCCGCGACGCGCATCCAATGGCGGTGATGGTCGGCAGCGTCGGCGCGCTGTCGGCGTTCTATCACGACTCGACAGACATCTCCGATCCGGTCCAGCGCATGATCGCGTCGATCCGCATGATCGCAAAGATGCCGACGCTCGCCGCGATGGCCTACAAATACACGGTCGGGCAGCCGTTCATCTATCCGCGCAACGAGCTGGACTACGCCTCGAACTTCCTGCGCATGTGTTACGCGGTGCCGGCGGAGGACTACAAGGTCAATCCGGTCCTGGCCCGCGCCATGGATCGCATCTTCATTCTGCATGCCGATCACGAGCAGAATGCCTCGACCTCGACGGTGCGGCTCGCCGGCTCGTCCGGCGCCAACCCGTTTGCCTGCATCGCGGCCGGTATCGCCTGCCTCTGGGGACCGGCGCACGGCGGTGCCAACGAGGCGGCGCTGAAGATGCTGACCGAGATCGGTCGCGTCGAGCGCATCCCGGAATTCATCAAGCGCGCGAAGGACAAGAACGATCCGTTCCGGCTGATGGGTTTCGGGCACCGGGTCTACAAGAACTATGATCCGCGCGCCAAGATCATGCAGAAGACCTGCCACGAGGTGCTCAACGAGATGGGCATCAAGGACGATCCGCTGCTGGACGTGGCGATCGAGCTCGAGCGCATCGCGCTGCACGATGAGTATTTCATCGAGAAGAAGCTCTATCCGAACATCGACTTCTATTCCGGCATCACGCTCAAGGCGATGGGCTTCCCAGTGAGCATGTTCACTGTGTTGTTCGCCGTCGCGCGCACGGTCGGCTGGATCGCCCAGTGGAAAGAGATGATCGAGGATCCGAGCCAGAAGATCGGCCGGCCCCGCCAGCTCTATACCGGCGCTACGGAGCGCGAGTACGTGCCGATCTCGCGTCGCAAGTAAGCGCGCAATTTTTGCGATTTTGGTCCGGGCGTCTCGCCTTAGGCGAGGCGCCCGTTCCTGTTTTCGTGGCCGCCTCGCCCGTCTAGCCCCGGAACATTGCGGAGGTAGGAAGCGTTACCTAGGCGATAGCCGCGCAACAGAGACGTCGCACACGATTTGGCCGGAAACCCGCTCAGCAAGAAAGTACGGACCGCGCTGGACGAGACGCGCCTCCTGATCCTCGGCGCGCAAGTGCTGTTTGGCTTCCAGTTGGAAGCTGTGTTTCAGAACCAGTTTTCGACTTTACCATTGCTGTCGCGATCCATCGCATGCGCCGCGGTGCTGCTGATGACGATCGCGGTTGCGTGCCTGGTCACGCCATCGATGTTGCACCGCATTGCCGAAGGCGGTGAGGACACGCAACGGATCCTGCGCTCCGCGACCTTGTGGGCGGGCATCTCGCTGCTGCCATTTGCGCTGAGCATCGGGCTCGATTTCTACGTCGTATTCGAACTGGTCACTGGCCGTCCGGGTGCGGTGGTAGCCGGCTTCATCTTCTTCGGATTGGCGGGGGCATTCTGGTACGGGTTCGAGTTCATGAGCAAACAACACGAGCAAGTCGCCGCTTGGGCGCCGATACCTGCCTCGACGCCACTGTCAACCAAGATTGAGAATATGCTGCGCGAGGCGCGCGTGATCCTGCCAGGCGCGCAAGCTCTGCTTGGTTTTCAGTTTGTCGTGATCCTCACCAAAGAATTTGCTGCTCTTGAGCCCCTCTCACAAGGCTTGCATCTCGCCGCGCTTTGCTTCGTCGCCTTTGCCACCATCCTGCTGATGACGCCCGCTGCGTTGCACCGAATCACGTATGCGGGCGAAGACTCGGAGGAGTTCCTGAAACGAGGCTCCCGATTCGTGACGACAGCGCCGTTCTTCTTGGGGTTGGGAATTGCTGCTGACCTCTACGTCGTCACCACCGCGGCGGTGCAATCGCACGGTCTTGGCGTTGCCATCGGAATGGGGGCGTTCATCCTGCTGAGCATCTTGTGGTACGGCGTCCCGTTTGCCATAAGGAAAGGCAAGCCGACCTGAGCGCGTTCCAGAGACCTCCCGATTGGAGGGGGAACGTCGGGATCGGGCGATATCATCGTGACCCCGGCGCGTAGGTTTGTCGCGGGGACGCCGCCCACACAAGCGATACGAACCCGCTTCTTGCGCTTGGTGGCCAATCCATCCGTTCAAGAGAGTGAGAGCTGTGCCTCAACAAGCATTGAAACACTCCGATTCCGAACTTCGCTCGGCAGCCACGCACGCTGTGCCAGAGGTCCCGTTTTATATTCCTGCGACCAATCTGCCGTCGCGCCCGCGCTATACGATCAAGCATGGTGGCACGTTCGTGGTCATGGATAGCCATGGCGATATCGGCGCTGCCTCGGGCGGGGCGGACGGGCTTTTCCACGAAGACACGCGCTACATGTCGCAGTTCGAACTCCGTTTCGAGGGAGAAGCCCCGCTCCTGCTCGGCAGCAATGTGCGCGACGACAATTCGGCCCTGAGCGCAGACCTCACCAATCCCGACATCTACCGCAACGGCCATATCGTGCTGCAGAAGGATACCGTGCACATCGTGCGCACGACGTTCCTGTGGCGCAAGACTGCCTATCAGCGAATCGCGGTGAAGAACCACGGAGAGCAGCCCATCGACTGCGAACTGTCGCTGCGATTCGCCAACGATTTTGCAGACATTTTCGAAGTGCGCGGCATCGCCCGGGCACGCCGCGGCATCGCCCAGCAACCGGTGGTGGGACCTGACGTGGTGACGCTCAACTACGAAGGCCTCGACAAATCGCTGCGGCGGACCAGGATCGTATTCGATCCCGCCCCCACAGAATTAGAACAACAGGACGCGCGCTATCGGCTCAAACTGGAGCCGCATCAAGCAGCGGCGATCCTCATCGCGCTTGAATGCAATCCCGCAAGTGAGCCGCCGCGGAACTTCTACAAGGCGTTGCTTGCATCTCGCCGCGATAATCGGGCGGCGACCCGGAACATGGCCACGGTGCAGACGTCGAACGACATCTTCAACGAGGTTCTCTGCCGGTCGATGGCCGATCTCAACATGCTGATGACCCAAACCCAGGACGGCCGTTATCCGTACGCCGGCATTCCTTGGTACTCGACGACATTTGGCCGCGACGGACTCATTACGGCTCAGGAAATTCTCTGGCTTGACCCGACGGTGGCGCGCGGCGTGCTGCGTCGGCTCGCGCGCTATCAAGCGACCAAACACGATGAGCAGGCCGACGCCCAGCGGGGCAAAATCCTACATGAGATGCGTGCCGGCGAAATGGCCGTGCTGCACGAGGTCCCGTTCGGGCTCTATTACGGCAGCGTCGATTCCACTCCGTTGTTCGTCATGCTGGCAGGCCTTTACGTGCAGCGAACCGGAGATGTTGCCACACTCAAGGAGCTATGGCCCGCCATCGAAGCAGGCTTAGCCTGGATGGACGGACCGGGCGATCCCGACGGCGACGGTTTTCTTGAATATCACCGCGCTAATGAAAAGGGCTTGGTGAACCAAGGATGGAAAGACTCTTTTGATTCCATCTTCCACGCCGACGGATCCCTGGCGCAAGGGCCGATCGCGCTTGCGGAAGTCCAGGGATATGCCTACGCCGCCAAACAGCTCGCGGCGCATTGCGCGAGTTTGCTCGGGTTGACCGAGCGCGCTGCCGCGCTCGAGGGCCAAGCCAAGAAGCTGTCGCGCCGGTTCGAGGAGATGTTCTGGTGTCCCGAAATCGGCACCTACGCGCTGGCCCTGGATGGGGCCAAGAATCCCTGCCGCGTACGGACATCCAACGCCGGACAGCTTCTCTTCACCGGGATCGCGAGCCCGGAACGCGCGGCCGCGGTGACTGAGCAGCTCTTGCGTCCAGACTTCTTCTCCGGCTGGGGTATTCGCACCGTCGCGGCAGGCGAAGCCCGCTACAATCCGATGTCGTATCACAACGGCTCGATCTGGCCGCATGACAACGCGCTGATCGCACTCGGCTTTGCGCGCTACGGCCATCGCGCCGCCGCCGGCAGGATCCTGGAGGCTATGTTCGCGGCGGCCAGTTACATGGACTTGCGCCGGCTGCCCGAACTCTATTGCGGTTTTCCACGTCGGCGCGGCCGCGGACCGACGCTCTATCCGGTCGCCTGTTCGCCCCAGGCTTGGGCGGCGGGTACGCCCTTCCTGCTGGTACAAGCGACGCTCGGCCTCACCTTCGACCCGAGCCGACACGAGGTCCGCTTAGAGAACCCGTACGTGCCGTCGTTCCTGGACCACGTTCTTCTGCGCAATGTCAGCCTTTGCGGCGCCAGCGCAGACCTGCTGATACATCGCGATGGCGATGCGGTGTCGGTCGAAGTCATTCACGCCGAAGGCGAGATCCGCGTTTCCGTTGCCTATGACTATTCGCGTTCCGCTCTGGCTTAACGGCCGGAAAATACACGTGAATCGTGTGTTGCGCCGGGAGCGAGAGGGGGATTGCAGGCGCCAATCCGCCCTGTCGCCCTCCACTATCATTATTCAGTGAGCACACACCGGAGCGCTGGCTTCATGCCTAACGCTGGCATTACTCTGGTCGGTACGGGAATAGGCACTGTCCCCGCGGGTGACGGCATTTCCAGATGAAGCGCGAAATTATCGAGAACGAGGAGGCGCGTCTCAACGCTCTGCGCAACCTTCGGCTGCTCGACACTCCGCTGAGCGAGAGCTTCGACCGCATCACCCGGATGGCCAGCCGGCTACTCGGAGCACCCGTTTCCACAATTTCTCTGACCGACCGTGACCGGCAGTGGTTCAAGTCCCGGTTCGGCGTTGATTTGGCGGAAATTCCCCGCGCTGAGGCCCCCTGCAACTACGCCATCCACAGTGATGAGGTCTTCGTTGTCTCTGACCTGCTGGAGGATGCCCGGTTCAAGGAAAGCGTTTTGGCGCGCGCCGGAATCCGGTTTTATGCCGGCGCTCCACTGATCACGCGCTCGGGCTACGGGCTTGGCACGCTCTGCGTGATCGACGATAAGCCCCGCCGCATGAGCGAGGACGAGCAGCACGTCTTGGTCGACCTCGCCGCCATGGTCATGACGCAGATCGAGCTGCAGAACACGATTGGGCGTATCGACCCGACCAGCGGCCTCCCCAACGAGCACCAGTTGTTCGAGGATTTGGAAGACCTGGCCAAGCGCTCACCCGGCGAGCGCAAGGTGGGACTTATGGTTGAGCTTGTGTCTCCCCGCCAGATCAGTCTCGGGATGCGCGTTCTGGGTGCCACCTACGCCGAAGAACTCATCCGCAACTCGACCGAGATCATTCGGCTGGCCATCGGCGACCGCTCACGGATCTACCATGTCGGCCTCACCCGGTGCGTGGTCGTGCTCGATGATCCAGCGGATCGCAGCTGGGACGCGATCGCGCACGACTTGCAGCGCCGATTGCACGACTCGACTCCCTGCGCGGGTATTCCCGTCTCCTCCGATCCGGTAGTGGGCGCCTACGCGTTCCAAACCGATAAGGTCTGCCCGCGCGACGTGCTGCGCCGGTTGTTCAATGCGGCCGACGACGCCCGCACCAGCGGGCGCGTTATCGCGTCGTACAATGAGACGCATGACCGCGCGCACACCCGCAGCTTCAGGCTGCTCAGCGACATGCGGGAGGCTTTGGAACGGCGTGGCGAATTCAGCCTGGTCTATCAGCCAGTGATGGACTTTGCCTCGGGCCGCTATGCGGGTGCGGAGGCGCTCCTGCGCTGGAAGCATCCGAGCCTCGGCGAAGTGCTGCCGGCGGAATTCATCCCACCCGTTGAAGAGACGGCGTTCACGCGTCCGCTAACCGAGTGGGTTCTCAACGCGGCAATCAGCCAAGTGGCCGAATGGCAGCGCTTCCGGGACGTTGGCAAAATCTCGATCAACGCATCGGCCCGCAATCTGGAAGAAACAGATTTTGCTGACCGGGTCGCCGGCATCTTGGAAAAATACGCGGTCCCTCCTCGCTCGATCCAGCTGGAGTTCACCGAGAATTCCGTCCTGGGAGATAATCCACGCGTGCTAGAACAGCTGCGGGCCCTCAAACGTCTGGGCGTGTCGATCGCGATCGACGATTTCGGCACCGGCTATAGCGCGCTGTCCTATCTACAACAGTTCCCAGCCAACGTGCTCAAGATCGATCGCGCTTTCATCAAGGCCCTGCCGACCAGCGAGCATGATCAGAAACTCGTGCGCGCCTTGATCCACATGGCGCACGACTTGGGCTACCGGGTCGTGGCGGAGGGAATTGAAGGCCGGGCGGCCTATGACCTGCTCGCACAGTGGAAATGCGATGAAGCGCAGGGCTTCTATATTGCAGGGCCCATGAGCGTAGAGCGGGTGGAGAAATGGTTGGCGCCGACCATGGTCGAGAGCTGACCTCAAACGTTCTCCACAGCCGGACTGAATTCGCGATCCATAGCCGCCACATCGGCAACGGTGGGCAATCCCGCTTCATTGCCGAGTCGCTGCACCTTGAAAGCGGCTGCGGCACGGGCAAAGCGGAAATGATCGATCCAGCGCTTCTGCGGATCGGCCAGGTAGGAATACACATAGGCGCCATGGAACACGTCGCCGGCGCCGCTCGTATCGATCACCCGCCGCGCCGGGACCTGCAGCGCGGGAAGCGTGCTCCTGCGCCCGCGCTCGTCGTACCAGATCAGACCGCGCTCGCCGAAGGTCACGCCGCCGATGCGGCAGCCACGCTCGGCCAGATAGTCGAGTGTTTGCTCCGGCGACAGTTTCAGCTGGTGGGAGAAGCGCTCGGACACGATAGCGACGTCGATGTAGGAGAGCACTTCGTGGGTATTGCTGCGCACGCCCCCGCCGTCGAGTGAGGTCAGGATCCCGGCCTCGCGGCATGCACGAGCATAGTGAAGCGCCGCGTCGGGCTGGTGGCCGTCGATGTGCAGGACACGGCAGCCGGTGATGTCGAGATGCGGGAACGGATGCAGATAGCGATCGTCGCGCGCGCGCAGGATCGCGCGTTCGCCGCCATGCGGCATCACGAATGACAGCGAGGAGCGTCGCACCTTGCGGATGTGCAGTTCGACCTCGTACTTTCGCGCCATGTCGCGGAACATGTCGCCGAGCCAGTCGTCCGCCCCAGTCGCGACGAGATCCGGTTTGATGCCGAGCTTGGCGCAGCAGAAGGCTGCGGTGACGGCGTTGCCGCCAAACGACACAGCATATTCCGTCGCGACGTCCTTATCGTCGCCGGTCGGAACGTGATCGGTCATGATGGTCACATCGATATACGTGTGGCCGATGAACAATGCGTGCATCCAATGCTCCAATCGTGCAGAGCGAGCGAGTCGCAACCTAGATATCGGTCCTGATAATCCTAGCTACGAGCAAATCCGAGCCTTTATAGGATCTACGCCGAACCCCATATGGTGTCATGCCAGGGAAATCCCCGTTGACGGGAACCCAGATAGTGGCTCTCGCGTTCCATTGTCTCGCCGGGGGCGCCAGACTTGAGTTGTAACACGATCGGTATACATCCGGGAGTCAGCGGAACCGTAAATACCTGAACGCGTTGTGAAACTTTGGTGGGTTACAGCGGGACGAATTTCGCCATGCCAGCAATTGTTGCGGAGACGAGCGCGCCGACGCTCATCCCGGATGTAGATGATTGGGCTATCCTGCTCGACGTCGATGGAACGATCCTCGATCTAGCGCCCACGCCGCGCGATATCCGGGTTCCCGCTTCGCTGCGCGACACGCTGGAGCGCATCAAAGTGCGCACCGCCGGGGCAATCGCCCTGGTCAGCGGCCGTACACTGAACGATCTCGACGGCATTTTTGCGCCGCTTAAGCTTGCGGCAATCGGGGGTCATGGCGCTGAGATGCGGCCCTGGCCGGACACCGCGCCCCGCCGCAGCCACGCGCAACCTCTGGACCCGGCGCTGCGCATGCAGCTCGCCGCGCTTGCTACGGCCGGATCGGGCATTCTGTTTGAGGACAAAGGCTATTCAATCGCCCTGCACTACCGCCTTGCCCCGGAAAAGGGTGCCTTCGTGCGCGAGGCCGTGGCGGCAATCTCCCGCCGCGCGTTGCAGCGCCTCGAGCTGCTCGAAGGGACGAATGTGATCGAGGTGAAGCATCTCGGCTTCAGCAAAGGCACCGCCGTCCGTGAGCTGATGGCGCACCCTCCCTTTGCCGGCCGTCGGCCGATCTTCATCGGGGACGACACGACCGATCAAGCCGCCTTCGCGGTGATGCCGCAGTTTCACGGGATCGCCATCTCGGTACGCCGGCGGGTGACCGGGGTGGATTTTCATTTTGATACACCCAGTGAGGTCCGCGCCTGGCTCGAGCGCATTGTCCCCGCCGATGAAAGTGCGAGCGCATGATCGACCACGGGCTCGACCTCGCCCTGATCGGCAATGGCCGCACCGCCGCGCTCATCAATCCGTGCGGACGCATCGTGTGGTGGTGCTATCCGCGCTATGACGGCGACCCGGTCTTCTCGCGGTTGCTCGCTGGCAACGAGGAGAAAGGGTTCACCGATGTCGTCCTGGACGACATGGTCGACTACACATCGGAGTACCTGCGCAACACGGCGGTCGTCTCGACCATCCTGACCGACAGCCGCGGCGCCCGCGTCCGCATCACCGATTTCGCCCCGCGCTTTCGCCACTATGAGCGCATCTTCCGGGCGCCGCAGCTGTTCCGGATCATCGAGCCGATCGAAGGGCTGCCGCGGATTACCATCCGGGTGCGCCCGACGCAGAACTACGGCGAGCCGATCGGACGCCGCGCGGCCAGCAGCAATCATATCCGCTATCAGGGAACCGAGGTCGTCCGCCTCACCACCGACGCCCCGCTCTCGATGATCGAACGCGAGTCGCCGTTCGTGCTGAACCGGCCACTTCACCTCGTGTTTGGCCCGGATGAACCATTCACCGGTGACCTGCAGACGACCACGCGCGAATTCTGCGACCGCACCCGCGATTATTGGACCGGCTGGGTGCGCGGACTGACGATCTCCTACGACTGGCAGGACGCGATCATCCGGGCCGGCATCACGCTCAAACTGAGCACGTTTGAAGAGACCGGCGGCATTATCGCCGCGCATACGACGTCGATCCCCGAAGCTCCCGGCTCAGGACGCACCTGGGATTACCGGTTCTGCTGGGTGCGCGATGCGTATTTCGTGGTCAAGGCGCTCAACCGCGTCGGCGCGACGCAGACCATGGAGGAGTTCATCTCCTACACGCTCGGCATCGCCGCGAATCGCGACGATCCGCTGCGTCCCGTGTACAGCGTGGTACCGACCGACTCGATGGAGGAGCGCACGGCGCAGCATCTCGCCGGATATCGCGGCGATGGCCCAGTGCGCATCGGCAATGCCGCCGCCGAACAGGTGCAGCACGATACCTATGGCAGCGTGATCCTGGCGGCGATGCCGATGTTCTTCGACCATCGCCTTCCCAAGCTCGGGGATACGAGCTTGTTTCGCCTGCTCGAATCGCTCGGCAACAAGGCCGCCGCCCTCGCGCTTCAGCCGGATGCAGGAATTTGGGAGCATCGTCTGCGCAAGCAGGTGCACACCCACTCGGCGGCCGTGTGCTGGGCCGGATGCCATCGGCTGGCGGCGATTGCGACGCATCTCGGACTGCATGATCGCGCGAGGTATTGGAACGGTATCGCCGACCCGATCCAGAAAGAGCTGCTCGAGCGCGCCTGGAACCCGACGCGCAAGGCATTTACCGCCGCGTTCGGCTCCGATGCCCTCGATGCCAGCGTGCTGCTGCTGCCGGATCTCGGCATCATCAACGTGCACGACGAGAGGTTCGTGAGCACCGTTGGTGCAATCGAGCGTGAACTTTTACGCGAGAAGCACGTTATGCGTTACGTGAGTGCTGACGACTTTGGGCTGCCCATGACAGCCTTTCTGATTTGCCGTTTCTGGCTGATCGACACGCTATGGGCGCTGGGGCGTCGGGAAGAGGCGCATGATTTGTTTGTCGATGTGTTGAAACATCGAAACCGTTTCGGCCTGTTGTCCGAAGATATCGATCCGCAACAGGGGGCGTTGTGGGGAAACTTTCCACAGACCTATTCCATGGCAGGATTGATCCTGACCGGAATGCGTCTGTCGCGAAGCTGGGAGGATCAGTATTGGGGCGGCTGATCATTGTTTCTAATCGTGTGGCAATGCCGAGCCGCGACGGGGGCGCGCAGGCCGGTGGTTTGGCCGTGGCCATTCGCGCGGCGTTGCGCCATCGGCCGGGTGTCTGGTTCGGCTGGAGCGGGCGCGTCGCGCCGCAACAGGCTGTGACAACAAGCGAGCTCCGCCAAGGCGGGCTGAGCTACGTCGTCACCGACCTCGCACAGGAAGACTACGACGAGTATTACAACGGCTTCGCCAACCGTGTGCTGTGGCCCATCCTCCACTACCGGCTCGACCTCGCCGAATATTCGCGGCGTGATCTCACCGGCTATATGCGGGTCAACGAGCACTTTGCGAGCGAATTGCACAAACTCCTGCAACCCGACGATGTGATCTGGGTGCATGACTATCACCTGATGCCCCTTGCCCGCATGCTGCGCGAACGCGGGCACCGCAATCGCATCGGATTTTTCCTGCACGTGCCGTTCCCGCCGGCCGAGATCATGGCGGCACTCCCGCACCATGAGCGGCTCATCCCAACCATGAGTCACTATGACCTGGTCGGATTTCAAACCGAGAACGACGCCGGCAATTTTGCGCGATATCTCGAGCGCGAAAGCCGCTCGCGCAAACTCGACGCCCATACTTACTTGGTGGGCGATCGCCGCGTGCGGGTCAGTGCATTTCCGATCAGCATCGAGACGGCCGAGTTCAACCGCCTGGCGAGACGCGCCAGCCGATCGCCGTTCGTCAAGAACGTGCTGGAGAGCCTGTCCGGCCACATCATGATGATCGGCGTCGACCGGCTCGACTACACGAAGGGTCTTGGCCTGCGCATGGATGCGTTTGAACGCTTCCTCGAAGCGCACCCGGACTGGAGTGGTCTCGTCACTTATCTGCAGATCACGCCGAAGAGCCGCTCGTCCATTGCCGAATATGCCGAAATGGAACGCGAGCTGGGCGCTAAGGCAGGCCGCATCAATGCGACGTTCGGTGAGGCGTCGTGGACGCCGATCCGGTACGTCAACCGCACCTACAGTCGGAGCGTGCTTGCCGGACTGTACCGCGCCTCGCGCATGGGCCTCGTGACGCCGTTGCGCGACGGCATGAACCTGGTGGCGAAGGAGTTTGTCGCCGCCCAGGATCCTGACGATCCGGGCATATTGATCCTGTCCCGCTTCGCCGGGGCCGCATCCGAACTCAGCGCGGCCCTACTGGTCAATCCGTATGATCCGGAAGCCGTTGGGCACGCCATCGAGCGGGCGCTGATCATGAGCATTGAAGAGCGCCGGCAGCGGCACGCGGCACTCTATGAGGTCATCGCCAAGCACGACATCAACCGCTGGAGCGAGGACTTCTTGAGCGCGCTCGCCGGAACGGCGTGGAGCTCGGGGACGGAGTTGCCGCCCGAGCGCACAGAACCGGTCGCGCCGCGCCTCGCAGTCGGCACGGGCCTGGCGCGTCGAGGCATGGCCTCCGGGACGCACGGATAGCGCGCGACCTGTTGGCTCATACCGCGGCCGGTCGGGCGACCCCGTATGAGGGCCGCGTATTCACCGTCTCCGGGTCGAACCCGGCGGCTTTCTTGAATGACAGCGATACATCCTCCAGCTCGTGGCGCGGGATGATATCCTCGATATTGTTGAAGCCGCCTGGCGCCCGCTCCTCCGCCATCTGCATGACGATCTCGGGCCCGTATTGACGGTTGCGCAGCACGACCTCGTTCATGGCGGGTCGGCGCGTGGCTTCGTAGTCGAGCAGGCCTTTTGCGGGTTCGGCCGCGCCAGCGAGCGCATGCGCCAGCACGCGCGCATCGACGACACCCTGGCTTCCCGCTTGCGAGCCGACCGGCCGCATCGGATGTGCGGCATCCCCCAGCAACGTCACGCGGCCGAATGTCCACGCCGGCAGCGGATCGCGGTCGGACATCGGATATTCGAAGATCTCCGCCGTAGAGGCGATCAGATCGGCCAACGGTAGCCAGGGAAAATTCCAGTGTTTGAATGGTTCAAAGAACCGCTCTTTGCCGACGCGCCGGTCCCAGTTCTCGCGTTCGGCATCCTCCCCCGGAGCGGCCAGCAAGGTGAGCCAATTGACCAGCGAACGTCCGCGCCGCTGCGACTTGGCGCTGATCGGATAGACCACGCTGCGCTGATCGTGATGACCGATCATCACCTGCGTGCGCCCGTCGAGGAACGGCTCAGCTTCCAGCGCGCCACGCCAGTGGATCAGGCCAGAAAAGACCGGCTTGCCTTCGTTGGGATAGAGCTGAGCACGGACGCTCGAGTGAATTCCATCGGCTCCAACAAGAATATCGCCGCGTGCCATGACCGAGGTTCCGTCAGGACGCCGCGCGAACCGCGCCGTAACTCCGAACGAATCCTGCTCGAAGCCCACGAAGTGATGGCCGGTGCGGATCCATTCGGGACCCAGCCGCGCCCGAACTGCGTCAAGCAGAATAATCAACAGCTCGCCGCGATGGATCGAGTATTGCGGCCAGCGATAGCCGGCGGCGCGGCCGCGCGGTTCGGACCAGATCAGCTGGCCATGTTTGTTGTAGTAAGCGAGCGTCGATGTCTCGATCGCCGTCTCAGCGAGCGCGTCGCCCAGACCAAGCTCAGTGAGCTCGCGCACCGCATTGGGCTGCAGGTTGATGCCGACGCCGAGCGCGCGTAGCGAAACGACGGACTCGTAGATGCAGCAATTGATGCCGGCGGCGTGCAGGCTGAGCGCCGTGGTCAGCCCGCCAATGCCACCGCCGACAATGAGAACCTGCACGGCCCTTATTTGCCGAGCGCGGTGCCGCCGCGGTTCCAGCCGCGACCGCCCTCCCCGTAGATCTCATGGCCGTTGTCGGTGACGACCACCGTATCTTCGAGCTTGATGAAGCCGCGCTTGGGATGCTGCAGCGTGGTCTCGACCGAAACCACCATCCCGGTCTCAAGCGGCTTATCGGCGTCATAGCCGTCGTATTTCACAGGGCCGGTGCCGGTAAGCCGTGGGGCCTCGTGGCTCACCAAACCCATCCCGTGCGCCAGGAAATGCATGTGATTGTGCTGGCGGGATTTCTTTAAGCGCTCCTCGGCAACCTTGTAGATCTCGCCGCCCAGAACGCCGGGTTTGATCGGCTTGAAGGCGATGCGCTGGATCTCCTCGATCTCGGCCAGTAGATCCTCAAGCTCGGCATCCGGCTCGCCAAGGATCGCCATGCGGGCCAGGTCGCCGATATAGCCGTGATAGTTGCCGCCGGAGTCGAGCGAGAGAACGTCGCCCTGCTCCCAGCGCTGGGGTGACGGAGCGCGGTTGAGGTTCGAGCCGGCAGCCACGAGGCAGTACTCGAAGGTCAGGCCGCGGTTGACCTCCTCGCGCTTGAGCGCATCTGCCAGCTCCTGCTTGGTGGTGCCAGGGCCGTGGTTGGCGATCACCGCCATCATGGATTCGATGACGCGTTCGGAGGCGATCTTCAGCTTGGCCAGTTCGTCCGGCGTCTTCCGCGCCCGCAGGCGCTCGAGCGTGAACAGCGCATCGATGATCTCACTGTCAGGCATGCCCTTACGCAACGTGCGCTCGGCATCTGCCGGCACAAATGCCATCTCGACGCCGATCTTGCGCGCCGGCACACCCGACTTGCGCACATAATCGACCGCCCGCTGCATGGCGTCGACAGAGCCTGAGCCGCGCGTCTGCACTTCTGGCGTCCAGAACGGATGCACCTCGTGCTGATAGCCTTCCATGGCGTGGCCGATGAACCCGGCCTTGTCCGGCTTCCCCTTGGGATAGATCAGGACCGGCAGGTACCGGCTGATCCCGACGGCGTCCATGTAGTCGAAGAAGAAGGCGCGATGCCCGCCCATCAGGTACTGCACGTTGTGCTTCGAGGTTGCCAGCAGCACATCCATGCCGGCATCGTCCATGAGCCGGTCGAGCCGAGCGGTATCGAAGGGAACGGTGGGGGTCTTCACGGGACTCTGCATCAGCGGCTCCTTGGACCGGGTGTTGTGTTGCCGGCGATTTTAGGGGAAACCCAGGGGCGCGTCATGCGCAAACCGGGTGACCGGGCATGAGAAAAAACCGGAGAAACGCCCCTTGAATCTTCAATCTCGCACCGCGCTGCGCACCGCAGCATTGATCGCTCTGATCGGAACTTCCTTCGCTTCCGCCTCGGCGTCGGCGCAGGATTGGCCGACCAAACCGATCACCCTCGTCGTTCCCTTCGTCGCCGGGGGCACCACCGATATCGTCGCCCGCATTGTGGCACAGCCCTTGTCGGAGCGCCTGCACCAGCCGATCGTGATTGAAAACGTGGGCGGGGGCGGCGGCACGATCGGAGCGGGTAATGCGGCGCGCGCCTCGGCTGACGGCTATACGATCTTCATGGCCACTGTCGCCCACACCATGGCTCCCGGCATCTACAAGAAGTTGTCCTACGACTTCGAGAAGGACTTCGACCCGATCACCATCGCGGCGTCCGTCCCCAATATTCTGATCGTCAACCCATCGGTGCCGGCCAACACCGTTGCCGAACTGATCTCCTACATCAAATCCAACCCCGGAAAGGTCAACTACGGCTCGGCGGGAATCGGCAGCACAGAGCACATGTCCGGCGCGCTGTTTCGCTCGCTGGCCGGGCTCGACATCGTGCACGTGCCCTATCGCGGCGGCGCTCCGATGATGGGCGACCTGGTCGCCGGCCACATTCAGATGTCGATTGAGACGAGCGGCGCGGCGACGCCATTCATCAAGGCGGGCCAAGTGCGCGCGCTCGCAGTTAGCCCGGCCAAGCGCTCGGCCTTGTTCCCGGAGTTGCCGACGCTCGCCGAGGCCGGCCTGGCCGGTTACGACGTGACCACCTGGTACGGCGTGCTGGTCCCGAAGGGAACGCCACAGCTGATCCGCGACAAGCTTTATCAGGAATTGGTGCAAGTCCTGAAGAGTCCGGATGTCATCGCGCGCCTGCGCGACATCGGGGCCGAACCGGGTGGCGAACCACCGGCGCATTTCGCGGCCTTCATCCACGGCGAGACCGAAAAGTGGATCAAGCTCGCCAAGGATGCCGGGATCCAGGCAGATTGATGCTCGCACCGACCAACAACAATCCGTGGCCACGATGACGGGAAAGCCGTCACGCCAAGCCTGGTTATTTCCATCGCTGCGTGGCTACACGCTCGCGATGCTGCCGGCCGACGCACTTGCCGCGCTGGTGTTGACCGCGATCGCCTTGCCGGGACAGCTGGCGACGGCAAAGCTGATGCACCTCTCGCCGATGGCCGGACTGCTGGCATTCGCCGCCGGCTCATTTGCGTTTGCGGCAGTGGGATCAAACCGGTTCGCGTCGGTCGCAGCCGATTCAACGATTGCTCCGATCATGGCGGGCAGCCTCGCCCTGATCGTTATGCCGGGCAATCCGCACTACGCCACGCTGGCGGCGATTCTGGCTCTGCTGGTCGGCGTCATTCTGCTCCTCGCAGGCGTGTTACGCGCCGGCTGGATTGCGGACCTGCTCTCAGTCCCGGTCACCACCGGATTTCTCGCCGGCATCGCCGTCCACATCATCGTTAGCCAATTGCCTACGGTCCTCGGCGTTTCGGTCGAGCCGGGACACGTGGCGCATCGGTTGGCCGAGCTGATGCAACGCTTGCCGGAGGCCAAACCCATTCCCTTGATCATCGGGGTCGGCGTGCTCGCGTGCGCGTTGATTGCCGAATGGCTCAACCCGCGCATCCCTGGTTCGCTCCTTGGACTTGCGGCCAGCGGGTTGGCGGTCTGGTGGTTCGGCTTCGATCAGGACCATGTGCCCGTGCTGGGCGCGCTTCCGCTCACCCTGCCGACGGTGGCGCTTACGCTGCCGGAGTGGAGCGAGTTCACCGAACTGCTGGACCTTGCGGTGATCGTGGCGCTCGTCTGCGTGATGCAGACCGCCGCGGTGGTGCGCTCGTTTCCCTCCGATCCAACCCAGGCCGAAA
>JAFAXD010000341.1 GCA_019241285.1 Xanthobacteraceae bacterium | reverse complement strand
TGAGATTGAAGCCCTGGAAACCAAGCTGGTTGGGCATGAGCTGCTGGCTTCTACCGTCGGGGTCGGATTGAGTGCCCGCATCAGCCGTGCGCTTGGCCGCCTTGGGCCCACGGAGTTCGTCCGGACGCAGCTGGCGCATATCCTCGGTTTCAGCGTCACTCCCCTGTTTGGTACTCCTCTTTCTGGTCACGACCTTGCGCGGCGTCATGTCCCTGTCCTTGGGCCACGCGGAGTCTGGCGGCGGTGCGGCCGCTTGTGGCGGCGGAAGCTCGCGCGTCGGCGGCACCACCAGTGGGGACCGCTCATGGTAATTGATGCCGGGCTCGACCGTGTTCTTCAGGCCGATGCCGTTCAAAATCCCCCTGAAGATCTTGGTGTCGATCCAGTCCTCACCGGTATCGTCGTCGGTGGCCTCTGCGTTGTTATTCTGGGGGTTCTTGTTCTCGGCGCTGGTGTCGCCAGCGCGTGCCGGAAGCACGCCCTGCGCGGCCATCAAACAGGCCGCGAAGCCGCACGCCAGCAGCGTCCTCAATCCCCACCGTTCCGTCATCGAAGGCATCCCCACTCACCCCATGCCCTCGGACCTATTTTTATCAGGCCCGTGATTTCACTGAAGAATATCCCAGAGGTACAGTCGCGAAGGATCAGGGCGCTTTTGCGGCGCTGCGAGGGATCAGAGCGTCCCATAACAGACCGATGACACCGGCGACGATAGCCACATCGGCGAGATTGAACACGTACCACTCGAAGTGCCAGGTCGCCGTGCTGAAATGCAGCAGTACGAAATCGGCCACCGCCCCGAAGGTCAGCCGATCGATTGCATTGCCCACCGCCCCGCCGATGATCAGCCCAAGGGCAATCGCGGCGAGCCGCGACGGCGCCCGCGCCAGCCAGGCCCACAGTAAGGCGACGGCAACCACTTTAACAATCAGTAGCATCCATTGCCCGACGGTACCCTGATCGCGAAACAGGCCGTAGCTGATGCCAGTATTCCAGTTCAGCACCAGGTCGACATAGGGGGCGAGCGCGAATCGGCCGCGGTGGGCGAGATCAAACCCGTAGATGAGCCAAAGCTTGAGCGCCTGGTCGGCGAGTGCGGTCAGGGCTGCGATCACAAGGCCCAGCCGGGTGAACGAACCGAACAGGTAGCGCGAGACCATCTACTCGGCTGCCTCACGCCAGGCTTTCCATTCCCTTAAGGCCTGCGCATCGCGGGGGGTTACATCCGGATATTGTGGGTCGCTGCCGACCGCCGGCGAGATCTTCCAGGACCGCGCGCATTTGCGCCCTTCGGCGAGACCCGGCACGACCGCGACCTCCGGCACATCCGGGAGCCGGAACGCATTGGGCGGCCCCTCCCCTTCAACCAGGGTCGCGGCCGAGGTGATCGCCACCTCGGCGAGATCGATATCGAGCAGCAGATTGGCGAGCTCCGGATCGGCGACGTAGACGACCGGCGCCGCTTCGAGTGAAGAGCCGATGCGCTTGCTGGCGCGCTCGAGCTCAAGCGCACCGGTGATGACGCGGCGCACGTTGCGCACCTTGCGCCATTTCTCCGCCAGCGCCTCGTTACGCCACTCGGCCGGCAGATCAGGAAAAAGCTCCAGATGCACCGACGTCGCCTGCGGATCACGCGCGAGCCAGGCTTCCTCGGCGGTGAAACACAGAATCGGCGCAAGCCACGCGACCGTGGCGCGGAACAGCTGATTGAGAACGGTGAGACAAGCCTTGCGCGCGCGCGATGAGATCGGGTCGCAATAGAGCGTATCCTTGCGGATGTCGAAGTAGAACGCGGAGAGATCCGAGGTCATGAACGCGTTGAGCGCCGCGAAGATGCGTTTGTAATCAAAGTCCGCATAGGCTTGACGCACCAACTGATCGAGTTCGACGAGCCGGTGCAGCATCAGCCGTTCGAGCTCCGGCATCTCGGCGAGCGTGACGCGATCTTCGGGACTAAAGTGCGCGAGGTTGCCGAGCATCCAGCGGATGGTGTTGCGCAGCTTGCGATAGGTCTCGACGGTGGTCTTCAGGATCTCCGGGCCAATCGGTTGGTCGCCCCAGTAATCCGTCGCACAGGCCCACAGCCGCAGGATATCGGCTCCGGATTGTTTGATGACGTCCTGCGGTGCAATGACGTTGCCCAAGGACTTCGACATCTTGTGGCCGGCCTCGTCGATGATGAAGCCATGCGTCACGACGATGTCGAACGGCGCATAGCCGCGCGTGCCGCACGATTCGAGCAGCGACGACTGGAACCAGCCGCGATGTTGATCCGAGCCTTCAAGATATAGAACACGGTCGGAACCACCGTTCTTCGCCCGACGAATGCCCGCGAGTCCGGGGAAGTTCTTCGCATCCTCCAACACGAAGGCATGTGTTGATCCGGAATCGAACCAGACATCGAGAATATCGTCGACCTTCTTCCAGCCTTCGCTGGCGCGTTCGCCGAGAAAGCGTTCGCGCGCGCCCGCGGCGTACCATGCGTCAGCGCCCTCCGCCTCGAACGCGTCGCCGATGCGTTGATTGACGAGCGGATCCTTGAGGATCTCAGCCGAACCGTCGGCGGCTTCACGCACGAACACAGTAATCGGCACGCCCCAGGCACGCTGCCGCGAGATCACCCAGTCGGGGCGATCCGCGACCATGCCGTTGATGCGGTTCTCGCCTTGCGGCGGCACCCAGCGCGTCGCCTTGATGGCCGCGAGCGCCCGCGCGCGCAGCGTGTCGCCGGGTTTCGCGCTGCCGCTCGCATCCAAAATGTCCTGGTCCATGGCGATGAACCATTGCGGCGTGTTGCGGAAGATCACTGGCTTCTTGGAACGCCAGGAGTGCGGGTATTGGTGTTTGAGGCGGCCGCGCGCGATCAACATGCCGGCGTCGGTCAACGCCTTGATCACCGCATCGTTGGCGTCGCCTTTTTTGCCGGTGTCGGTGAGAACGCGTTTCCCGGTGAAGCCCGGTGCCTGATTAGTGAACGCGCCGTTCTCATCGACCGTGTAGGGAATCACCGTGTTGATGCCGCGCGCAGCCAGTGCACGCGCATTCGCGGTCCAGATCTCGAAATCCTCGCGGCCATGCCCGGGCGCGGTGTGCACAAACCCCGTGCCGGTGTCTTCTGTCACATGGTCGCCGGCGAGGAGTGGCACTGGGAACAAATAATTCTCGGCGAGCCCTTTGCAGGGGTGCGCGCAGACCAGCCTCTCCAACACCGCGGCATCGACAGACGCCCGCCGCTCGTAACCAACGACACGGGCTTGCGTCATCACATCCGCCGCGAGACGATCGGCCAGCACCAACTTGTCGCCAGGCTTGGCCCAGTTGTCTGGTGGCGCTTCCGTCACTTCATAGACGCCGTACGCAATGCGTGGTGAGAAGGAGATTGCGCGATTGCCCGGCAGCGTCCACGGTGTCGTGGTCCAGATGACAATCGATGCGTCGGCGAGATCCGCTGAGCCCTCGATCGGAAACTTCACCCACACCGTATCGGACGTGTAGTCCTCGTACTCGACCTCGGCCTCGGCGAGCGCGGTCTTCTCCACCACCGACCACATCACCGGCTTGGAGCCGCGGTAAAGCGTACCGTTGGCGGCAAACTTCATCAGCTCGCGGGCGATCTGCGCCTCGGCCGGAAAGCTCATTGTCGTGTAGTAGTGGTCCCAGTCCCCTACCCCGCCGAGCCGCATGAACTCGTCGCGCTGCACGTCAACCCAGTGCTGCGCGAAGGCCCGACACTCGCGCCGGAACTCGATGATCGGCACCGCATCCTTGTTCTTGCCCTTGGCGCGGTATTCTTCCTCGACCTTCCACTCGATAGGCAGCCCGTGGCAGTCCCAGCCCGGCACATAGTTGCACTCGAACCCCAGCATCTGATGGCTGCGGTTCACCACATCCTTGAGCATGACGCCAAGCGCCGTGCCCATGTGGATATGGCCGTTGGCATAGGGCGGGCCGTCGTGGAGCACGAACTTGACCCGGCCGCGGCCGGCTTGGCGCAAGCGCCCGTAAATGTCGAGCTCGCGCCAGCGCGCGAGCAATTCCGGCTCGCGCTGCGGCAGCCCGGCCCGCATGGGAAAATCCGTGCGCGGCAGGAACAACGTCTTGCTGTAATCGGTCTCGCTCATGGCCGGGCTGATGTAGCAGGGGTGCTCGATCCATCAAAGGCTCACATTGTGAAATCTGCGCCGCCGATGGCGCAGCAATATTGCGCTACACAGGCCCAGTAAGATCGATCATAACTAGCTCCCATAATTTCATAGCTGAAAGAATGTTGCGCCGCACAATCGCCACATTGGGCCGCGCATAGGCGCGCGTCGATCGCGTTTTTGCGATCCGCATTTCCCCCTCACCCTTCCCATCAACAACCACAAGGACTCATGATGGCTTTGAAAGCCCGAAACATCTTGTTTGCTTCAACGCTTGCAATTTTTTCCACCGCACTTGCGGCATCGGCCCACGCCCAATCCGGAATTGCCTCCGTGTATTCGGGAGAGCGCACCGCCAACGGCGAATATGCACACGCAGGCCACCTGACGGCGGCGCATCGTTCGCTGCCGTTCGGCACCCTGGTGCGGGTCACGCACAAGCGCACCGGCCGTTCGGTCGTGGTGCGCATCAATGACCGCGGACCGTTCGTCGGCGGGCGAATCATCGATCTCACGCCGGCCGCGGCCCGTGCGATCGGATTCAATGGCCTCGCGCCAGTCGAAGTGACCGTCGTCGGTCACAGCTGATCAATCTCATCAAGCTGAACAAGCCTGCACGCGCGTCGGCGCAAGCGTAGACGCGCGTGCAAATTTATGGTGCGGCGAGCGACGGAAAGCTCTCCCCCGCCCGGTCGAGAGCAGCACGCGCAGCGCGCGCGTCCTCGTGCATGCGGGTGATCAACTCGTCGGCGCTGGCAAATTTCAGTTCCGGACGGATCCAGCCGATGAACGCGACGTCGATCTTGCGCCCGTAGAGATCGCCGGAAAAATCGAACAGGAACACTTCCAGCAGGACGGCGCCGTTGTCGAATGTCGGACGACGGCCGAAGCTGGCAACGCCGCCATAGAACGTTTCCCCCACGCCGACACGGACCGCATAAATGCCGTGCCGCAGTTGCGAGCCGGCATCGAGCGCAATGTTGGCGGTTGGAAATCCGAGCGTACGTCCGCGCGCATCACCGTGTTGCACGACGCCGGACACGAACCACGGATATCCGAGCAGATCGGCCGCATCGGCGACATCGCCAGCGGCAAGCGCGGCGCGCACTGCGCCCGACGAAAATCGGCGGCCCGCAATGCCGACCTCAGGGACGATCTCGACCACAAAGCCGCGCCGCTTGCCTTCCGCCGTCAAGAATTCGGGCGAGCCTTTGCGGCCTTTGCCGAAGTGAAAATCAAATCCGATCACCGCACCGGAAATCGCCAGCCGGTTGCACAGCACTTGGCTGACGAAATCCTCCGCCGCGAGCCCGGCGAGTTCCTGATCGAAGCGCAAGAAGATGACACCGTCGAGATCGGTCGCTTCGAGCAGTCGAAGTTTGGCGCATTCGTCACTGAGGCGGAATACCGGTTCTTCGGGACGAAAGAATGCGCGCGGATGCGGCTCGAACGTGAGCACCGCCGCAGGGCGGCCGAGCGATCGCGCCAGCCCGATCGCCTTGTCGATCACAACCCGATGGCCGCGGTGCACACCTTCGAAATTGCCGATCGCCACCACACCGCCCCGCAGTGCGCCCGGGTCTTGATGCAATCCATCGCGCACGACGGTGAATGGCTTGTGCCGCTTTGACATGGGTCACCAGGCAAGCCGGCGCGTAATCGCCGTGGGCATGACCCCGGCATTCCTGAATGCCTCGGCGAGCGCGGCGAGATCGGGGCTGTCGCGTCCGCCGAATTCCTCGGAGTGGATGCCGGCCGTGACAAACAAGCAATCAAGCCCGAAGTCGCGCGCTCCCTTCAGATCGGTGCGAATCGAATCACCGATTGCGAGCACGCGTTCGCTGCGGATCTCTGTACCGCGCACGGCCTGCGCGATCGCGAGCGCCTCTTCGTAGATCGGCGCGTAAGGTTTGCCGGCATAGAACACCTCTCCGCCGAGCGCCGCATAGACGTCAGCCAGTGCGCCGGCGCAGTAAATGAGTTTTTCGCCGCGTTCCACCACAAGGTCGGGATTGGCGCACAACATGAACAGGTCGCGCGCCCGCATGACGGCCAGCAGGTCGCGGTAGTCGTCTGGCGTCTCGGTGTCGTCATTGAAGAGACCGGTGCAGACCGCGAAGTCAGCGCGGTCGGGCGGCGCAAATTGCAGGTCCAGCCCCTGGAATATCGGCAGGTCGCGCTCGGGGCCGAGGTGATAAACGCTGCCTTGCCGCCTGGCGATGACGCCCCGCGTCACGTCGCCGGACGCCATGATGGCATCATAGCTGCTGCGCGGCAGCCCGAGCTTATCAAGGTAGTGCCCGACAATCGTACCTGGGCGCGGCGCGTTGGTAATCAAGACGACCGCACCTCCTCGCTGGCGGAAGCGTGCGAGTGCCTCGGCCGCCTGTGGAAAGGCAACGATGCTGTTGTGCACGACGCCCCAGACGTCGCACAGAAGCACGTCGTAGCGATCAGCCAGCAGTTCGAAGTGGTCGGAGAATGAGAGTGCGGAGTTCATCACTGCGCCAGGAACGCGAGCACAGTGCCGGCGTCAAGCGCGAAACGCGCAGGAAGATTCCAAGCGCGCCGTTTTCGCAAGGTGCCGAAGCCACGATAGCGGCCGCCCAGTGGGGTTAACAAAGTTATGAACGGGGCAGGCCTTGAATATTGCGGTATTGCACCGCATTATCATTCTACCCGCACTTTAACGATCAAAACCGACCGCCCATCAAAACTTGTATTCCGCCCGAGGTTTCGGAGCGGCAGCCAGATTTCACGAGGCACTATGCGCGACCCATTCCGTCACCAATTCCCAGGGTTGCATTCCCAAAGCGCTAAAAACCCGCTAGCCTATGAGTCTCGTATGGTTCGCATCCGATACGGCTCGTCGCTTTATTACGACGTATTTTCGACGTTTGAGGCTTCCCAACCGCCGCAGAGCGGACACGCGCCGAACCGGTAGTGGGGTTACCGTCGTGAGCTTCGGAGGGCACAAGCTCGGGCAACCGAGCCAACATGAAGTGCGGGCAGCTTTGGAGCGGGTCATCACCAGCCCCGTATTCCGGAGTTCGCCGCAGCTTGCGGCTTTTCTGAAGTTCATCGTCGACTCGGCCCTCACCGGACATACCGAGGATATCAAAGGCTACACCATCGCCGTCAAAGCCCTGGGTCGCGGCGAGGACTTCAATCCGAAGACTGACGCCATCGTGCGCGTCGAGGCGGGCCGCCTACGCCGCGCGCTTGCAACCTATTACGCCGAGGCCGGGGCTCATGATCCGATCGGCATCGAGATTCCGG
>JAFAXD010000186.1 GCA_019241285.1 Xanthobacteraceae bacterium | reverse complement strand
CGCTTCGCTCCTCGCAATGACGAGTCTGAGCCGTCATTGCGAGCGAAGCGAAGCAATCCAGATAGAATCCGGGACCAGGCTATCATGCGCGTGCTCTGCGATCGCTTAACGGCGCTCGTTATTGTTCTCGGCTTACTGTTTGCCGCGTCGCTGGCGCGCGCGCAGGGCTATGACGCGGCACTTTCGGGCTTTGCCAAGGATTCATTCGGCGATACCGAGACCGCGATCAACGCGGTGGCGGCCAGCGGCAATCCGCTAGCCGCCGAGGTGATCGAAGCCCTGCAGGATGGGCGCCTGCTGTTCGATCCCAACGACAAGAAGGTCTACGTTCGCAAGAAGTCCGGGGAGATAATGGACGCGGTCACCGGGCGTGCAGTGATCGGCGCGCCACCCGCGGGTTTGAAGCCAGTCCGTCTGAACAATCGGCTACGGCGCGCGATCGACGCCGCGATGGGGGCCCTGACACTTTTGTCTCCTGATGCTGGCAAGCGCTACGACGCCGCTCAGGCGGTGTTCAAGGCACGCGATGCCGACGCGCTCAAGACACTGGACGCGGCGATTGCCAAGGAGACCGACGCCAGGATTAAACGCGCCCTGACCGAAGCCCGGGCCGCGATCACCCTCAACCTTCCCGACGCGCCCGAGGCCGACAAGCTCGACGCCGTCTCGGTCATTCGCGAGCGCGGCGACCAGGATGCGCGCGGCCTGCTGGCCGGAATTCCGGCAAATGCGCCTGATCAGGTGAAGCGCGCCGCCGCCGATGCGATCAGCTCGATCGATACCAGGCTCGCCATGTGGAACCTGGTGCAGAACGCCTGGTACGGCCTCTCGCTCGGTTCGGTGCTGCTGCTCGCCGCCATTGGGCTTGCCATCACGTTCGGCGTGATGGGCGTCATCAACATGGCGCATGGCGAGATGGTGATGCTCGGCGCCTACACCACGTTCGTCGTGCAGGAGATCATCCGCGCCCAGAACCCCGCCCTGTTTGATTATTCCCTGGTGATCGCCGTGCCGCTGGCGTTCCTAGTCGCGGGTGCTTGCGGCGTCCTGATCGAGCGCACGATCATCCGGTTTCTGTACGGGCGCCCGCTCGAGACCCTGCTTGCGACCTGGGGGTTGTCGCTCATCATCCAGCAAGCCGTGCGCACGATCTTCGGCCCCTCCAACCGCGACGTCGGCGCGCCGTCGTGGATGAGTGGCGCGTTCGAACTCGGCGGCATCACCATCACCTACAACCGGCTGTGGATCATCTGCTTCACGCTCGCGGTGTTCTTCGCCCTGCAGGGGCTGCTGCGCTTCACCCGGCTCGGTCTTGAAATGCGCGCGGTCACGCAAAACCGTGCCATGGCTGCCGCCATGGGCATCCGTACCGCCCGCATCGACGCGCTGACCTTCGGGCTCGGATCGGGCATTGCCGGCATCGCCGGCGTCGCCCTGTCGCAGATCGACAACGTCAGTCCGAACCTGGGCCAGGGCTACATCATCGACAGCTTCCTGGTCGTGGTGTTCGGCGGGGTCGGCAATCTCTGGGGTACGCTGGTCGGCGCCTTCTCGCTCGGTATCGCCAACAAGTTCCTTGAGCCCGTGGCCGGTGCCGTGCTCGGCAAGATCGCAATTCTGGTGCTGATCATCTTGTTTATTCAGAAGCGTCCGCGCGGATTGTTTGCCCTCAAGGGCAGGGCGGTGGAAGCGTGAACGCACCGCTCATTCGCCCGCTCGACCGCGCCTCGACCATCTTCCTGATCGTGCTGGCGGCAGTCGCCGTTATCGTGCCGCTGCTCAACCTGGCGCTGCCGCAAAACTCGCCCTGGCACGTGCCCACCTACCTGGTGGCACTCTGGGGCAAATATATCTGCTACGCCCTGCTGGCGCTCTCGATCGATCTGATCTGGGGCTATTGCGGCATCCTCTCGCTCGGGCACGGCGCCTTCTTCGCCCTCGGCGGCTACGCCATGGGCATGTATCTGATGCGCCAGATCGGCACGCGCGGCGTCTACGCCAATCCGATCCTGCCGGATTTCATGGTGTTCCTGAACTGGCAGGAGCTGCCGTGGTACTGGTACTTCTTCAATCACTTCCCCTACGCGGCGCTCATGATTGTCCTGGTGCCGGGGCTGCTCGCGTTCGTGTTCGGCTGGTTTGCGTTCCGTAGCCGCGTCACCGGCGTCTATCTATCGATTATCACCCAGGCCATGACTTTTGCGTTGATGCTGGGGTTCTTTCGCAACAACTTCGGCTTCGGCGGCAACAACGGCCTGACCGACTTCAAGGACATCCTCGGCTTCAACGTGCAGGCCGACACGACGCGCGCCGCCTTGTTCGCGATCTCCTGTTTAGCGCTGATGATCTGCTTCCTGATTTGCCGCGCCATCATCACGTCGAAATTCGGCAATGTGCTGGTCGCGATCCGCGATGCCGAGGCGCGCACCCGTTTTCTCGGCTACCGGGTCGAATCCTACAAGCTCTTCGTGTTCGTGCTCTCGGCTTGCATGGCGGGCGTCGCCGGTGCGCTGTACGTGCCGCAAGTCGGCATCATCAACCCGAGCGAGTTCGCTCCCGGCAACTCGATCGAGGCGGTGATCTGGGTCGCCGTCGGAGGCCGCGGCACGCTCATCGGCGCCGCCATCGGCGCGCTGGTGGTCAACTACGCGAAGACCTACTTCACGAGCGGCGTGCTCGCGCCCTATTGGCTGTTCCTGCTCGGCGCACTGTTCGTTGGGGTCACCTTGCTGCTGCCGCGCGGAATCGTCGGCACGATCAACCACTTCCTGGCCGAGCGCCGGCACCGGGCCGCCATCAAGGCGGAGCCGGCGCCCAGGCCCGCCGAGTAGCCGCCATGGATGACTTGAGAACAACGTCGGCGATGCTCTACCTGAACGGAATCAACGTCTCGTTCGACGGCTTCAAGGCGCTCAACAATTTGTCGCTTGTGGTCGAGCCGGGCGAGATGCGCGCCATCATCGGTCCGAATGGCGCCGGCAAGACCACCATGATGGACGTGGTCACCGGCAAGACCCGCCCGGACACCGGCGACGTCACCTTCGACGGCACGTTCGACCTCACGCGTCTCGACGAGGCCGAGATCGCCGAGCTCGGCATCGGCCGCAAGTTTCAGAAACCGACCGTGTTCGAGATGCACACGGTCGAGGATAACCTGCGGCTCGCCCTGAAAGCCGACCGGCGGCCGCGGGCGACTTTGCTCTGGCGCGACAGCCCCGCGGAGGAAAAGCGCATCGCCGAGCTGTTGCAGATCATCCGGCTGTCGCCGTTGCGCACGCGCGTTGCCGGCAGTCTCTCGCACGGCCAGAAACAGTGGCTCGAGATCGGCATGCTGCTCGCGCAGGAGCCGAAGCTGATGCTGGTCGACGAGCCGGTCGCCGGCATGACCGATGCCGAGACCCGCCAGACCGCAGAGCTGCTCAAGGAGATCAACCGCGATCGGACCGTCATCGTGGTCGAGCACGACATGGCGTTCGTGCGCGAGTTGGGGGTGAAGGTCACCGTCTTGCACGAAGGCTCGGTGCTGGCCGAAGGCTCGATCGACCAGGTGTCGAGCAACGAGCGCGTCATCGAAGTCTATTTGGGACGCTGATCATGCTGGAGGTCAATTCCGTCAATCTGCACTATGGCGCCGCGCAGGCGCTCCGCGGCGTGTCGCTCAAGGCGGAGGCCGGCAAGGTCACCTGCGTGCTCGGCCGCAACGGCGTCGGCAAAACGAGCCTGCTGCGCGCGTTGATCGGCCAGCATCCGGTGAGCGCCGGCACAATTACGTTGGGCGGTGTGGACATCACGCATTTGCGGCCGGTCGAACGGGCGCGGCGCGGCGTCGCCTACGTTCCGCAGGGCCGCGAGATCTTTCCCTTGCTCACCGTTGAGGAGAACCTGGAGACCGGGTATGCGCCGCTGCCGCGCGCGCAACGCGAGATTCCAAACGACGTTTTCTCGCTGTTCCCGGTGCTCGCCGACATGTTGCGCCGGCGCGGCGGTGATCTCTCAGGCGGGCAGCAGCAGCAGCTCGCCATCGGCCGGGCGCTGGTCATGCGCCCGCGCGTATTGCTGCTGGACGAGCCGACCGAGGGCATCCAGCCGTCGATCATCAAGGACATCGGCCGCGCGATCGCCTACCTGCGCGGCCTCGGCCAGATGGCGATCGTGCTGGTCGAGCAGTATCTCGACTTTGCCAGCGAGCTTGGCGACTATTTT
>JAFAXD010000284.1 GCA_019241285.1 Xanthobacteraceae bacterium | reverse complement strand
GGCGTATTCCCAGACGATCTTGCCGTCCGGCGTCGCCTCGTAGAAGGCGCCGCCATGCCAAAGCATCCACGCCGGATAGATATCGGGCGCGGTCGCGAGATTGCCGTTATAGCCGAGATTCCCGTTGGCGAGCAGCACCGCGTGGCGGCCGGGCCGGCACGGCATTTTCCACTGGTGCACGACCCGGCCGTCCATGCCGACCAGGTAGACGTTGCCGCCATCGGTCTGCGGCGCGATCAGCGTATATCCTTCGCCCGCCCGCCACGGATCATGGGCGATAAGACCGGTGCCGCGCCGGCGCAGGGTAACTTGATCGACTGTTTGAAATTCGTCCTTGCGCCCGACCACCGTTTGCAGCATGTCACGCTCCCGATGCGATGCCGATTTGCTCGAAGCAGTTCATTAAAACGTTTTAATACGCGAATATTGAAGGTAGAATGGCAATGAGTCAATCGCTGCGATGGCGCAAAGTTTGGGCGCTTACGGGCAAAAAATGAGCAAATCCGAAAACGAGGATGGGATGCCTGACGAGACCCCGATGCGTCTCGACGTGGCGAGCCGGCCGACCATCATCGACGTGGCGCGGCAGGCGCGTGTGTCGCCGGCGACGGTGTCCAACGTGCTCAATGAGCGGACCTACGTGGAGCCCGAGACCCGCAAGCGTGTACTCGCCGCCGTGCGCAAGCTCGGCTACACGCCCAACCTGCGCGCCCGCCGACTGCGCACCGGCCGCGCCGATACGATCGCAATCTTCTCCTCCATGTCATTTGCGGTCGCCGGCGGACGTGCGCGCCTCGGCTTTACCATGGAGATCGCGGCGGCGGCTGCAGCGCGGGCGCTCGAGAACGGCATGGCGCTGGTGCTGGTGCCGCCGCTCTCCAACGAACGCTCACCCGTGCACGACCTGCACATCGATGGCGCACTGGTGGTCGAGCCGCTTCAGGAGGATGCGGAGATTGCGCTGTTACAAAGCCGTGGCGTGCCAATCGTCTGTATCGGCCGCCAGCCGGGGACCGGCACTCCGCCATTTGTTGATCTGCGTCCCTACGATGTTGCGCGTTTGCTACTCGAGCATTTGTATCAACAATCGGCGCGCCGCATTGCGCTGATCGTCGGCGCGCAACCGCGCTACTCGCATCTTGAGACAGAGCGCGCCTATCGGGATTTCGCCCGCGAGCGGCGCATGGACGCGATCGTGCGGCCCGTGGACGAAGCGGGCGGCGAAGAGGCGGGGCACGCGACCGCGCTCGAGCTTCTCGCGGCACATCCCGAACTCGACGGGTTGTTCGTGTCCGTGGACGTGTTCGCGACCGGCGCGCGCCGGGCTGTTGCCGAACTGGGCCGGAACGTGCCGCGCGAGATCAAGCTCGCCACCCGCTACGACGGCATCCACGCCCGGGAGTGCAACCCGCCGCTGACCGCGGTCAATCTGCATCTCGACGACATAGCCCAACTCGGCGTCGAGCTTCTGTTCGAACACATCGCCGGCCGCACTGAGCGCAAGTCTGTGGCCGGCCCGCTCGCCACGCTGGTGCCGCGCGGGTCGTCGGTGAGTGGAGTTTAGTCTTGTATATCGTCGTGATCTGAAGCGGTGCGCATTGGCTGCCCATCCCAGATTGCGATTGGACCTTGTATCACCGAGCAGATCGTGCTCGATGACGGCACCGAGGCCGGCATGTGGATGACGGCGACCAACAAGAGCTATGACTTCGCCTACACGCATGATCACACCAATACCAAGGGCCGCTTTCATCACGTGACTTACGCGCTCGACTCGCGCGAGGAGATTTTGCGCGCTGCCGATATCTTCCTGGAGAACGGCGTCTTCATCGAGACCGGCCCGCACAAGCACGCGATCCAACAGACGTTCTTTCTGTATGTCTACGAGCCGGGCGGTAACCGGGTCGAGGTGGCGAACGCCGGCGCGCGGCTCATTCTCGCCCCGGACTGGAAGCCGATCACCTGGACCGAAGCGGAGCGCAAGAAGGGCCAAGCCTGGGGCCTGCAGACGATCGCGTCGTTCCACACGCATGGGACGCCGCCGGTGTAGAGAGCTGCAGGGCTTGCGTTGGCGTGTCTCCCTCCCCCCGCGAGCGTAGCGAGTGGCGGGGAGGGTTGGGGTGGGGGGCTCTTTTATTGTTGTTGTTGACGCACATTCTGCAATTCACTTCGCCCCCACCCCCGACCGCTCCCCGCGCGCTGCGCGCGGGGGAGGGGAGGACACTTCGCTACGCCGTGATATACTGAGAACGAAGTTGAACTATTGAGGGGGAGGTGACCATGCGCTGGGTCTATCTGCTGATCATCATCGTATTCGCGCTGGCGACACTCATCTTCGCGGTGCAGAATCTCGATACGGTGACTGTATCGTTCCTGAACATGAGGGTCGCCGCGCCACTCGCGCTCCTGGTGCTGATCATCTATGTCCTGGGCGCGCTGACCGGCAGCAGCCTGTTGGCGCTGCTGCGCCGGTCTTATCGCGGCAGTCGGGTGTGAGTTAGGCGACGTCCTGATAGAAGTGCGTCTCCAAGAGAATGCAGCCCGTGTCGGACTTGAACGGCCCGTGATAGGCGCCGGGCGGGCGCACCGCGTAAGTATACCCCGTGAATTTCTCGCCGCCGTTGCCCTGCTTGTCGTTGCCGACGATGAGATCGCCTGAAACCAGGAACACCTCCTCCCAATAGTCGTGCACGAACGGCTCGGTGGTGTAGGTGCCGGGCGCAAAGCGCAGCAGCCGGGTGCGGTTGCCGTGCTTGTTCTTCTCGTCCAACTCGCCGGCGATGATCTTCTGCTGGATGCCGGGCGGATAGCCGGGCGGCGTGTGCCAGCCGTCGCTCAAGTCCAGTGAATGAAATTCCTTGTGGCCTTTGTGATAACCCATCGGGCGCTCCTATCCTTCGTCTGGCAGTGTTGTGATGGTGTAGGCGTGCGAGATCCTGCGGCCAAGCACCGGATCGTTGAGCTCCATCTCGAAACGGTCGGCAAACGTGATGTTGCCGTGCACGGCAAGGGTGCCGCAGAACATGGCGGTGCCGGCCGGCAGCGTCGCGTCGCCGGTATAACGTTTGATCAGGTCATCGGGGGGACGCATGCTGGCGACGAAGCCCTCCTGATAGAGCTGGCGTTCGCCGCCGCGCCGCACGTCGGAGCGCAGCATCAGCTGATCCCAATGCGAGCGGACGTCTTCATAGCGCCAGGCCGTAGCGGCGATCGGCTTCGCGCACATTTGTTTGGAGAGCGAGACCCCGATTGTCTCGGCCTTGCGGTCGGTGTGATCGGAGCCGAGCCCAACCCACAGGCCGTCGGCGAGCGAGAACAGTACGAACTCGACCTCGCCGGTGGAGCCCGTGCCCAGCACCTCGATGCTGGGCTTGGTGGTGAGGAGGTCAGCCGCGACCCGATAGAAGATCGGGGTCGACTTCGGCCGCTTCACCCCGAGCGCTTCCAGCTCGAGGATGTGTTTTTCCAGCGCTTCGACGTTGCGCCCGGTCCAGCCGGCGATCACCAGGTGCTTGATCTCGCGCGGATCGATGGTTCGTTCAAGTGTTTGGGCCATAGGTGGCAATCAGGTTCCATTTGCCGTCGTTGAGCTCGATGACATACACCGGTTTGAGCGCGTCGCCATTCTTTCCGAACGAGATCGGGCCTTCCAGGGCCGGAAAATCCTTCATGGCACGGATGGCGTCGCGGATGGCGGTACGCTCGGCCGCCAGGTTAGCCGGATCGCCGGTCACGTTCGCGGCCTTCATCGCCTGGGCATAGATCAGCACGATGTCGTAGGTCGCCGCGTCGAACTGCGAGGATGCGCTGCGATCAATGCCGGCCGCCTTGGCGCGCTTGAGGAATTCCTCCTCGAACTGGCGCGCCCGGTCATCGGTACTGGCGTAAAACGTGGTGGGAATGATCGTGCCGTTGCCGGCCGGTCCCATCAGCTTGGGCAGCTCCGGATCGGCGATGGTCGAGCCCGCCACTGGCCGCGCCTTGCCGCCCTGGCGGCGCAGCTCCTGCACCAGCCGCGTCGCCGACTCCGGGCCCGAGCCAATGCCGAGCAGGTCGGTCGGCTGGGCCACAAGCTGCGAGGCTTGCGCCGCAAGGTCGAACGCCTGCGTCAGATAGGTGACGCTCAGCTTCACGTCGATGCCGGCCTTTTTCATCAGGTTGGGCAGCACGTTCTCGCCCATGGTCTTGGAGATCACGTCATCGGTCGCGTAAGCAACCGCCGCCGTCTGCGCCGGATAATTCTTTTCCTTGATGGCGCGCAGCACGCGCTCGAACATGTAACCCTCGTCCGAGGTGTTGCGGAACGCGTAGGTGAAAGGCTCGGCCAGCTTGGGCGCCGAGGACGCCATGGACATGGTGTCGATGCCGGCGCGCTCGCCTGCGGGGAAGACGACACGGCACTCGCTCGAGCTGAACGGGCCGATGATCGCCATGACCTTGTCATCGTCCGCAAGCTTGCGCAGGCCGACTACGGCCTGGTCGGGCTTGCCGGCAGTGTCGAATTCAACCATGCGCAGCTTCTTGCCATTGATGCCGCGGGCGCTGTTGATCTCGTCGATCGCCATCTGCGCCGCGATGGCATTGGTTTTGGAGAAGGTGGCGAACGGGCCGCCGCTCGCCGGCAGATAGCCGAGAATCAAGTCCTGGGCGGCCGCCGCCGTGATCGATACCGCGGCCAAGGCCACGGTCAGCAGTGCAACGCGCATGGTTCTGGTCATCACATCCCTCTCCTCGCGAAACATCAGGTGGTCAGTTGCGCCGGCGTCGGCCGCTGCGCGGCTTGGCCGCGGCCCAGATACGCGTCAAGCAAACTGTGATCGGCCGCAAACTCCGCGGCAGGGCCTTGGCGCAGCACCTGGCCAAGCTCGAGCAGATAGGCGCGGTGCGCGATCTCGAGCGCGCGCTGCGTGTTCTGCTCCACCAGCAGGATGGTCAGGCCGCGCTCGCGGTTGAGGTCGCGGACATGTGCGAGCACTTCATTGGCCAGGCGTGGGCTCAAGCCGAGCGAGGGCTCGTCCAGCATCATCAGCTTCGGGGCGGCAAGCAGCGCGCGGCCGATGGCGAGCATCTGTTGTTCGCCGCCGGAAAGCACGGACGCAGATGCGTGCCGGCGTGCCGCCAGATTGGGAAAGCGCTGGTAGACCTGCTCGATCTCGGTTTGCACGGCGCTGCTGTCGCGGCGCTGGCCGGCGCCCATCAGCAAATTCTCCTGCACCGTGAGGCCCATGACGATGCGGCGGCCCTCCGGCACGAGGACCAGCCCGGCGCGCACGCGCGCGCTCGTGGACCAGCGGGTGACGTCGTTGCCGTCGAACGCGACCTTGCCGGCATGCGCCCGCGTGAGCCCGAGCAGTGCTCGCAACAGCGATGACTTGCCCGCCCCGTTGGCGCCCAGCACGGCGACGATTTCGCCCGGCGCAAGCTGCAACGACAGGCCGCGCACAGCGCGCACGCTGCCGTAGCGGACCTCGAGGTCACGCGCTTCGAGCAACATGACAGCGCTCCACCGGCTCGGCGATGGTGGTCCCGAGATAGATCTCCTGCACGCGCGGGTCGGCGCGCACCTCCGCCGGTGAGCCCTCGGCGATCTTGCGGCCGAAGTCGAGGACGACCACCGCGTCACACAGCGCGCCGACGAAATGCATGTCATGCTCGACCACGAGCAGCGTCACATCGCTGCTGCTGCAAATGCGACCGAGGAGGACTTGCAGCGCTTCGGTTTCGGCCGAGTTCAATCCAGCGGCGGGCTCGTCCAGCAACAACAGCCGTGGTTGCGCCATCATGGCCCGCACGACTTCGAGCCGCTTCTGCACGCCGTAGGGCAGGTTCTTCACCGTCGCAGCCGCATATTGCTCGAGCCCGGATTCGCACAACGCTGCCCGCGCAGCCGCGCGCCAGCGATTGCCGGGCCAGAGGTTCACCGGCTGCAGCACGCCGAAGAGGCCCCCATTGTGGCAATGCTGGCCGACCATCACGTTCTCGATTGCCGTGAGATGCGGCATCAGGCGTACGTTCTGGAAGCTCCGTGCCAGACCATGGCGGACGCGCTTGCGGCTCGGCATCTGCGTGAGATCCCGGCCATCAACAAATATTTGGCCGGCATCGACCGGAACGGCACCGGTGACGAGGTTGAACACGGTGGTCTTGCCGGCGCCGTTCGGTCCGATCAATGCGGTGCGCGAGCCGCGCCGCACCGTGAAACTGAGATCGTCGATCGCCGTCATGCCGCCGAAGCGCTTGGTGATCCGGTCGAGCCGCAGGATCGGCTGTGGGTTGGTCATGCGGCACGCTCGCGCGAAAGCGCGGCGCGATCCAATCCGAGCAAGCGGCGGATTTGCGCGGCGGTGAGCAGGCCCTGTGGGCGCAGCGCCATCAGGATGATCACCGCCGCCGCGAAGTGCACGTAGCGCCAGTTGGCGCTGCCGCGCAGCAACTCGGGCAGCAGCGTAAACACCGCGGCGCCGAGCAGCGGGCCGAGCACGGTCTGCGTGCCGCCGAGCAGCACGTAGAGCACGATTGTGATGGAAAGCCCGATGTTGAAATACTGCGCTTCGATGAAGCTGAAGTGGTGCGCGTAAAGCCCGCCGCCGATGCCGGCAATGACGGAGCCCAGCGTGAAGGCAGCGACCTGGAACGCGCGCGTGTTCAGGCCCATCAGGTCGGCAACGCGTTCATCGTCATGCACGGCGGTGACCGCAATGCCGAAGCGCGTGGCGAATAGGAGTGCCACCAAAACGACGACGCCGGCCGCAAATGCCGCAATGGTGGGAAGGCGAATGAAGGCCGTCACCGGATAGCCGGCCGCGCCGCCGACCACTTCGAGGTTGAGCAGAGCCGCTTGGACAATTTGCCCCACCGCAAAGGTGGCAAGCGCGAGGTAGATGCCGCGCGTGCGCAGCACCGGGACAGCGACGATGAGCGCGACGGCGCCCGCCGCGATGCCGCCGAGCAGGATCGCGAGGATGGGGTCGATCGCGTACGTGTTGCTCAGGTAGGCCGACGCATAAGCGCCGATCGCGGCGAATCCGGCAAGGCCCAGATTGAGCTGGCCGGCGGCGACCGGCAGGAAAGCCCCGTAGGCGAACACGACGTTGACCGCGAGCAGAACCAGGATGCCTTCGAGGTAGCCGCTCATATGCCGCCTCGACCGGCGGGAAGCCCCGCGAACAACCCGGTTGGCCGCACGAACAGGATCAGCAACAACAAACCGAATACCGCGATGTCGACGAAGTTGGCGCCGACGTAACCGACCGAGAGCACCTCGGTGATACCGATGACGAGTCCGCCGGCGATCGCGCCCCAGGTGCTGCCCATGCCGCCGACGATCATCGCCGAGATACCCTTGAGCCCGACGGCCTCACCCATGAAGGGCTGTACCTGGCGGTAGTTGAGCGCGAACAGGACGCCGGCAAGCGCAGCAAACAATCCAGCGAGGGCGAACACGACCGGCACCAGCCGGTTGACGTCGACGCCGAGCAACAAGGCGGTGTCGGAATCCTCAGCGATCGTCCGCAGCGACCGGCCCATGCTGGTGCGTTTCAACAGAAGCGACAATCCGAAGATCGACGCGATCGACACCGCGAGCCCGACAAGCTGCGGCACCCCGATGACGAACCCCGCAACGCGCCAATCAGTGCCGGCAAACAAGGACGGCAACACGCGCATCTCCGAGCCCCACCAGGCGATGGCGAGGTGCTCGAACAAGAGCAGGAACGCCATGGAGCTGACCAGCGGGACGAAGGGCTCGGCGCCGCGCAGCCAGCGCCAAGTGAAGCGCTCGACCACGAGTGACACAGCGGCGGTGATCGCCAGCGCGCCGAGAATTGCCAGCGGCCAGGCAACGCCCGCATGGATCAGCGCCCACGTCGCCATGCCGGCGATCATGAACAGGCCGGGAATGCTGAAGTTGAGGAAATTGAGCACGCCGATCGACAGCGTAAGCGCGACCGCGACCATGGCGTAGACCGACCCGAGCATCACGCCATTGATGAACTGCTGGCCGAGCATGACCCTCTCTCAGTAGATGTTGGCGCGCTCGTATTGCGCCGGCCAGGCAACGCCCTCGGCGCGCAAGGCTTTGGCGGCGTGCAACGGCCAGTACGGGTCGTTGAGCAGCATGCGGCCGAGCACGACCAGGTCGGCGCGTCCGTTGGCGATGATCTCTTCCGCCGCTTCCGGCGCCGCGATCAACCCCACTGCCGCCGTGGCGATGCCGGCCTCGCGGCGAATGCGCTCGGCGAAGGGCACCTGATAGCCGGGATGCACGGGAATCCGCTGGCGCGGATCAAGGCCGCCGCTGCTCGCATCGATCAGATCGACCTCGCCACTCGCCTTCAAGGTGCTGGCCAGGGCGACCGCATCGTCGATCGTGAAGCCGCCGTCGATCCAATCGGTGACGGAGAGACGCACCGACAGCGGCAATTCTTGCGGCCAGACCGTCCGTACGGCGCTCACCGTTTCGAGCAGGAAACGCATGCGGTTCTCGCGCGTGCCGCCATAGCGATCGCCGCGTTGGTTGGTGAGCGGCGAGAGAAATTCATGCAGCAGATAGCCATGGCCGCCGTGCAACTCGAGATACTGAAAGCCGGCGTCCAGGGCGCGCTGCGCCGCATGGCGAAAGCTCGCGAGCACGCTTTCGATCATCTCACCGTTCATTTCGCGCGGGAGCGCAAATCCGTCGGCATAGGGCAGGGGCGAGGGCGCGATCACTTCCCAGGCGCCGTCGCCCGGGGCGAGCGGCTGCGTGCCCTCCCACGGGCGCGTGACCGAACCTTTGCGGCCCGCATGCGCAAGCTGGATACCGGGGACCGCGCCTTGGCTCGCAACGAAGCGCGCAATTGCGGCGAGCCGATCGCGCTGTTCGTCGTTCCACAATCCGAGGCAATGTTTGGTGATGCGCCCGCGCGGCTCCACATGCGTCGCCTCCACGCACACGATGCCGGCGCCACCGACGGCGCGGGCGGCGAGGTGATGGCTGTGCCATTCATTCGGCAGCCCATCCTCCGCCGAGTACTGGCACATCGGCGACATCATGATGCGGTTCTTGACGGTCACGCTACGCAAGGTGAGCGGACGGAACAGATGTGGGTGCCGGTCCCGTTGCAGCACACGGCGCGCGTTCTCCACGTTCATCAGAAAATCACCTTGGCGGTCATGGCTTGATGGGTGACTTCGCCGGTGAATGCGGGAAAGCGCGCGAAGTCGGCGCGTGCCTCGCGCCGTGCGTCCGATTTGAGGGCGGCATCAAGATCAGCGGCGCTGTCGAAGGTCATCTGCGCGAGTAGTTCGGTGCCGTCGGGCTGGACGGGAAAGGGATCGTTCCAACCCATCGGCTGATGCAGGATCAGCGAGCGAATGCCGGAAAAGCCACGCAGGACGCGCGCGTGCTCGTTCTCGTAATAACGCGCGAACGCGAGTCGGTCGGCGGCCTGACCGCGATATCGGACGAAATAGGACACCATGGCGACCTCACACGCGTGTTGGTGAACCCTGCCACACCCACCAAATTTCACAAGCGCATTGACTGGGCGCGGTGTGGCTCAAAGTGCTGCATTGTTTAGCGTTCGCGCGTCATTCTCACTCGGCGGCACGACCTAGCGCGAGCCACTCGTCGTCGTCCATCTGCCGCAGCCGGCGCTCGATCCTGCTCGAGCTTTCAACCAGCGCGGCAGCGGTGTTTGCCAGCGCCAGGAAGGCGCCGCGGTCGAGCGGCTTGAAGAAATCGTCGTTGACGGCGCGGATCTCGGGACCAAGCTTGGTCAGCGCCGCCTCGCCCTTGGCTGTCACCGCGAGCAGGACGCCGCGGCGATCTTTCGGATTGGGGTTCTTGGACACGAGCCCGAGCCGGGCGAGCCTGCCGGTCTCGGTCGCAATGAAGGCGCTGGTCACGTGTAGCGCCTTCGCGATCGCACCCACCCGCACCCCGTGCGGACCCTGCAGGCGCGTGATGGCCATCAGGATGCTGTACTGCGGCCCGCTCACGCCGAGGCGGCGCGCCAGATGCTCGCGCACCGCTTCCATGCGGACTGACACGGTGAGCAGGTCATAAACGAGCTGGCGGAACCGGTCGTCGCTGCCGTTCTCGAGCAGCGGCGCGCGCGACACGGTCGCGGGGAGCGCGAACCCGGCGTGTTGCTTGAGTTGGGTCTTGGGTTTGGCCGCCAAGTGAGTTTGATCCGATCGAACCAGCAAAAATCCACAGCCCTCATCCTCAGGAGCACGCGGGCTAAGCCCGCGTGCGTCTCGAAGGATGGCCCCGGGGCGAGGGCTTTTCCTTGCGGCCATCCTTCGAGACGCACGCGCAAGCGCGTGCTCCTCAGGATGAGGGCCGAGTTTGTTGCGAGGCTCCGTTACGCCGCGTCTAGATCGACGTAACCCGTGTCTTTCAACAACTGGCTCTCCACCGGGATGTGCAGGCTGTCATGCACCGTGTTGTAGAATTTCCAGAACCCGACCACGCAGGCGAGCTCCACGATCTGCGGCGGCGTGAGGTGCTGCTTGAGCCGGTCGAGGATCTCGGTTGGCACGGCGGTCGGGTCAGACGATGCGGCGCGCACATAATCAAAACACACCCGTTCGAACTCGTTCGCCGGCACCATGGCGCCGGTGACCAGGTCCTGCAGTTCCTGCTCGCTCAGGCCCCAGCCCTCTGAGCCGGCGCCGCGCGGGGCCTTGAGCATGGTGCAGCTATGCGCCGTACAATAAGCGCAGCCATTGATGGTGCAGCACACGACGGCAAGCTTGCGCTTGAGAAACTGGTCGAGCGTCGAGGAGGGATCGCGCATGATCTTGCTGTTGAGTGCCCACAACGTCTCGGCGATCTCGGGCCGATGGGCATAGAACTTGAGCGCATTCGGCAGGAAGCCCATGCGCTTTTTGTAGGGCGCGAGCACCGGCTGCAGACTCGGCGCGAAGTCTTCTTCCTTCATGTAGGGAATGAACGGCTCGGCTTCGACGAGGACATGGGGAGGGGGAGGGGTCGCGGACTTGCTCATGCGGGCTCTCCTTGGACTACAAATAATCAGCGAGCTTCACCTTGCCCCAGTTCTTGGGCCAGGCACGGTCGAAGTCATGCGGGTCGTGGCGCGCCTTGCGGGTGGCGTCGATGCCCATCTTGCCGACGGTCCGCCAGGGATATTGGCCCTCCAGCGGTTTCGCCGATGGGTCGTAGGGCGAGCCGCGCGTATTGCCGACAATGATTACGTCACGCGAGGGATCGCAGCGCGTCGCCATCGCGTGGTAGACCTCGCCCGGCTGATCGAGATCGGTATCGGGACTGACCGCGACGACCAGTTTGGTGTTGAGCCAAGGCGCCCCCATGGCGGTCATCAGCGCGTCGTTGACCATGCCCTCGCGCGGATAGTCGAACTGCAGGATGCAGGAGAGCGCCGCCCCCCAGGTTGGAAAGCGCACGTCCTTCACGGCGAGGCCGATCTCGGAGAGGCGATTGTAAAGCACCGCCTCGTGACAGAGCCGCGGCAGCGGCTGGTGATCGGTATCCGGCGTGGTCTGATGGTTGCGATAGATTGGCCGATCCGCCCGCATGGTCACCGCGGTGATCTCGACCTCCGGCACGCGCTCGTGATGCGGCAGGTGATACATGGAGGGTGAGGTGACCTCACCGACCGGAAACATTTCGGTGAGCTTGACGTAGCCTTCGACCACGATCTCCGCCTGCGCCGGAACGTTGAGATCGAGGGTCTCGCACGCCACCATCTCGACATCGCGATCCATGATGGTGCCGACCATCTCCAACTCGCCCCACATGTCCATGTGCAGGCCGGAGAAATTGGCCATGATCTCGTAGGCAGGCGGAACGCCAAACACGAAGGCGATCGGCATCTTGTCGCGCCCCATCGCCCGATACTTGTTCATAATCATGTGCGAGTGCGGGGTGACGAAGCTGATCAACCCGCGCCTGTTGCCCACTGCCTGGGTGCCGGCGTGGCATGAATTGTAGAACCCGGTCTCCGGATCGCGGATCACATTCATGGCCGTGACGTAGGGCCACTCATCCGCGTCCTTGTGCTTCGGGATCGGCAGGATAGACCAATCGGCGTCACTGCCGGTCTTGACGATCTCCTTCACCGGCCCGGTCTTCACATGCTTGAAGCCGCGGGGCGGCTGGCGCAGCCGGAAGGCCAATGTTTTGAGATAATCCTCGCGGGGAACGCCGAGTGCGCGGGCCTGCAAGGCGCGGTTTTTCACCAGGATGTCGCACAGGCGAAAGCCTGGCTTCTCGACGATGTGCTCGAACAGGATCGGCGTGTCGACTTGGGCGGCAAGCGCGCCGACGTCATCGATCGAGACCGGTTTGCGGATGCGGGTGACGATATCGGCGTTGGTGTCGAGATAATCGCGCAGCGAAGCATCGAGCATCGGCGCGTTGCCGACCGCGGGAACGCGGGTCGCAGGTGTTGCGCTTGCCGTCATTGGCGAGGCTCCCGATTTGGTAAGTAGCTTTACTAATTGGCTTGCCTAAGTCAAGGCCAGGAATCAGTGGCCAGTCGTCAGTAATCAGAGATTGCAGACCTTCCTCTTGATTACGGCCTACTGATCACTGATTACTGACCACTGACCTCTGGAAAGGACATCGCGTGAAATCTGGCCCAACCGTTCTGTCGCTTGCCGCCGATCTCGCGGCTGGACGCATCACGAGTCGCGCTTTGGTCGAGCAAGCGCTCGCCGCGATTGTGGACCCGGCGGGCGAGGGCGCGCGGGTGTTTCTAGAGGTTGATGCCGAGGGGGCGCGCCGCGCCGCCGATGCCCAGGACCAGCTGCGTCAAGCCGGCTACGTGCTCTCGCCGCTTGCCGGCTTGCCGGTCTCGATCAAGGACCTGTTCGACGTCCGCGGGCAGCGCACGCGCGGCGGCTCCGCCGTGCTCAAGGATCAGCCGGCGGCGACGCGCGACGCTGCGATCGTGCACCGGCTGCGCCAAGCCGGCGCGGTGCTCATTGGCCGCACCAACATGACCGAGTTTGCGTTCTCCGGTGTCGGCATCAATCCGCACTACGGCACGCCCGGCAATCCATTCGACCGCGCCCGCATTCCGGGCGGCTCGTCGTCTGGCGCTGGAGTATCTGTGGCGGATGGTATGGCGGTGGTCGCGATCGGCACGGACACCGGTGGGTCCGTGCGCATTCCGGCGGCGCTGTGCGGGCTTTCGGGCTTTAAGCCGACCGCGCGGCGCATTCCCCAAGAGGGGATGTTGCCGCTCTCCACGACGCTCGATTCCATCGGTCCGCTCGCACGCAGCATCAGTTGCTGCATCATCACGGACGCGATCATGGCCGGCGAGGCACCGCGCGTGCCGGACGCGCTGCCGCTTGCGGGGCTGCGCTTTCTGGTCCCGACCAACTATGTGGTCGACGGCTTGGACCCTGAGGTCGCGGCGGCGTTCGAGCGCGCTTGTACGGAGCTGGCCGAAGGCGGGGCATGGTTGGTGGAGCAGAAGGTCCCGGAATTCGATCAGCTCACGGTCGCCAACCAGAAGGGCGGTTTTCCTGCTCCGGAGGCCTATGCGTGGCATGCGGATTTGCTGGCGCGACGAGGGGGTGAGTATGACCCGCGGGTGAGCGTGCGCATCGAGCGCGGCCGCGAGATGTCGGCCGCCGATTATGTCCGCCTCGTGGAAGATCGCCGCCGCATCGTTGCGAGCTTCAATGCGTCGTTGGCGCCGTTCGACGCGCTGCTCATGCCGACCGTGGCCAAGCTAGCGCCGCCGCTCTCGGCCTTCGCGCCCGACGCCGATTATGCCCGGCTCAATGCCATGATCCTGCGCAATCCATCGGTGGTGAACTTCCTCGACGGCTGCGCCGCGACGGTGCCGATCCAGCGCGGGAGCGAGCTTGCGGTCGGCCTCTCGGTCGTCGGCACGCAGGGGAGCGACGCGCGGATTTTGCGCATCGCGCTCGGGGTCGAAGCGCTCCAACAGGCTGATTGATGAACGCCGTGTAATCCGGCGGCCATCGCGAGGCCATGTACCTGAACAATCGGCCATCGCCCGCTTCAGGATCAATTCACCAACTTGGGTCTACGCTTCGGACAAAGGTCGAAAAGCGACCCCTGTCTCCCGGAGGAGAACATGACCCACGTCTTTTTCCACTGCGCCAGCGGCGAGCGGGTCTTGCTCGATCATGATGGCAGCGATGTCGAGGATCTGGTCGAGGCGCACGAGCGTGCCAAGACGATCGTGCGCCAGTTCGTGTCCAGCCAGACCCCGGATGACTGGCGCGCCTGGACCATGCATGTCAGCGACGAGAACGGCGAAGACATTTTCCTGATGCCGTTTTCCTACGTGCTCGGACGGCCGCATTGAGAGCGGCCTCTCGGGTTGTCTATCGTAGACGCTTGGTGCAACTTGCTCTCGGCACGAAGCAGGGTACCGGGGGCGTGGCGTGGGCAAGGATTCGCGTGCTATCATACGCGAACTTGAAGCGGAGGGATGGTACTTCGTCGGCGCGACCGGGGTCATCATCATTTCAAACACGCTTTGAAGCGAGGCAAAGTCACTATTCCGCATCCGCGCAAAGACTTGCATCCGAAGACGGTGAGGTCATCTACCGGCAGGCGCAGTTGCAGGAACGGAGCTAGGATCCGATGAAGAGCTACCTGGCGCTGGTGCACAAAGATGAAGGCACGAGCTATGGCGTCAGCTTTCCGGATGTCCCCGGCTGCATATCGGCTGGCGACACATTTGAGGAGGCCGTTTCCAACGCTGCGCAGGCGCTCGCGGGACACCTCACGCTCATGCGCGCCGACGGAGATCCAATCCCGACGCCACGAACTTTTGAGGAACTAAAGCGCGATCCGGATTTCATCCAGGATTCCGCTGACGCTATCGTGACTGCCGTAGCGCCGGAGCGAATGCCTGCGGACGCGTAGCGTCGAACAGTTGGCGGGCTGGCGGGTACCAAGTCCGCTCTGCGCCTGTGTTCTCCCGGGATAACTGCGGTCGAGACTTGCGCAGTTGCCCTCGTCTCTGCACCATCCGGCCATGAGTCGTGTCCCCGTTCGCACTCCGCGCCTGCCGCTGGCCGAGCCCGATCTGCGCCCGACGTTTCGGCGCGAGCGTGCGGCGATGAAGCGCGGGCTTTGGCCGGTTGCCGGTTGTGATGAAGCAGGCCGCGGGCCGCTCGCCGGACCCGTGGTTGCCGCGGCCGTCATTCTCGATCCGCAGCGGGTGCCGCGCGGGCTCAATGATTCCAAAAAACTGTCCGCGGCCGAGCGCGAGGCACTCTACGAGAAGATCACCAAGAACGCCCAGTTTGCGGTCGCGGTGGCGTCGCCCCAGCGGATCGATCGCGACAACATTCTGCGCGCGTCGCTGTGGGCGCTTGCACGCGCCGTTGCGGGGCTGCCGGAGCGGCCGAAGCTCGTGTTCGTCGACGGCCGCGACAAGATCGCGGTCGACTGCGAGTGCCAGGCGGTGATCTCCGGCGACGGCCTGATCGCGTCGATCGCGGCCGCCTCGATCATTGCCAAGGTGGTGCGCGATCGGCTGATGACCTGCCTTGGCGCGGCCCATCCGGGCTATGGCTTCGAGCGCCACATGGGCTACAGCGTACCGGAACATTTTGCCGCGCTGTCCCGGCTCGGGCCCACCATCCATCACCGCCGTTCGTTCGCGCCGGTCGCCGAAGCCCTCGGATTGACAGCGGCCGCGCAGGCGGACACGCTGTTGTGAAGCCGGCGGTTTATCTCCTAAACAGTTGAACATGTTGATGCGGCGAGTCTCGCTTCTATTCGAGTTGCTGCGCGCGCAGCCGCGCGGCCTCGTTCTGTCCGTTGCAGCAGCGCAAGCCGCCCTGTGGTGGATCGTGGCATCGGTGTTCTACGCGGCGCCTCCCGACAATCTGCCGCTGGTGCTCGCGGTCGGTCACGAGTTCCAATTGGGAAGCTATTACGGGCCGCCGCTGGCGTTCTGGCTCGGTGAAATCGCCTACGACATCGCCGGCATGCCCGGCGTTTATCTACTCGCCCAGATCTGCGTCATCATCACTTACTGGGCCGTATTCGAGCTTGGCCGCGCCACGCTCGGGATCGCGCATGGCGCCATCGCGGTCATGCTGATGGTGGGCATCTTCGCGTTCGGCCTGCCGACTCTGGAATTCGGTCCGCCGATCCTGGCGATGGCGCTGAGCGCACTCGCGCTGTTGCATTTCTGGCGGGCTGCGGCGCAGAATAAGCGCCTCTACTGGGGCGCGTACGCGATCGATGCCGGATTGCTGATGCTCACGAGCTACGCCGGCATTTTTCTGCTCGCGGTGCTGCTCGTCTTCATGCTGAGCACGGCGCGCGGACGCGCACTGCTCCTCACCATCGATCCGTGGCTTGCCGGCCTCGTGATCGTGTTGTTGACATTCCCGCACCTGATCTGGCTCGATGGGCAGAAGCAGGTGTTCGCGCCGGTCGCTGACCAGCTGCGTGAAGCACGCGACAATCGGGAGTTCCTGGACTGGTTGCGCATGCCGGCGCGTATCCTGCTGCTGCACGTCGGCCTCGTGGCGCTCGCCCTGCTGGCGAGCGGCTGGCCGGTCAAGACAAAGGACCCGGTTCCGCAGTTTGCGCGCGCGCCCGTGCATCCGTTTGCCAAGGCTTTCATCTACACATTCGCGATCGTGCCGCTTGTCATCACCATGATTCTCGGCGTGATCATGGGGGACGCAGAACCGGCAGGTGGAACCGCGCCGGTCGTCTTTCTCACCGCGCTTGCGGTGGTGCTCGCGGCGGGCGACGTGATCGAGCTCAACCGGCAATACGCGCTGGCGCGGTTATGGGGAGTGCTGCTGGTCGCCCCGCCGGTCATTACCGTGCTGGTGCTTATGTTCGCGCCGGCGATCACGGGAATGCGATTTGCCGTCTCAGAGCCGGCGAAAGCGATCGGCCGCTACTTTTCCGATGAGTTTCACCGTCGCACCGGGCAGCCGTTGGCGATCGCCGCTGGAGAGCCGCGGCTCGCCGCCTTGGTCGCGCTCAAGTCACGCCCGCGCGCAAGCCTCTATCTTAATGCCACGCCGACGCGCTCGCCATGGGTGACGCCGGATGAGATTGCTCGAAGGGGAGCGGTCGTGGTGTGGAGCGCCGCCGACACGACCGGCCCGCCGCCACCCGAGCTCAGCGAGCGTTTCCCGGAGATCGTGCCTGACATTCCCCGCGCCTTCGATCGCTTTACCTTGGGCGGCGGACCGCGGCTGCGGATCGGATGGGGAATCCAAAGGAGTCAGGAATCAGGAAGTCAGGAGTCAGGAAGAGACGCAAAATGAGACATCTCTTTCTGCGTGATGCCTGACTTACTGATCCCTGTCTCCTGTCAGTGATATCCCTCGCCCTCGCGCACTTTGCCGCGAAACAGCCAATACACGAAGCCGGTGTAGCAGAGGATCAGCGGGAGCAGCGCGACCGTACCGAGCAACATGAAGATCTGACTCGCCGGCACCGCCGCCGCATCCCAGATCGTCAGCGAGGTCGGAACCATGTAGGGGAACACTGAGATCACGAGACCCAGGTAGCCGAGCAGAAACAGGACGATCGACGCCAGGAACGGCAGCACCTCGCGTTCGTAGATCCAGTGCCAGTCCAGATAGGCGACGATTGCCGTGATCACCGGCACCACCCACAGGAACGCGATGTTCGGGTATGAGAACCAGCGGGTGGCGATGCGCTCGAATGCGATCGGCGTCCACAGGCTCACCGCCGCCATGAACAGCAGTACCAGCAGCAGCAACACGCGCGCCTGTCGTCGCCCGCGCGCTTCCACTTCGCCGTCGGTCTTGACGATCAGCCAGGTCGCGCCGAGCAGCGCATAACCGATCACGACGCCGATCGCGCACAGCAACGTGAACGGAGTGGCCCAATCGAACGGGCCGCCGGCAAACGCGCCGTTCTCCACTTTCACGCCCTGGATCAGGCCGCCCAGGATCGCGCCTTGGCAGAGCGCCGCGAGCGTCGAGCCGAACGCAAAGGCGACGTTCCAGAATGTACGGCTGTGCGAGACCCAGCGAAACTCGAAGGCGACCCCGCGCAGCACCAGCGCGAGCAGCATAATGATGATGGGCAGGTAAAAGGCCGGCATGATCACCGAGTACCCCTTGGGGAACGCGACCAGGAGGCCGCCGCCGCCCAGCACGAGCCAGGTCTCGTTGCCGTCCCAGAACGGCGCGACCGAATTCATCATCTGATCGCGCTCGCGCTCGTTTCCCGCATAGGGAAACAGGATGCCGATGCCGAGATCGAAACCGTCGAGGATGACGTACATGGCGACAGCGGTGCCGATGAGCGCCGCCCAGATCACCGGAAGGTACCACTCCATGGCAAACCTCCTCAGCGCATGTCCCGGAAAAAGCCTGCCCCGCACTTGATGCGGGGTGGATACCGGTTTTCCGAGAAGGACATGCGCAAATGTAAAACTCCAATGCGGTGCTACAACACTTCCGCACCGGCTTCGGTGCTGGCGGACAGCGGGCGCACCGGTGTGCCGGTTTCCGGCGCTTCGGACGCGCGGCCTTCGGGGCCTTTGTTGATGAGCCGGTTGATGTAGTAGATGCCGGACGCGAACACTACGCCGTAGACCAATACGAACAGGATGAGTGTCGTGGCGACGCTCGAGCCCGGCACCGGCGACACCGCATCGGCGGTGCGCAGGATGCCATAGGCGACCCACGGCTGGCGCCCGGTCTCGGTGACGATCCAGCCGCAGATTACGGCGACGAAGCCCAGCCACCAGGCGTGCGACATCGGGATCAGATACCAGCGCGCCTCGAGCAGCGTGCCGCGCCACCACAGAAATGCGCCGACGAGGCCGCTCAGCGCCATCAGCACGCCGATGCCGACCATTATGCGGAAGGCAAAGAATGGCCAAATCAACGGCGGCCAGTCGGATTTGGGGAAATCCTTGAGCCCGGGATAAGTCCCATCGTAGGTGTGGGTGAGAATCAGCGAGCCCGCGTGCGGAATGGCGACCTCATAGAGGTTAGTCTCAGTCTTGGCATCAGGCCAACCGAACAACACCAGCTCGCCCGGCCCCGAACCGTCCCAGTGCGCTTCGATCGCGGCAATCTTCGCCGGCTGATATTTGAGCGTGTTGAGCCCATGCTGATCGCCGATTTCGATCTGCAGCGGCCCGAGGATGGCCAGCATGCCGATGCCCATGTGCAGCATGGTGCGCGCTTCGGCCCAGTGGCGTCCGGCGACCACGTAGCGCGCGCCGACCGACAGCACGACCAGCGATGTGGTCAAGTAGGCCGCGGTCAGCATGTGCGGCAGACGATAGAAGAAGCTCGGATTGAAAATTACGGTCAGCCAATCGACCGGCTGCGCGATTCCGTCGCGCATCTCGAAGCCGGCCGGCGTCTGCATCCAGGAATTGGCCGACAGAATCCAGAACGCCGAGATGGCAGTGCCGGTGGCAACGAAGATCGCCGACATCGTGTGCAGCCAGGGCGGCACGCGCTTCCAGCCGAACAGCATGACGCCGAGGAAAGTTGCCTCCAGGAAAAACGCCATCAGTACTTCGTACCCGATCATCGGCCCAATGACATTTCCGACGACCAGCGAGAAACGGCTCCAGTTGGTGCCGAGCTGGTAGGACAGCACCAAGCCGGAGACGACGCCCATGGCGAATGAGACGGCAAAGATCTTGGTCCAGAACCGCGCCAGCCGGTGCAGGTGCTCCTGGCCGGTCACGTTCCAACGCACTAACAGGGTGGCAATGAACGCGGCCGTGCCGATGGTGAAGCTTGGAAATATGATGTGGAACGTAATGGTGAACGCGAATTGCAGGCGAGCAAGCAGTTCGGGATCAAGATGCATGGCGCGCTACTCGCGGGACGAGGCTGACCGAGGCAAATCAGCCTATACTACAAGAATGACGGCACATTGTGCGGCGAAACGCAACGCGATCACAATGATGCGCAGCCTACCAGATCATTGTTTGCTCTGCGCCAGCGCCTGTTTGATGGCGAGGAAATCGCGCCAGGCGTGGCGCTTCTCCAGCGGTGAGCGCAGCAGGTAAGCGGGATGGAACGTGGCGATGGCGCGGATCTCGCGCGTGCCGGTGTTGAACGCGACCCAGCGTCCGCGCGTGCGGCGGATGCCGTCGCTATAACCCAGCAGCGTCTGTGAGGAGGGCCCGCCCATGCAGACCAGCACGTCGGGATTGGCAAGCTCGATCTGGCGCAGGATGAAGGGAAGACAGATCTGGCTCTCCTGCGGCGTCGGCGTGCGGTTGCCGGGCGGGCGCCAGGGAATGATGTTGGCGATATAGGCCGATGTGCGGTCGAGGCCGATCGCCTTTAGCATGCGATCCAGCAGTTTGCCGGAGCGGCCGACAAACGGCAGGCCGGCGAGATCTTCGTCGCGGCCGGGCGCTTCGCCGACGAACATCACGCGAGCCTGCGGATTGCCGTCGGCAAACACGAGCTGTGTTGCGGTCACTCGCAACGCGCAGCCCGTGAAGCTCTGCATGATGGCGCGCAGCTCATCGAGGCTCGCCGCGCTGCGGGCCGCGTCACGCGCCGCCATTACGGCAGTGTCGGGAGCAAGCGGAGCGGTCGCCGGCGCCGCGGGAGCCTGTGCAGCTCGCGTCAGCGGCGGCCGCGAACCGGGCACGCGCGGCGCGGCAGGCACGACCGGCGCCGATGCAAGCGTGGTCGTTGCCGGGCCTGGCGCCGGCGGTGTCTCCGCGGCCAGGTGATCCACCGGCGTCTCACCCAGCAAGGTGTCGACCCCAGCCTCCAGATAGAAGGCGAGCAGTTCGCGTGCGGCTTTGGTTCGATCGGGGGTCATCTCGCTCGTCGTCATAACTCGTATCCCGGGCGCAGCGCAGCACGAAGTGATGCGCTGCAGACCCGGGATCGCCCAGACTTGTGACGATCCCGGATCGGCGGTGCACCGCTGCGCGCTGCGCCGCGTCCGGGACACATACCTCACGTTTAGCACGGATGGCGGGCAGCCGATTGCCGCCCTGTGGCAAACGTGGAAAAACGGCTCTAGCCGGAGCAATCAATCCCGGAGGACCGCATGGCTGAACTGCCCGCCCGCGAAGCGATGGAATTCGATGTCGTGATTGTCGGCGCCGGTCCGGCGGGTCTTTCTGCAGCGATCCGGCTGAAGCAGCTTGCGCCCGACTGCTCGGTCGTCGTGGTCGAGAAGGGCTCCGAGGTCGGTGCCCACATTCTCTCGGGCGCGGTGATCGATCCGATCGGATTGGATCGCCTGCTGCCCGACTGGCGCAACGAGGAGACCCCGATCAAGACCGCGGTCAGCGACGATCGCTTCTATATGCTCACGCAAACGGGCTCGTTGCGGCTTCCCAATTTCATGATGCCGCCGCTGATGAACAATCACGGTAACTTCATCGTCTCGCTCGGCAACGTGTGCCGCTGGCTCGCCAGTAAGGCGGAAGCGCTCGGCGTTGAGATCTATCCTGGCTTCGCGGCGGCCGAAGTGCTGTACGGCGCGAACGGCGAGGTCACCGGGGTCGCGACCGGCGATATGGGGATCGGCAGGGACGGCGAGCCGAAAGCGTCATTTACGCGCGGCATGGAGCTGCGGGGCAAATATACGCTGCTGGCCGAGGGCGCGCGGGGGCAGCTCAGCAAGCAGATCATCGCCCGTTTCGCCCTCGATCGCGACCGCGAGCCGGCAAAATTCGGGCTCGGCCTGAAGGAGCTGTGGCAAGTCGCGCCGGAGAAACACCGGCCCGGGCTCGTGCAGCACACGTTCGGCTGGCCGCTCGACAACCGTACCGGCGGCGGCTCGTTCCTCTATCATTACGACGAGAATCTGGTCTCGGTTGGGTTCGTAGTGCACCTGAACTACCAGAATCCGTATCTCTCCCCGTTCGAGGAATTCCAGCGCTTCAAAACCCATCCGCTGATCCGCGACACATTCGCCGGCGGCAAACGTCTCGCCTATGGAGCACGCGCTATCACCGAGGGCGGCTGGCAGTCAGTGCCCAAGCTCGCGTTCCCGGGCGGCGCGTTGATCGGCTGCGCGGCCGGGTTCGTAAACGTGCCGCGCATCAAGGGGACCCACAACGCCGTGTTGTCCGGGATGCTGGCGGCCGAGCACGTCGCGACGGCGCTTGCCGCCGGCCGGGCCAATGATGAGCTGGCGACCTACGAGGCGGCTTGGCGTGCTTCC
>JAFAXD010000223.1 GCA_019241285.1 Xanthobacteraceae bacterium | reverse complement strand
GCGAGCGCGTAGCAGATCGTCACGATGCTCCAGATCACAATGACGCGCTCGAGTCGCTCTCGATCGATCAGAACCCGCGCGGTCATCACTATCCAAAGGCCGAGAAACAACCAGAACGGATAGCCCCACATGGTGATCAAGCGCCGGCCCGAAACCAGTGAAGACGCGAGCAACAAAATCGCTGGTAGAAACACAATCGTGGTGAAGTACCACCAATCGAACTTATCGGCTGGCGCGCTATACGACGTTGCGCGCGGCTGGACCAGCGGCAGTGCGATGAAGAACGACGGGATCAACCAGAAGAACTGACCCGCCAGGAAAACGCCGGGCCATTTGAGATGATCCCACGCGCCCTTGGCCTCTGAGAAGCGGACATCCACATATTGCAGCGGCAGAAAGTCGTGCGCGATCAACCAGACGAGATGCGGTGACACCACCAACAAACCGACCGCAATCGCCACATAGGGGCCTGGCGTTGCCAGCACGCGTCGCGCCGTCGGCTCGGCCAGTACGAACAGCGCCATCGGAATGGCGAGCAGCGGCACGAAATATTTCGCCCAGAACGCCACGCCGAGCGCCAAACCGGTCAGCACCCAGAACCACAGGCGCCCGGTTCGCAACGCGCGATAGAGCGCAAATGTGGCGAGTGCCCAGAACGGCAGCTGAATCACGTCGTGATTGAACTTCGGTGCGGTGAAATTGTAGTAGTGCAGCCCGTCAGCAATGAGCACGCTCACCAGCGCGCCGGACGTGCCGACCAGCGGCAACGCCGTGAGCCAGATGATCGCGAACGTCGCGATGATGACAAGCTGCGCGAGCAGATAGTAGCTCCAATCCGTGCCGATCAGCTGGTGCATGATCTCGACCAGCCACCACGGCAGCGGCGGCAGCTTGTCGTAGCCGAGCTGCCATTCAGGACCGTAGGTCAGCGCTTCATTCAAGTCGAGGGGCAGGTTCGGATAGAGCGCGCTCGGAAGCAGCGTCCAGATGACGATGTGAACGGCGCAGAACAGCGCAAATGCCGCCGCCGGCTGTTTCTCGATCCAAGCCACAACTCTGCCCACTCATGAACTCCTGTGCACCGCGCGGCTGTGCATGCTAAAGCACCTCATGGTTACTTGAACACCTCTGAGCTCGTCATCGCCGGGCTTGTCCCGTCCTCGTCATTGCGAGGAGCGAAGCGACGAAGCAATCCAGTGCTGAGGTGCCGTTCTGGATTGCTTCGCTTCGCTCGCAATGACGCATCATCGAGATCGCCGGGACGAACCCGGCGATGACGACCGAGAGTGACTCGAATTGATCGGAATAAGAATTCGTACATGATACCCCGCCTGAGCGCCATCGTGATCACCCGCAACGAGGCCGCCAACATCGGCGCGTGCCTCGACAGCCTCGCCTTCTGCGACGAGCGCATCGTGGTCGATTGCGGCAGTAGCGATGACACGGTGGCGATCGCCCAACAAAAGGGCGCGCAAGTCACACATCATGATTGGGCCGGGTTCGGTCCGCAGAAGAACTTTGCGCTCTCGCTCGCACAAGGCGACTGGGTGCTGTCGCTTGATGCCGACGAGCGCGTGACGCCGGAGCTCGCGCAAGCGATCCAGCAGGCGATCGCTCGCGGCGATGCCGACGCCTGGGAGTTTCCGCGTCTGTCCAGTTTCTGCGGCCGGCCACTGCGCCACTCGGGTTGGTTTCCGGATTATGTGCTGCGCCTGTTTCGTCGCGGCAAGGCGCGCTTCAACGATGTCATCGTGCACGAGCGGGTGATCTGCGACGGGGTGGTGAAGCGGCTCGCGCCGCATCTCATTCATCATCCGGTGCTCCGCCTCGAAGACGCGATCTCGCGTATCGACCGTTACTCGACCGCGAGCGCGGAATCGTTGGTCGCGGCGGGACGGCGCGTCACGTTCTTCACCGGCATCGGCCATGGGCTTGCGTCATTCCTGCGTGCCTACGTGTTGCGCGGCGGTTTCCTCGACGGGCCGGAAGGCTTTCTGCTCGCCGTCGCCAATGCCGAGGGCAGCTACTATCGCTACATGAAAGCCTGGCTCGCGACCCGCGCCAGCCCGGCCGCATCCAACAAACCCTGAGCGCGCGCGATCACCGCGGCGCTGGTGATATCCCGCATGCAGGCGTGCTGATGCGGACAGCGCGCGAGCGTACGGAAATAACACGGCGCGCAGGGGATCTTGCTCTGCAGCACCGCATCGAGGCGGCCATAGGGACCGATCCAGATCGGATCGGTCGGTCCGAAGATGCTCACCACCGGGCGGCCACGCGCGACGGCGAGATGCATCGGCCCGGAATCGTTGGTCACACATAAGCTCGCGCGATCAACAAGTGCGACGAGCTCGGTGAGGCTGGTCTCGCCGGCAAGATTGATGGCGCCGGGCGCATCGCCCGCAATCTGCGCGCAGAGCGCATGCTCGCGCGGCGATCCCGCCAGCACCACGGCGAAACCCAGACTCATAAAATGACGCGCGACCTCGGCAAAACCCTCTTGGCGCCACGCCTTGGTTTCCCATACCGTGCCCGGCGCAATGACGATCGGACCGCGCGCTCTATCAGCAACTCCATGCTGCGACAGCAGTGATGCGACGCGCGTGTGTGCCGCCGGCGGAATCGGAAATGAGAAATCCGCGGCGCCTGCATCGAGCCCGAGCATCGGGCCGATGCTCAGGTAGCGGTCGACCGCATGCACCTCGAGCGTCGGCAAGCGAATATGATGTGTGTAGGCGAGCCAGCTCAACTCGCGCGCCCCCTGCCAGGCATGCCGGCGCGCGGCTTGCGGTAGCTCGCGCTCCGAGGCCGCCCACACTTGCACCCGCGGCCGGTCGAAACCGATGCGCACGGGAGCACCCGTCGCGAGCGTGAACACGGCCGTGCGAAACTGGCCATGCATATCGATGACGAGGTCATACCGTGTGGCTCGGAGATTCGCGGCGAGCCGACCTGTGTTGGCAAACGGCCGCAGCCGCCAAGGCTCCGACCATTCGCCGCGGGCAAACTCGATGACGTTGCTGATTCCCGGATGATGCCGCAACAGCTCGGCGATCTCGGGCGCTGTGAGCCAATCGATGCGCGCCGCCGGATAGCGCTTGCGCAACTTGTTGAGCACCGGGATCGTGTGCAGCACATCGCCGACCGCTGACAACTTGATCAGCAGGATGCGCTGGAAGTCGCGCGTTGTGAGGTCGGGCGAGGTCAATGCTCAACGCATCCAAAATCTCTCAGTTCGTCATGGCCGGGCTCGTCCCGGCCATCTCGCTTAGGGGGGCAAGGCCGTGCCTTCCCTATCGAGATCGCCGGGACAAGCCCGGCGATGACGACGGAGAGCGTATCGAGTTGGTTGCGACACACGTCCGCACTCAATGCCGGGTCGGCCACAGCGCCTCGGTCACGCGCTTGAACGCCGCTGAGGCCTGATGCCGCAGCATGGCGACGCGCTGATGCTCGGCCGTGGTAAGCCAGTTGAACTGGATGACCTTGCGCTGGCCCACGAACGGCTCATGCCCATGCCAGGAATTATCGGAGCGGCGGAATGCCAGCAGGGTTCCGCCGATCGGCGACACCTCGGCCACATAATCATTGAGGTCGGTGCCGGAGCGAAGGATGCGCAGGCGGCCACCCTCCGGCGACCATTGGTCATTGGGATAGAGCAGCACGGTGATGATCTTGGTCTTGGAATCCGTGTGGATCTGGCCGTCGCCGGACCCGCACATCCCACGCACGGTCGTCACCGTCGGACGCCCAGTCAGATCAAGGCCGAACTTGCGCTCGAAGGCGGCGCGAAAGCGATCACCCTCGAGCTCGTCCAGCAGTTCCTGAAACGCCGGTCCGTAGGGCACGACGTTGACCGGGAAACTGCCGCGCTGGGTGACCTTCGGGTAATCGCCGTTGAGGCGGGCCAGCGCGGCCGGCCCGATGAAGTTCGGGACGATCACGTATTCGAACGGCTCTTTGGCGAGCGGCGTGGTATCCAGCGCCTCATATCGGAACAACTCTCCCATCACCCCTCGCTTCGTTCCGAGATTGAAAATTCCGCGTTGTTTTCGATTCTCCTGCAGGACATCGTCAAGCGCGGAAGCGTTAATAGATACTTAACATAACACGAGCAACCAGCCAGTGCTCGTATAGGATGCATTCTTCAGCGGTACTCCATGCTCAACGACACCGAGGTAGCCATCATCGGCGGCGGCGCGGCCGGAATTGGGGCGGCGCGCCGTCTGCACGACGCGGGCGTGCCCTGCCTCATCATCGAGGCACGCACGCGTTTGGGCGGCCGGGCCTGGACTTCGACCCAGCATGGAGGCTTTGCGCTCGACCTTGGCTGCGGCTGGCTGCATTCCGCCGACCGCAACCCGTGGACCAAAATTGCCGAGCGGCAGGAGCGCAGCATCGATCGCACACCGCCGCCGTGGATGCGGCTCTCCCTCAATAATGGCTTCCCGCACGATGAGCAGCGCGCGTTCGTGGCCGCCCAGCACGCCTTCTATGAGCGGCTCGACGAGGCCGGCGAACGCGAGCCCGATCGCCCCGCCTCCGCCTTGCTCGAGCCCGGCAATCGCTGGAACAAACTAATGGGCGCGGTCGCGACCTATGTGACCGGCGCCGAGCCTGAGCAGGTCTCGATCATCGACTTCGCGCGGTACGAAGACGACGGCGTCAACTGGCGCGTGGTCGAGGGACTGGGCACGACGGTCGCGGCGCACGCGGACGGCGTCCCGACCGTGCTCGAGTGCGCGGTTGCCTGCGTCGACCACGGCGGCACGCGGCTCGCGATCGAGACCGCCCGCGGCACGATCACAGCCGATCGCGCGATTGTCACCGTTCCGAGCGCGCTGCTGGCGCAAGAGGCGCTACGCTTTCGCCCCGCGCTCCCCGACAAGACCGAAGCCGCGGCCGGACTTCCGCTCGGGCTGGCCGACAAGTTGTTCCTCAGCCTCGCGCGGCCCGAGGAGTTTCCACCCGACAGCCGCCTGTTTGGTCGCACCGACAGCACCGCGACCGCGACCTATCACATGCGACCATTCGGACGCCCCCTGATCGAGTGCTATTTCGGCGGCCGCAACGCCGCCGATTTGGAGCTGGGCGGACAAGCGGCCTTCTTCGAATTTGCGCGCACCGAGCTCATTGGCCTGCTCGGCGCCGCGTTTGCCCGCCGCATCGCGCCGATCGCGCTGCATGGCTGGCGCGGCGACCCTTTCGCGCGCGGCTCCTACTCATTCGCGTTGCCGGGCAAGGCCGACGGCCGCGCCGTGCTCGCCGCGCCGGTGGACGAGCGCCTGTTCTTTGCCGGCGAGGCGTGCTCGCGCCACGATTTCTCCACCGCGCACGGCGCCCTGCTCACGGGCCTAGCGGCCGCCGATGCAGTGATCGCGGCGCGCGACAAACAACAAAACCGCATGGCTGGTTAGCACGACCCCGCTCCGCGCAGGGCAGCCGGTCCGCATTGTTTGATCCAGATCAACGCCCCTCCACGGCGCCGCGCGTCAAACAACATGATTTACCGGGAGGACCGATCATGAGCGCGGTTGCCACCATCGACGAACTGCCTGCCGCCTATCGGCAAGGCGTGACTGCCAAGAATCTCGTGCCACTGTGGCCGCTGATGCGCGCCGCGCTGCCGCACAACAAGCCCAACCGCCGCACCCAACCGGTGATCTGGCGCTATCGCGACGCGAGGCCGGACCTGCTCAAGGCCGGAGAGCTGACTCCGATCGAAAAAGCCGAGCGTCGCGTGCTGGCACTCGCCAATCCGGGGCTTGGGCTCGAGAACATCCAGGCGACGCCGTCGATCTTCATCGGCCTGCAATTGATTCTCCCGGGCGAGACTGCGCCCAATCATCGCCACACCCCGAGCGCCGTGCGCATGGTGATCGAAGGCAGCGGCGGGTTCACCGTCGTGCAGGGCGAGAAATGCCCGATGGAAAAAGGCGATCTCATTCTCACACCGGCTGGTCTGTGGCACGAGCACGGCCACGAAGGCACCGGGCCCGTGGTCTGGCTCGACGCGCTCGATTTGCCGCTGGTGCGCTTGCTTGAAGCCACCTATGCGATCGAGGGCGAGCCCCAGGCCGTACGCAATGAGCCGGACTCGTCGCAGTCGCGCTATCGTCGCGCCGGGCTCGTGCCCTACCGCGCCTTCGAGACGCCACGGCCGCGCTATCCGCTGCTGCGGTTCCCCTGGGCAGAGGTGCGCGAAGCGCTCACGGCGCTATCCGTCATCACACCACACGGCGCACTGGTCCGCCTCGCCTACGTCAATCCCGAGACCGGGCGCGATTGCATGCCGGTGCTGGGCTTCTCGGCAATCATGCTGCGGCCAGGCGAAACCGTCACGGTGCCACGCCATTCCGCGTCCGCGGTACTGCATGTGATCGAAGGCGATGGCGAAGCCGAAATCGACGGGGTCACATTGAGCTTCAGCGAGAGCGATACGCTCGCCGTCCCGACTCACGCCCAGGTCCTGCTCGCGAACCGCCAAACCAAGTCGCCGGCGTTCCTGTTCCAGATCGACGACGCGCCGTTGCAGCGCAAATGCGGCTTCTACGAAGTGTTTGATTAATTCCGATAGAGTCGCGGGAGCATCGCGTCGGGCGATGCTCCCGCCTACGCGAAGCCTTGTGAAATCGTCATTGCGAGCGAAGCGAAGCAATCCAGGGGCCGCGACACAGGACTCTGGATTGGTTCGTCGCTTCGCTCCTCGCAATGACGACAGCTCACTTGATCAACGGCAGCTGTTCGAATTGATGGAACGGCGGCGGCGATGACAAGGTCCATTCGAGCGTCGTAGCACCCGGACCCCACGGATTATTGCCGGCCGGCTTCTTCAACATGAACGCCCGCGCCATCCCGACGAAGAAGATCACAAGCCCGACGGCAAACACAAACGAGCCGATCGAGGAGACGTTGTTCCAGCCCGCGAACGCATCCGGATAGTCCACATAGCGCCGCGGCATGCCGGCAAGCCCGAGGAAATGCTGCGGGAAGAAGATCATGTTGGCGCCGACGAACGACACCCAGAAGTGCAGCTTGCCGAGCCATTCCTCGTACATGTAACCGGAAATCTTCGGGAACCAGTAATACCAGCCGGCAAAGATGCCGAACGTGGCGCCGAGCGACATGGTATAGTGGAAGTGCGCCACCACGTAATAGGTGTCCTGCAGCACGCGGTCGACGCCGGCATTGGCGAGCACCACCCCGGTCACGCCGCCCAGCATGAACAGGAAGATGAAGCCGATCGCCCACAGCATCGGCGTTTTGAACTCCATCGAGCCGCCCCACATGGTGGCGATCCACGAGAAGATCTTCACGCCCGTCGGCACCGCGATCACCATGGTGGCGAGGATGAAATAGGCCTGCGCGCCCGTCGACATGCCGACCGTGTACATGTGGTGCGCCCACACGACGAAGCCGATGCCGCCGATCGCGACCATCGCGTAGGCCATGCCGAGATAGCCGAACACCGGCTTGCGGCTGAAAGTGGCCACGACCTGGCTGATCATGCCGAAGCCCGGCAGTATCAGGATGTAGACCTCGGGGTGGCCGAAGA
>JAFAXD010000167.1 GCA_019241285.1 Xanthobacteraceae bacterium | reverse complement strand
TCGACATGGCCGCAACGACGAGAGCTACTCGACAAGCCATCACGGAATCGCTGGCCTTGTTGGCGGCCGCCGACGAACTCTTGGCGCGCCAGCTTTAATCGGCAACAACTTGCTTGGGTTCTTCGCGCTTTATCGCGAGCTCGGTCCACTGAGCAGCGAGGCTTTGAAACTGCGCTCTCAGATGAGGGTCAGGGGTGCGCTTCGCCAGCTCATTGCAGCATCGGGCGCGTTGCCAACAATGGGAAACCTTGTTCGCGTTCTGACGCTAAGGCGATTGGAGATTGGCGCGCGGGCGAGGTGAAATCTCTCGCTGGCAGGACAGGCGGAGGGCGGCTTGCGGGCCGCCCTTTACGATTTCCAACACAACCCTCGGCTAAAACCCGGCACCCCCGCAAACGCCGTCAGTGGCGCGATTTGCTCCTACCTGTTTGGACTTGCCCCGGTTTCGTGGAGAGGGGAGCGCTTGGGATTTTAGAGTATCTGATCTGACGGCATGTTGTCCTCCTTGAGACGATTCTTTTGTTCGGCCCCCGGCGGAGCCATTCTTCCGTTCTCTAATCGCCGCCACGAACGCAAGCCCTTTCTTTCTTGCTTTCGTCTTTTTGGCCTTTCTTCTGTTTGACCGCGAAGGCTTTCTTCTGCCCCGACCGTAGATTTCGGACGCCAGCGCGCGCAGAGGCTGTCAAGGCCGGCCGTCGCGTCGGCATCGGGCGCACTGCGATGTTTCCAGGCCGCGCCTTGACGGCCTCGAGCACGGTGGCAGGCTGGATGGTCACGGGCCGAAAGAGCGCTTGCTTGTCGATTTGGCTCCTTTCCCGTCTTTGCGCTCGCGTGCATTGAGATCGCTGCCGGATCCACCGTTCTCTACGCGGTCCAGGGTCTGGCCGCACCATGGCCTCAAGGTTTCGATGCCGCTATGTCCCGAACGCACTTGGCAATGCAGGAAGAATCGCGCGGTCATCGAGGCCCGTCCCGGCAGGGACACCGTTTCGCCGCGAGATGCAGCGAAGGGATATTCGGATAACCTCAGGCAGCAGGAGATGCTGGGGCAGTATTCCACTGGAATGTCGTACCGGTAGTCCACATGCGGTGCAGGATGACCGCAAGCTTGCGGGCAACCGCCATTGTTGCCTTCTTGGCCCCGAGGCGTTGGCCAAGGTCCTCGCCCCAGGTCTTCAGTGCGCTTGGTCGCGCGGACCGACTGAGCAACACTTTGGCTGCCTCGAAAAGAAGTCCTCGCACCATGCCGTCTCCGCACTTCGAGATGCGCCCGCCGTGATCAACCTCGCCGGATTGGTACCGTCTGGGTGTCATCCCGAAGTACGCCGCCACCGAAGATGATCGTTTGAAGCGCGCCGGATCTTCGATGCCGGTCATATAGGCTAGGGCGACCACCGCACCGACGCCTGGGGCTGAGATCAGCCGGCGCGCAGTGTCGTCGCCGCGAGCGCGTTGAATCACCGCCCGGTCATACACAAGGAGCTGGGCTCGCATTGTTTCTAGCACCCGCAACGTCGGCTCGATGATCGCTCCGAGTACCGGGTGACCGTCGATCGCGTCGCGGACACGCCGCGAGAACTGGCTGCGCAGGCCTTTCGGCAGGAGCCGACCGAATGTCTTTAGAATGCCGCGTACGCAATTCTTCAGGGTCGTGATTTGCGACACGATCTGGGCGCGCGCCACCAGCAGTGCACGGATGGCTTGGCAGTCGACACCCTTCAACGTCACCTGGCGGTACCAACCGACGCGCATGATCTGCGCCAGGCCGTGGGCATCGTTAGCATCAGTCTTGTTGACCTTCAGTGACAGCGCCGCCTTAGCGTGCCGCGCATCGATGCAGATAATGGGCAGGTCCGCCCCTTTCAGCTGGTGGAATAGCCAGCTTGATAGTTGCCCGCTTTCGAGCCCGATCCGAACCGCATCGGGCGCATGCTGCCTTACGGCTGTTGCGATAGCTTCCGGCGTCGAACCAACACGGCCGCGCCACACGATCTGGTCGGCATCGTCAATGACGCAGATAGACGTTTCCTTCAGAGATACGTCGAGGCCGACATACTGGTTGCTCTTGGACATGGTCTCGCTCCTTCGGCGTTGCGGGGAGAGGCCAACCTGTGCAGGCAATCGTTACCCCGCGATTACGCCATGTCCCGGCCCGCACGAAGACGCGGCTGTCGCGCGCAGCGGCGGTCAAGGACGGCCCCAGCTTGGGGCCGCCCGGAGGGCTTGTCCTTGACGGCCGCGAGCACGACGGCAGGCTGATGCGTGCCGGGATGGTGCGCATGATGGTGCTC
>JAFAXD010000008.1 GCA_019241285.1 Xanthobacteraceae bacterium | reverse complement strand
TAGCAGCCATTCTGGTAGTAGCGGTAACCGCCGGGGCGTGGCTGGCCTTGCGAGGCGATGAGGGCGCCGGTCCCGGCGCCGACCAGCGCGCCGATGGCTGCGCCTTTACCCCCGCCCGCGACGCCGCCGATGATTGCCCCGGCCGCGCCGCCAAGAATAGCGCCGCCGAGAGGATTAGGATCTTGTGCGGCGGCCTGCTGGACCGGTGCCGCAATCGCGAGTGCCAGAAAGGCCAAAGCCCCCAGTGTTCGACGCATGTCGAATCCCCAGAATTGAAATGATGCCGCACCGTCGCACCGAGGTGCGGCAGAACGGAGGCAGGGAAGGGGGATCGGGGTTTGGCAAGGGCGGGCGGCCGTCCTTTGATCCGGCGTAAAGTGGCTTGAAACGAGATGGGCGAGAGGCCCACCCCGACAGCGCGCCGAACAAGCATGACGACATATCTGCGAGTTGCCGCCATTGTTGCGCTCTCGATCACGGTACCGGTGTCCGGGACCAGCGCGCTCCAAATCGCGCAAGCCGCCCTGGAAGGCTACGGCGATCATTGCGAAGAGGATTCACTCGATGTGGCCGGCATCCCAGTCGATGAGATCCAGCAGCTGGCTCGGCCGTCTGACGAACAGCGCGCCATTCTCGACGAACTCGGCAGCGCGTCGGTCCAGGCGGCGCAGATCGTCAAGGCCTCATGCCCGACGGTGATCTCGTCGACGGCCGTTGGTCGGCTCGATGCCCTACAGCAGCGCGTGCAGGCAATGCTCAAAGCCATCAACGTGGAGCAGCCAGCACTGACGAAGTTCTACGACAGGCTCAGCGACGAGCAGAAAGCACGGCTGAACGCGCTGACGCAAAAACAGCACGCCCCGACAAACGGCGGCAGCGCAGCGATGGCCGGCTGCAGAAACCGCCCGCTTCCCGAGTGGCCGAGCACCCAGATTCTGCGCGACGTGCATCCGACGCCAATGCAGCGGACATTACTCGAGGCGCTGCAGAGAGCGTCCGCGAACGCGAGAAGTACGTTGGACGCGTCCTGCGCGAACGCAATGCCGGTCACTCCTCCGGCCCGGCTTTCGGCGATCGAGCAGCGATTACAGGCCCTTTTGATCGCGGTCGGAACCGTGCACGGTCCGCTCAACGAATTTTATGGATCGCTGAACGACCAGCAGAAAGCGCGGTTCAACATGATCGGCCGTTCGGGCGCGCGCCGATAGGGCTGGGTGGCTCCGCATCACCGCGCCGGTCTCTATCCTTGTTACGGACCATTGAATGGTCTAAATACCATGGCCTAAGATCGGAACGCTCCAAGTTTGGGGTACATGATGCAAGTGTCCGTCACCGAAGCGAAAGGCCAACTGACCGAACTCGTGCGGCGCGCCGAGGCCGGGGACGAGGTCATTCTGACCCGGCATGGTCACCCGGCCGTGCGGTTGGTGCCGGTCAAAGCGGTGGTAGATCGGCAATCTCGTGGTGCGCTGCTTGGGGCAGTACGAGCTTCTGCTGCGGCCAGGGCGACTGCCGGGCCGAGCGCCGCGCGCAGCCAGGATTTCCTCTACGGCGATGACGGCCTGCCCGAATGATCGCGGTCGACACGTCGGCATTGATGGCGATTGTGCTTAATGAGGCCGAAGCCGATGCCTGCGTGGCCGCGCTCGAAGCGGAGGATGATCTCCTGATCTCCGCTGGTACGGTGTCGGAGGTGTTGATTGTTGCCGCCCGGCGAAACGTCGGCGAGGAGATGGAGCGCCTGATCGACGGGCTCGGCTTTGAGATCGTCAGCATAACTCCCGCATCCGCGCGTCGCATCGCGCAAGCCTATGCAAAATGGGGCAAAGGCGTGCATTCCGCCGCTTTGAACTTCGGCGATTGCTTCGCTTACGAGGTTGCGAAGGAGCACGCGTGTCGACTGCTGTTCGTCGGCGACGATTTCTCACGTACCGATGTCGAGGGCGTTCTCGGGTAGCCTGGCTCCGCGAACGGGGCCAGGGGCCGCACTTAGTTTCTGGTTTGGTCGAAAGACGAACCGGCTTTTGCCGAAATGCGTGGCTCCCCGGGCCAGATTCGAACCAGCGACCAACCGGTTAACAGCCGGTTGCTCTACCACTGAGCTACCGGGGAACTCGCGGCAAGCGGGGGCTATAGCAAGAGGTTGCGCGTTTTTCTAGCGGGAAATGCGAGTCTCGGCAGCGAAGTAGGGAAATCCGCACCTCGCCGCAACGCTTAAACCGACTTTGATGAGGAACCGGCTAGATCCGGGACGTCTCGCACCGCGCTTCGAGGCTGCAGCCGATTATTCCCGACAATTCTTCAACTTACCGCGCAGCAGACGGGCTTGCTGCAGCGCAAAATGCTGCGCAGCATGGGTGC
>JAFAXD010000216.1 GCA_019241285.1 Xanthobacteraceae bacterium | reverse complement strand
CAGCTTCGGCACGGTCATGCCGACGTGATCGACGCCGACCATGCCGGGAAGCCCGTCAGCACGGGCAAAGCACGTGGCGAGAAGCAGCGCAGCCACAGCGCCACCGCTCCGAAGTAGACGACCGGACTGCTTCATGCGAGTTACTCCTCCGTTAAGTTGTTTGAATTCGTTTGCAGCAATCACCGACCTCGTCCTGAGGAGCTTGGTCCCGCAAGGGACCAAGCGTCTCGAAGGACGGCCGCAGGCGAGGCCGTCGCTCTTGGCCATCCTTCGAGACGCATGTGCGCACGCGCACATGCTCCTCAGGATGAGGGCTGCGGGTAGTTGCTGCGCTTCAACAATTCCAGCCCTCATCCTGAGGAGCCTGGACCCGCAAGGGGCCAGGCGTCTCGAAGGATGGCCGCGAACAACCACGCCCCGCAGATATTCACATCCTGTCAGGATGAGGGCCCCGGATTTTTTCATGGCGCACCCGCCAACATCTTCGCGAGCATGAAGCCGGAGCCGGCGTTGAGGCCGCCGCCGGGCCAGGTCGAGGCGCCGACCATGTAAAGGCCCTTCACCGGAGTCGCGTAGCGCGACCAGCCGAACACCGGGCGGAACAGGAAGTTCTGATCGAGATGATGACTGCCGGAGAGGCTGTCGCCGCCGATCAGATTCGGGTTTTCGCGCTCAAGGTCGAGCGGTGACATGACCGCGCGTCCGAGTACTTTATCGGACAGTCCGGGCGCATAGCGCTCGATCAACGCCACCACGCGATCCGCATAAGGCTCCTTTGCCTCATCCCAATGCCTCGCGGCGATCGTCCCCGCCGCATCACCTCGGATCGAACTCGGCAGCACGCGCACCTGGACCCACAGCACATGTTTGCCGGTGGGCGCGCGCGACGGGTCGATCGCGGTCGGCTGGCCAACCACCAGCACCGGCTCGCGCGGCAGCAGGCCAGACATCGCGTCCGCATAGGCGGTGCTCATCACCTGATAGCCCGGCGCGAGGTGCACGTAAGCGAAGCGCTGCAGTTCTGCGCCGGCTTTCCAATCCGGCAAGCCGGACAGAGCGAGATGGATCATCATGGTGCCGGGGCCGGAGCGGAAGCGCGCGACCTTGGCGTCGAACGCGGCACGGCGTTCGTCCTTGGCAACGAGTTTTCCAAATACGAGCCGTGGGTCAAGGTTGGCAATCACCGCGCGCTTGGCCGTCAGGCGCTCGCCGCCGGCGAGGCGAACGCTGCTTGCGCGGCCATCGGCCTGCTCGATCGTCTCCACGGCGCGGCCGAGCAACAACTCACCGCCCACGCCTTTCAGGCAAGCAACCATGGCGGAGATGATCGTGTCGGCGCCGCCCCTACCGAAGGCCATGCCAAAACTCTGGTCGGCCATGGACTCGAGATAGGGAAACAATGCGCCGCCGGCCACGTCGGGGGCAAAGTCGAGATGCATGCCCCACACCGCCATCATGGCCTTGAGCTTCTCGCTCTCGAACTGCGCGTCAAGGAATTCGCGTGGCGAGGACAGGAGCAAGCGCAGCAAGTCCCCGATCCAAGAAATTCCCTTGGCGCGGGACATATTCCAGACCACGCGCGCGGCCGCCCACGACGGCATCGGCACGCCGAGCAACGCAAACAGGTGCGGTGCGTCGCTCGCGAACTCGGCCAGCATCGCGCGCCAGCGTTCGGCATCGCGCGGCGAGACTTGCGCAATGCGCTTGGCGGTCACGGCCGCATCCTTGCTCACGCCAAGCCAGGTGTCGTCGGCGAACGCGCTGGCAAAGCAATCCTCCGCCGTCACCAGCCCGAGCCCGTGCGCGATCAACTTGTCCTTGTAGGCGGCAAAGAACGGCGAGCCGGCAAAGAGACTGAGGTTGGTGGCGAAGAGATCATGCCGGAAGCCCGGCAAGGTCACCTCGCGCGTCTTCACCGAACCGCCGGGTTCGTCTGCGCCTTCGACAACTGCGACCTTCCAACCCTTGCTCGCCAGGTGGATCGCAGCAACAAGCCCATTGTGCCCAGCGCCGACGATGATCGCGTCATACGTGTTGTTGCTCACGCGGCGGCTCCCGGTGCTTGGCGGTCGAGCCACGTTGGGTCGATGACGGGGAGTGGAATCGCGTCCAACAACGTGCGGGTATACGCGTCCTGCGGATGATCAAACACGAGGTCGCAGCGGCCCTGCTCGACCACGCGGCCCTGCGAGAGCACGTAGACGCGATCGCACACGGCGCGCACCACCGAGAGATCATGGCTGATCAGCGCCATCGATAGATTCATCTCCCGCTTGAGCTCGCCGAGCAGTTTAAGCACCTGCGCCTGGGTCGACACATCAAGGCCGGACACGATTTCGTCAGCCAGCACGAAGTCCGGCGCCAGCACGACCGCGCGAGCAATGCCGACGCGTTGACGCTGGCCGCCGGAGAGTTCATGCGGATAGCGCGCGAGTACGCTTGCCGGCAGGCCGACCCGCTCCAGGGTCATTTCAATGCGGCGACGCGCTGCCGCGCGATTATCCACAAGTCCATGCAGCAACAACGGCGCCGTCAAGGTGCGGCCGATGGTGCGGCGCGGATTGAGCGAGGACATCGGATCCTGGAAGATCATCTGCATGCGGCGCCGCAACGGCCGCATGGCGGCCTCACCCAACTCCGCGATCTCACGCCCGTCGAAACGGATTGACCCGGAGACCGGGCGCAGCAAGCCGATCAGCGCCCGCCCAAGGGTGGTCTTGCCGGAACCGGATTCGCCGACGATGCCGACGGTCTCGCCGCGGGCGATCGTGAGGTCGACACCGTGCAGCACCGGACGCGGCGGCGCAGCCTTGCTCAGGAACTGGCGGCGCGCCGCATAGGCAACGACGACCGCGCGGGCGTCGATGAGCGCTTCAGCCATGACTCACTCCGGCCCGATCGAAGGCCATCACCTCGGCGCGGCAGGTCGCGAGCACCGCGTCGGGAATGGGTTCGAGTTCCTGACCCGGGCGATCATAGCGCGGACACGCCGCCATCACGGCCTGCGTATAGGGATGATGCGGCACCTCGATCAGGTCACGCGTTGTCCCCTGCTCCATCACCTTGCCCATGTAGAGCAGCGTCGCACGATCGCAGATCTGCGCCACCACGCCGAGATTGTGGGTGACGAAGATGACGCTGGTGCCGTGACGCTCCTGCATGGCGCGGATCAGGCGCAGAATTTGTTTCTGCACCGTGGTGTCGAGCGCGGTGGTCGGCTCATCGGCAATGACCAGCTTGGGATCGAGCGCAAAGGCGGCGGCGATCAGCACGCGCTGCCGCATGCCGCCGGAGAGCTCGTGCGGATAGGCGCGCATCACCCGCGCCGGCTCGCGCATCTGCACGTCGTCGAGCAGCGCGAGCGCGCGGGTCTGCGCATCGCGCGCCGACAAGCCGCGCCAGAGGCGTAGCCCATCCGTAAGCTGGGCGCCGATGCGGCGCGCCGGATTGAGCGCGGTCAGCGGATCCTGCGGGATCAGCGACACCTCGGCACCGAGCAGGCGGCGGCGCGCGTGGGCGCCGAGCGCGAGCAGATCGCGGCCGCCGAGTTTGATCGTGCCCTGGGTGATGCGGATGCCGCCCGGCAGGATGCCGAGGATCGCCTTGGCGATGGTCGATTTGCCGGCGCCGCTCTCGCCGACCAGGCCATGCACCTCTCCGCGCGCGACACTGAGCGAGACATCGCGCAGGACCGGGGCATTGCCATCGCGGGCCGAGACGGCGGAGAGATGCACGATCGAGAGAAGCTGCTCGGTCATCGCTGCATCACCGGATCAAGCGCGCGGCGCAAGCCATCGCCGAGCTGGTTGAACGCGAGCACGGTCGCAAACAGCGCCGCCAGCGGCGCGGCAAAAACCCACCAGGCCTGATAGATGATCTGCCGGCCTTGCGCGATCATGCCGCCCCAGGTCGGCGTGTCGGATGATACGGATAGACCAACAAATGAAAGGATTGCCTCGACGATGACGGCAATGCCCATCTCCAGGGTGACCAGCGCGAGCAGCACCGGCGCGACATTGGGAAGAATTTCGCGAAACAGAATGGCGAGCCGGCCGAAGCCGAGCACGCGCGCGGCGACCACGTAGTCGGCTTTGGCCTGCGCCATGGTCTCGGCGCGCACCACGCGGGCGAACCTGGTCCAGTCGATGATTGCGATGGCGACAATGACCGAGCGCACGCCCGAGCCCATGATGGCGACGATCAGGATCGAGAGCAGCACCGGCGGAAACGCCATCCAGATTTCGACCAGGCGTGACACGATCGCGTCGACCGCACCGCCGTAGAAGCCCGCGAACAGGCCGAGCACGGTGCCGAGCAACGCGGCGGCGAACGCGGCCACGAACGCGACGGTGAGGGCAACGCGCGTGCCGTAGATGAGGCGCGAGAGCACATCGCGGCCGAGGTCGTCGGTGCCGAGCCAATAACCTGGTTGCGCCCCGGCGAAGCCGGCGGGCGGAAGCGTGCCGGACAGCAAATCCTGGTCGAGCGGATCGTGCGGGGCGATGACCGGTGCGAAGAGCGCCAGCAGGATCAGCAACACGATGAAGCCGCCGGCGAACACGACCTTGGGCTGCGCGAGAAGCGCGCGCAAGGCGCTGCGCCGCCTGAGCTTCGGCGGGCCCGCCGCGACGGCCGCGTCGTGATTGAGCGCGACTTCAGCCATGGCGCAGCCTCGGATTGAGCGCCGCGACGGCAACGTCGATGGCGAGATTGATCAGAATAAAGAGCGCGCCGAACACCAGCACCAGCCCCTGGATCAGCGGCAGATCGCGATTGATCACGGCATCGATCGCCATCGAGCCGATGCCCGGGTAGGCGAAGATGCGCTCCACGATCACGGTGCCGCCGATCAGGAAGGTGAACTGCACGCCGGTGAGCGCCAGGGTCGGTCCGACCGCATTGCGCAAGGCTTCGCCGGCGATGAGGCGCAGCTCCGACATGCCCTTCACGCGTGCGAGCAGCACGTAGTCCTGCAACATGGCTTCGCTCAGCGCGTCCTTGAGGATGCGGATGATGATGGCGGCGAGTGGCAGCGCGAGCGCGAGCGCCGGCATCGCCATGTGGGCCAGGATATCGCGGGTGAGGTCAAACCGGCCGGTGAAGATGCTCTCAAATAGATAGAAACCGGTGGTGAAGTGCGGATCGATGCTGGGATCGATGCGGCCCGATAAGGGAAACGCCTGCCAGAACACGCCCAGCACCAGCACGAAGGCGAGCGCCCACACAAAGTCCGGCACCGCCAGCATGATGCCGTTGGCGGCATCGATCGCGCCCTCGCCGCGGCCGCGCAGCCATGTGCCGAGGATGGCGACGCTGCCGCCGAGGATCACCGCGACCGCGCAGGCTACGATAGCGAGCTCCAGCGTGGCCGGCAGTCGCTCGCGCAAGAGCTCCACGACATTGCGGTGCAACGAGATTGAAGTGCCGAGATCGCCGTGCAGGATGCCAGCAAGCCATATGACGAACTGAGTGAGGAAAGGCTGATCAAGGCCATAGTGGGCGCGCAGGCTGGCGATGTCCTCGGCGCTGGCTCCCGGTCCGATCATCATCGCGATCGGATCGCCGGGCGCGACGCGCAGCAGCAGAAACACGATCACCGCGACGCCGAACAGCGTCACGGCGGCCATCACAGCGCGCTTGATGAGGCTCGAGGCGAGCATTGGAGTCAGGCCGAGCTAACGTTGGTACCCTGACAGCGGCGTAGCGTTCTCCCCTCCCCCGCGCGCAGCGCGCGGGGAGGGGTCGGGGTGGCGGCAATCGCGCTATCAACAACAAACAAAAGAGCCCCCCACCCCAGCCCTCCCCGCCACTCGCTGCGCTCGCGGGGGGAGGGAGGGGCGCACCATTCGCGACACGTATTTCTCAGCTCTTCTTGCTCACCAAGGTCGGCTGCATCGCGCCCGAGATATTGGGCGTGACCTTGAGATCGTCCTTAAAGACGATCGGCTGCACGTACTGAAGCAGCGGGATCACGTAGCCGTTCTCGGCGATGTAGCGATCCACCGCCTTGTAGCCGGCGATACGCTTGGCCTCATCCTTCTCGCCCCAGAGCGGGCCGATCATCTTGTCTAGGTCGTCGCTCTTCCAGCTCGAATGCGGCGAGGGGCCGAACATGGCGTGGCCGGTGGAAGTCGACGGGTCGCCGATGGCGTTGCCCCAGTTGTAGAAGGCAAGCGGCGCGAGCTTGTGGCTGGTGCGCAGTTCGAAATGTTTGGCGATCTCATAGACTTCGATGTCGGCCTCGATGCCGACCTTGCGCCACATGCCGACGATCGCCTGGATCATCTCGTAGTCTTTGGGCTTGAAGCCGCGCGTGGTCTGCAGCGTCGTCTTGAAGGGCTTCTGCGGCGAGTAGCCGGCCTCCTGCATCAGCTTGGCAGCCTTGTCCGGCTGGAAGCCGATCTTGATGGTCGGATCGTAAGCCTCGTATTCGGGCGCCTCGAGCGTGTCGATCGGCACACCGTAGCCCCGCAGCAGGCGCTGCACGATTGCCTGCTTGTCGATGGCGTAGTTGGCAGCGAGCCGCACGTTCTTGTCGAGCTTGCCTTCGTTGTTGATGAAGATCATGCCGATGTCGGAGATTGGCGTCGCCACCCCGGCGAGACCCTTCTTGGCTTTGAGGCGATCGTACTCCTCGTAGGGAATCTCCAACGTAAGGTCGGAGGAGCCGCTTTCGATTTCGGCGACGCGGCTCGTCGCGTCGGTGACGAACTTGAACACCACCGTGTCGAAGGCCGGCTTGCCGCCCCAATATTTCGGGTTGGCTTTGAGGCGCAGAAAGGCATTGCCCTGATAGGAATCGACCATGTAAGGCCCGGTGCCGATCGGCTTCTTCTCAAAGCCGTCCGCGCCGACCTTCTCATAGTAGGCCTTTGGCAGGACATAACCGGTGAGGAACGCCATCCATTTGAAGATGGTCGGATCGAACTGCTTCATGTCCGCGGTGATGCGATTGCCATCGACTTGGAAATTGTCGATGCCTACCCACACGAACTGGATTGGGTTGCCGGTCTCCTTTTTGCCTGCGCGCTGCAGCGACCAGACGATATCTTCCGGCGTGAACGGCGTGCCGTCATGCCAGGTGACGCCGGGCCGCACGTCCATCCAGATCTTGGTTTTGTCGTCGTTCCACCCCCAGGCCGTGAGCACGCCCGGCTCAAAGGCGAGGTTCGGCTTCTGGCCGATGAACTGATCGAAGACCGAACGATAGATCGCCTGGATGGTCGGGTTGACCGCCGAGGGGCCGACGGTCGGATCGAATGACGGCAGGTTGACGTTGTAGGCGATGGTCAGCGTGTCCGACGCCGCGCGGGCCCTGCCCTGCGGCCCAATCAGGCCGGCGATCAGCCCGCCTGCGCCGAGTGCCAGAGTCTGACGGCGTGTGGGTGCAAATCCTCGGATCGACATCGGGCTCCCCCTTGAAACAGTTGACGCGGCTTAGGCGCATTTTGCGCGGGAAGCGGCCCACGCATTGCTTTAAGCTTAAAACAACTGTGGGCACCCCGCCAGCTTAATCATACGCCAAGGGCGGGCCTAAGCGCACCGTTTGTGAGCAGACAGGACGCCCTCAGCGCGCGACAATAGCCGCAGAAAAATGGGGTCATCGCCATGGAAGCATTCATCTGCGTCACCTGCGGCACTCAATATTCCGCGTCGGAGACACCGGCGAAGGCCTGCGCAATCTGCGACGAGGAACGGCAATTTGTGCTGTCGACCGGGCAGGCCTGGACCACGCTGGCAAAGCTCAACATGACCCACATGGCGACGTTCCGGGACGAGGCCGGTCTGCTCGGGCTTGGCATGAGCCCGCACTTCGGCATCGGTCAACGGGCGCTGCTGGTCAAATCACCGGATGGCAATGTGCTGTGGGACTGCATCAGCCTGATCAGCCCGGCGATAGTGGACATCATCAGGGCTCTGGGTGGCCTCAAGGCGATCGCCATATCGCATCCGCACTACTACACGACGATGGTGGAATGGAGCCGCGCCTTCGGGGGAATTCCGGTCTATCTCAATGCCGCCGACCGGCAATGGATCATGCGGCCGGACCCCTGTCTCAAATTGTGGGATGGCGACACACTCGACATCGGGGCTGGCCTGACCCTGATCCGCACTGGCGGCCACTTCGACGGCGGCACGGTCCTGCACTGGGCGGCCGGCGCCGGGGGGCGCGGGGCGCTGCTGTCGGGCGACCTCCTCCAGGTCGTGCCCGACCGCAAGCATGTCGGGTTCATGTACAGCTATCCGAACTTCATTCCGCTCGGCGCGACGGCAGTGCGCACGATCGACGAGCGCGTGAAGCCTTGGCCCTTTGAGGCGATTTACGGCGCGTTCTGGGACCGGGTCATTGCGTCCGGCGCCAAAGAGGCGGTTACGGCGTCCGTTAACCGGCACATCACATTGCTCGAACGCAACGCCGTGTGACGTAACTTGCCAAAGAAAAACCCGCTACCCACGGGGAGTAGCGGGCTTCAGTCTTCAGGTGCCGCCAAAAGAGGGTATGCGGAGAGCGAGCACCTGGTCGAAAGTCGGCACGACGAATGCCGCCGCCGATGGGGCGGCCCGATCGCACGGCGAAGTAAGGCCGCTAGAGGCCGTACTTGGCGATGGCCGCAACTGTGACAATGAACCCCAAAGCAACTGCGACTTCAGCGGCCATGAAGCCGACACGTCGCAGCAATCCACCCGGATTTCTCATAGTAGTGGGCCCCATTCATTCCTCTGGGCGCTGCACGGAACCCCTTCCCAACCGCGAAGCACCCGCCCAACAGGTCCTAACTCAGTTGCCTCGATTTGGTTCCGGCTCTGAACAAGAAAAACGCAAATACATTAAGAGATCGTTTCACGGTACGATCCTACGCAATCCGTTGGTATACCAGAGTCTGTTGCTGATTCCAGCAAACGATACCGCTGGACTACTTGATCAGCAATACCGCGCTACCAAACACTCCGACATGGCACGCCTTCGAGAAAAGCAGCTTGTCAGATGCATCGAACAGAAACACCATAAAATGAGTCGGGCGGTTGCAATCAACTCGTAACACCGACCGGCAAAAAATAAGTCGACGACTCGGGTCGATGAACACAGGGAGGAAGAAAATGTTGCGTGCGAGCCTATTGGCGCTCATCGGCGTGGCGTTGCCGCTGACGGCCTTCGGCCAGACGGCCGATGACTTGAAGAACGACGCCAAGACACCCGGCGACGTCCTCACCTACGGCATGGGCTACAGTGGCCAGCGCTATAGCGAGCTGTCCTCGATCAATCGCGACAACGTCAAACGGCTGGTACCGGCCTGGGCTTACAGCATGGCCGACAATCGCGGCCTCGAAGCACAGCCGCTGGTCAAGGATGGGGTGATCTACATCACCGATCATGAAAAGACGGTGGCGATCGACGCGCTGAGCGGCAAGGAAATCTGGAAGAACGTGATTGAGTATCCGCCGGAGACGACGCGCATCGTCTGCTGCGGGATCGTCAACCGCGGCGCCGCCATGTACGACGGCAAGCTCTATCGCACAACACTCGATGCCAATGTCATCGCGCTCGATCTCAAGACCGGCAAGGAAGTCTGGCGCACCAAATCCTCCGATCCGAGCGAAGGCTACTCCATGACGGTGGCGCCGCTGGTTGCTGACGGCGTGGTGATCGCCGGCGTGTCGGGCGCGGAGTTCGGCGTGCGCGGCTATCTGGAAGGGTTCGACGCGCAGACCGGCAAATCGCTGTGGCGCACCTACACGATCCCGGCTCAGGGCGAGCCGGGCTACGATTCTTGGCCGGCAAACAGCACCCGCGCTGGCGGCAGCACCTGGGTGACCGGCACCTATGACCCCGAGCTTAATCTCGTCTACTGGGGCGTCGGCAATCCGGCACCGTGGAATCCGATCCTGCGCAAGGGCGACAACCTCAACACCAACTCGGTGCTGGCGCTGCGGCCGAAAACCGGTGAGGTCGTCTGGAAGTACCAGATGAGCCCGAACGATCCGTTCGATTACGACGGCGTCAATGAATGGATCATCGCCGATCTCAAAGACGCGAGCGGCAATCCGCGCAAGGTCGTGATGCAGGGGAACCGCAACGGCTTCCTGTATGTGATCGATCGCACCAACGGCAAGCTGATCGCCGCCAACAAGTTCGTCGATGTGAACTGGGCCGACAAGGTCGACCTTACAACGGGCCGCCCGGTCTGGAGCGCGCAGACCAAGGACATCATCGAGCATGGCGGCAAGGCGCGGATCTTTCCGTCCGTCACGGGCGGCAAGAACTGGGCGCCGATGGCCTTCGATCCGACCCGCGGGCTCGTCTATGTCAACGCGATCGAGATGGGCATGGATTACGAGACGCTTCCGGCCGACAAGATCGCCAACCTGAAACCCGGCGACCCGTTCTTCGGCGTCAAGTTCCCGCTTGTGTTTGATCCGGAGAAGCGCGGCAGCCTGAAAGCCATCAATCCGTTGACCGGTGAGGTCAAATGGCAGGTTCCGTTCAAGACGCCGAACTTCGCCGGCACGCTCGTCACCGCCGGCGGGCTCGTCATCACCGGGCAGATGACCGGGGAGGTGATGGCGTTTGATGCCGACACCGGCAAGCTCATGTGGGAGTTCCAGACACCGTCATCGATCAACGGCTCGCCGATCACCTGGGAGAAGGACGGCAAGCAGTACATCACCGTCAACAGCGGCATCGGGGGTGTCTACGCCATGCACGTCGAGGACCCACGCCTTACGCACGTGCCTGCCGGTGGCACCGTATGGACGTTCAAGCTGTTCGAGGAATTTCCGCAGCGCTCGGCGTCCAGCAATTAGTTGGTGTCGCAACCAAACTCGAAACAAACTCCTGCGTCATCGCCGGGCTCGTCCCGGCGATCGTCATTGCGAGGAGCCAACGGGTCCGGCCCGAAGTGGCCGGCCCGATGACAGGCTCCGCGACGAAGCAATCCAGCTCGGCGCCTCAGCTCTGGATTGCTTCGCTGCGCTCGCAATGACGTGGATTAGCCGGGCCAAGCCCGCGCATGACGAACTGAGAGGTCTACCGTCTACATGATTATGACTCACCACCGGCGCCTCTACTGCCTTGTCGCAGCAAGCATCACCCTCTACACCACACCTACCTTCTCCCAGGAACAGCACGCGCAGGCTGAAGCCGGTGCTGCGATCTACGACGATTATTGCTCGCGCTGCCACGGCGAGGCCCTCCACAACACCAGCGGTGGGGTGACCTTCGACCTGCGCCGGCTGCGGCCGACGGAGCACGAGCGCTTCGTCAATTCGGTACTCAACGGCAAGAAGGACATGCCGCCCTGGCGTGGCGTGCTGAAACCCGACCAGATCGAAGAGGTGTGGGCCTACATCCGCGCCACGGTTGACCGGCAACCTTAACCCGCATGTGACGTCTTGTTTCAACGATTTTGCGACCCGGCCTTGCCGAGGTTGCGCGGGTTCGTTGACTGCGCGTGCGATCGCGTGCGAATGGATTTGAACAACAGGTGCAGCCAATTATCTGAACCGGTCGTATACTCGTTTGGCACAGCCAATCGGCGAATACCGAATGACGAATCACTCGACATTCGAAATGAACCGTCGTGGCATCCCAGAGGAGGTTGTTCGCCAGGTCCTCACTGCCCCAGAGCAGCGATAGAGTGTTCGGACCGATCGGGACGTATTACAATGCAGGATCGCATTTGCGGGACACAAGTACCTTGTACGCGTGGTCGTTGATATAAGCCGAAGCCCGCCGGAGGTTGTTACGGTGTATCGAACCAGCAAAATTATGAAATACTGGAGATAAGACGTGAAAGCCACCTACGACGCGGAAACGGACACCCTCAGCATTGTCCTGCGACCTGACGTTAACGTCGCGGAGAGCGACGAGGACAAGCCCGGCATCATCTTGGATTATGACGCGCAGGGGAATTTGATCTCACTGGAAATCCTCGATGCCTCCAAGCGGGTCACCGAAGCCCGGAGAATGGAATTCGAAACAAGCGGATGACGGGGACGGGCGCCACTGCAGAATGCATGCGGAAAAAAAGGGCCGCTTGCGCGGCCCTATTAGTTCCCTTCCAGTATTAGTGAGCGTCGTTAGTGCGCGCTGTTGCCACCGGCGCCCGCCGCATTGGAAGCGCCGCCGGAGGACGGCTTGTTGGCTGCCTGACCGCCCGCGTTATGGCTGCCTTGCTGCGCCGCCGCGCCAGCATTGCCCGGGTTGGAAGACCCGCCGGCGCGATTCATATTGGCCGCGCTGGCCCCGTTCCCACGAACGCCGGCGTTCCCGCCGGTCGCCGACCGGGTGGTCGTGGTGGTGGTCTGCGAGCCGATACGCGCTCCGCCGCCGCTCACGCCACCGACCGCATAGCCGCCGCCGCGGTGATAGCGATTGATGACGGTCGTGCTGCTACCGGGCGCATAGCCGTAGTAGCGCTTTTTGTGCAGAAGCACATAACGGTCGGACGGACCGTAGTGACGCCGCCCATGCAGGTACACGTAGCGGTCAGGCTGCCCACGGTGGATGACCGTGGTCCGGTTGTACGGATGGCCATAGAGCGCGTAGGACCCGCCGTTGCGCACGGTCGCGCTGCGCTGCGTAGTCACAGTCGTTGAACCGCCACCGACCGTGGCTCCGCCGGCCCGGCCCATCTGCATTGAGCGATTCATGTTGCCGCCCGACGCCTGCTGGCCACCGCCGGACTGACCGTTGGCAGCGCCTTGCTGGCCCTTGCCAGCGCCCTGCTGGTTGGCGGCAGTGCTCTGCTTGGCAGCGCCGGCTTGGCCATGCGACTGGGCCTGCGCCCCGGCCTGGCTTTGGCCACTACTGCCTTGGTTCATACCTTGCGCCTGAGCAACTTGTAGCGACCCCAATCCAAGTGCCGCAGTTGCCAAGAGCGTCAGCGTGAGACTTCTGACTGACTTCATTTCCTCCTCCACAGAGGTCTCAAGCTCCCCGACGGCTAACGCCAGTGGGGCCTGATCGTTTCTTGCATGGAGAGGTTTTCATCAACATGAACAGCTGTTTATCTGGCGCACGCGCTGATTGCGAACAAAGTCCACCCACGGCTGGCTGGCGGCTGCATGATGTTTGCGCCGCTTGAGTTCCAAGCTGGTCTGGTCTTAAAATCTATAGATCTATAGAGAAGCCGCAGGGGACGGAAATGAATGCTGTCGCAGCGGAGGGGCGCGCCGATAAGACACGCGCACGCTGGCTCGAGACGCTGGAGCATTTTCGTGAGGACCGCGATGCGCCAGGCTCGCAGCAGTACTGGTCGCCGCGCCTCGACACCGCCACACGCGACGAGTTACGGGCAATTCAGGACGCGAAGGTCGCCGCTGTCGTGCCGTTTCTGTATGAGAACAGTGCCTTTTACCGTCGCCGTCTTGATCGGCTCGGTCTTGTGCCTGATGACGTCCGCACCGTCGATGACCTGATCGCCAAATGGCCCGTCGTCGACAAGGCCGAGATGGCGGAGGACGCGATCGCCAATCCGCCCTACGGAACCTACACGGCAATGAGCGAAACGGTGTGGGCGGAGCGCGGCTGGATGATGTTTGCGTCTTCCGGGTCAACCGGCGCGCCGCGCGTGTTTCGTTACAGCCATGTAGATCGCGAGATGGGCGCGTGGGCCAACGCGCGTGCGCTGCATGCGATGGATTTCCGCAAAGGCGACACAGTGTTCATGGTGACCGGCTACGGTCCGCACGTTTGGGCTTGGGGCGTGCAATATGCGCTGGAGAAGATGCGGCTGCCGATAATTCCCGGCGGCGGCATGGATGCGCGGGCGCGCGCCAACATCGTGCTGCGCTACCAGCCGACGATCCTGCTGCTCACGCCATCCTATGCGCTGCACCTTGGGCGGGTGATCGAGAGCCTCGGCGCCGACCCGCGCAAGACCGCGGTGCGCACCTTGTTTGTGGCCGGCGAGCCCGGCGTGAGCGTGAAGGCGACGCGCGAGCGCATCCAGGATCTATGGGGCGCCCGGATGGTCGAGTTCTACGGCTGCACCGAGGCCTCACCACATGTCGGCGGGTTTTCCTGCGCAGCCTCGCAGCCCGAGACTGGGCCGGTCGCGACGCATCTGCTCGAGGACATTCAGGTCTGGGAAGTTGTTGATGCACAGACGCGCCAGCCGGTGCCGGACGGCACCCGCGGGCTCACGGTGTGCACCAACCTCAATACCGAGTCTTCGCCCCAGCTCCGCTTCCTGGTCGGCGACTATACGATGCTCGACCGTACGCGTTGTACCTGCGGACGCACGCATGCGCGCGCGATCGGCTCGTTTGCTGGACGTGCCGATGATTTGATCAACCTGCGCGGCATCAAGATGTTCCCGACCCAGTTGGAAGAAGCGGTGCGTGCGGTGGCCGGCTCGGGGGACGAGTTCGAGATCGTTCTGGCCACCAACCCGGATGGGCTCGACGTGATGACGGTGCGGCTCGAGCACGCGAGCCACGAGACACCGCACGAGGTGGCGCGGCTCGTGGCCTCCGAGGTACGCACCCGCTGCGAAGTGCAGGTCGCGGTTGACGTGCTCGCGCCCGGAACCTTGCCGAAGACCGAGTTCAAGGCCAAGCGCGTGCGCGATGAGCGGAGCAAGACATGAGCACGGGCAGGAAACCTCCGTTCCGCGCCGAGCACGTCGGCAGCCTGCTGCGTCCACCGGAGCTGCGCCAGGCGTTCAGGCAGTTCAGCAGCGGCCAGATCGATGCGCCGGCTTTCACGGCGATCCAGGACGCTGCGATCGCACAAGCCGTGCAAATGCAGGAAGCGATCGGATTTGGCCTCGCCACCGACGGGGAATTCCGGCGTGCTTCCTACTGGTCACCAGTCATTGATGCTGTTGAGGGACTCACCGTCCGCCCGGCGAATTTTTCCTTCCGCGACGCGAGCGGCGAGACGCTCGGGTTCATAGCGCCCTACGCGGATGGAAAGCTGCAGCGGCGCCGCAGCATCGCAACCACCGATTATGCCTTCCTGGCAAAAACTGTGCGCCGCGCGATTCCCAAGATCACGCTGCCAACGCCTTCAACGTTTCACTTCTGGCGCGGCCCGGATGCCTATGATCGGTCAGCCTACTCCGACGTCGTGGAACTGCTCGACGATGTGGCCGCGATCTTCCGTGCGGAGCTCGCAGAGCTCGCGGCGCTGGGCTGCCGCTACGTGCAATTCGATGAAGTCGCGCTGATCATGCTGGCCGATCCCGATATCCGCCGCACGGTGACGGAGCGGGGTGAAGATCCGGATCGCCTGGCCGGGCTTTATATCGAGGCGATCAATGCAGCCGTCGCGGGCCGTCCAGCCGATATGCGGGTCGGACTGCACATGTGCCGAGGCAACTTCAGGGGCAAGTTTCTGAGCGCCGGCGGTTATGAGGCGATTGCCGAGCGCGTCTTCGGTGAGACAGCGATCGATATCCTGTTCCTGGAATATGATAGCGAGCGTGCCGGCGCCTTTGGCGCCCTCAAATATGTACCGCGCGAGAAGGGCGTGGTGCTGGGCCTGGTCTCCAGCAAGACACCAGCGCTCGAGAGCAAGGCTGACATCCACGGCCGCATCGATGAAACCGCGCGGATCATGCCGCTCGACCGGCTGGCGCTAAGCCCGCAATGCGGGTTTGCCAGCGCGGCTTCAGGAAATCCGCTGAGCCCGGCCGATCAGAAAGCGAAGCTGCGGCTCGTGGTCGAGGTTGCCCGCGAAACCTGGGGCGAGCCGAAGTAGTTACTTGAGCATGATCTTTTCCGAAAACCGGTAGCCACCCCGCACCGAGTGCGGGGCAGGCCTTTTCGGGATCATGCTCTAACGATCCGCCGTATCGACACTGATACTGCCGCCGATCACCCGCGACACGCAGGTGCAAAGCTTGCTGTTGGCCGCTTTTTCCTCATCGCTGAAGAATACGTCGCGATGATCGACGATG
>JAFAXD010000203.1 GCA_019241285.1 Xanthobacteraceae bacterium | reverse complement strand
GCAGCCTCACGCCGGCCGTGCGCGATTTGCTCGAGCGGCGCCTGCACGAGGTGGTGGAAGGCACGGCAAAGCTCTATGGCGCCAAGGCAAAGCTCACTTACCGGCGCGGTTATCCGGTCCTCATGAACCACGAGAAGGAGACCGGCTTTGCCGCCGCCGTCGCCGGCGAAGTGGTTGGCGCCGAGCGCATCGACATGGATTTTGCGCCAGTGATGGGAGCGGAGGACTTCTCCTACATGCTCGAAGCGCGTCCCGGCGCGTTCATCTTTGTCGGCAACGGCGACAGCGCCGGCCTGCATCACCCGGCGTATAATTTCAATGACGACGTGATCCCGATCGGCACGTCTTACTGGGTGCGCCTGGTCGAAACCGCCATGGCCGGGTGATTATCGGCGGGGATAACGTAGTTTTTGGGGGCGTGGTCGCCGTGGCCATCCTTCGAGACGCCTGGTCCCAGCGGGACCAGGCTCCTCAGGATGAGGGGCGGTGGGTTTTGCACAGCTGCTTTTGGAAATTTGCAACAACCGCAGCCCTCATCCTGAGGAGCTCGCGCACTCTGCGCGCGAGCGTCTCGAAGGATGGCCGCAGGCGCCGAGCTAGCCAAACATACGATTGAACCGACGATAACAAAATGCATAATCCCGCGCTTGGTGCGAGGCGTGCGTCTGCGCCGGGCTGTTTGACAAGTGAATCATGATCTCCGGCGAAGGACGCCGTCATCTATGCGCGCGGTGGTCATCTAAGCGCCGCGACGTCATCAATGCGCTGGGTCGTCATGTATGACATCTATGCGGCGCCGGTCATGTGTGCGCGCAGGGCCGGGCACGGGCGCGGCGCGAGCGCTGTCATCTATGACATCTATGTCGGAAATGACATCAATGGCGAGCCTTGGGCCAGCCGCCGCCCGCGCGAGCGGCCGGCCGTCGACCTTGGGACAACTCGTCCTCAACGCGCGTCAGAAACGTCACCTATGACATCTATGGCGAAAACGTCATCTATGCGCACGCCGCCGCCAGCGCCGCAAAGCCGCGGTCCAGATCGGTAATAACGTCGTCCAGGTTCTGATGCCCGATGTGCCAGCCCACCGTTGCGCCATTCGTGCGCGACACCAGCTCGACTTCGCCGCGCGCGTGGGCGCGTCAAGCCCTTGACCAAGTATGGCGATCGTTCTCAGATGCCGCGGACTCGCGCATGTCTTTTTCGGAAATCCGGTCCACTTTCCGGGACATGCGCCGCGGGGGCTCAGCAGGCAAAGGCAGTGTGATGAAACCGTCGATCATTGTGGCCGCCGTTCTGGCGGCGCTGACGCTGCCGGCCGGGGCCGGAACACTCGACGACGTGCGCGCGCGCGGGATGGTGATCTGCGGCGCCAATGGTCAGCTGCCGGGCTTCGGGCTGCCCGACGCCCAGGGCAACTGGACCGGCTTCGACGTGGACTATTGCCGCGCCTACGCGGCGACGATTTTCAATGACCCGACCAAGGTGAAGTTCGTCGCGCTCACCGCCAAGGACCGCTTCACGGCGCTGCAATCGGGCGATGTCGACGTGCTTGCCCGCAACACCACCTGGACCAGCTCGCGCGAGACGCAGCTTGGCCTGCACGCGACCGGGCCGAATTATTACGACGGCCAGGGCTTCATCGTACGCAAGGCGCTTAAGGTCAATTCGGCGCTGGAGCTCAGCGATGCTTCGGTGTGCGTGCAGCAGGGCACCACCACCGAGCTCAATCTCGCCGATTACTTCCGCGCCAACCGCATGAAGCTCAAATCGGTGACGTTCGCCCAGCTCGATGAGGCCTTGAAAGCCTACGATACCGGACGCTGCGACGCCTTCACCACCGACGTCTCCCAGCTCTACAGCGTCCGCCTCAAGCTCGCCAAGCCAGACGATCACGTCGTGCTGCCGGAGATCATCTCCAAGGAGCCGCTCAGTCCGTTCGTGCGGCAAGGTGACGACCAGTGGTTCAACATCGTGCGCTGGGTGCACTTCGCCATGCTCAACGCCGAGGAGCTCAACATCAACAAAAGCAATGTCGATGAGCAGCTCAAGTCGGAGAACCCGGAAATCAAGCGGCTGCTGGGCAGCGAGCAGAATTTCGGCGAGCAGTTCGGCCTGACCAAGGATTGGGCGTATCGGATCGTCAAGCTCGTCGGCAACTACGCCGAAGTGTTTGATCGGAACCTGGGCGTGGGTTCGCAACTCAAGATCACCCGCGGCCTCAACGCGCTCTGGACCAAGGGCGGCATTCAATACGGGCCGCCGGTCCGCTGAGGGTCTACGCGCGTGGTGGGGGAGAAGAGCGGCGGGTGGGGCAGGGCGGCCTTGCTCGATAATCCGCGCGTTCGCGGCATTCTCTACCAGGTCGGGCTGTGCGTTGCGGTGGCGTTCGCCGCCGTTGCCGTCTGGCGCAATGTTGCCGACAACCTGGCCCGCAATCACATCACCTCCGGGTTTGGCTTTCTCGATCAGATCGCCGGCTTCGATATCAGCCAGACGCTGATCGATTATTCGGTGCAAACCTCAACCTATGGCCGCGCCTTCTGGGTCGGGTTGCTCAATACGTTGCTGATCGCCGTGCTCGGAATCGTGCTGGCGACCATCCTCGGCTTCGTCATCGGCATCGCGCGGCTCTCGCGCAACTGGCTCCTGGCCAACGTGGCGCGGGCCTATGTGGAGTTCGTGCGCAACATCCCGCTGCTGCTGCAACTCCTGTTCTGGTACAACGCCGTGCTCAAGGCACTGCCGGATATTCGCGAGAGCATCCCGATCGCCGGCATCGCGTTGCTCAACAATCGCGGCCTGTTCCTTCCGCAACCGAGTTTTGGCCCAGGTCTCGCGTGGGCCGCGCTCGCCGGCGTTGCGGCACTCGCGATCGCGTTCGTCTGGCGCTTCATCGCGCAACGCCGGTTCGAGCGCACCGGCCACCCGCTGCCTGTCCTGGTGCCCGGGGTGATCCTGGTGATCGGCGCGCTCATCCTCACCTATGCGGCGGTCGGCGGGACCATCGAATTCGCGTTCCCGCAGCTCGGGCGGTTCAACGTCAGCGGCGGCGTTGAGATCCTGCCCGAGTTCGTCGCGCTGCTGTTCGGCCTGGTCATCTATACGGCGGCCTTCATCGCCGAAGTGGTGCGCGCCGGATTGCTCTCCGTTCCGCGCGGCCAGAGCGAAGCCGCCGCGGCGCTGGGACTGCGGCGCGGGCAGATCCTCAACCTCATCATCATCCCGCAGGCCAAGCGGGTGATGATCCCGCCGCTGACCAACCAGTATCTGAACCTGACCAAGAACTCTTCGCTCGCAGTCGCGATCGGCTACCCGGACTTTGTGCAGATCTTCACCGGCACCGTGCTCAACCAGACCGGCCAGGCGGTGGAAGTCGTGCTCATCACCCTCGCGGTCTACCTGGCGCTGAGCTTTGCCACCTCGGCAGCGATGGGCTGGTACGGCGCGCGCGTCGCCTTTGTGAGCCGCTAATCCGATGTCCAGCACCGGCGAAACCAGAACGTTCGGCATCGGTATCACCGAGGACGACATCTTTGTGCAAAGCCAGCGCCTGCCGGTGCTGCCGGCGCCGGTCGCGACCACCGGGCCAATCGGCTGGTTGCGCGCAAACCTGTTCTCGTCGCCGCTCAACAGTGTCCTCACGCTCGTCATTCTGGGCCTGCTGATCCTGGTCATCCCGTCGGTGATCCGCTTCCTGTTCATCGATGCGGTGTGGAGCGGGACGGATCGCGACGCGTGCCTGGGCGGGCCGAACGGCGAGGTCGGCGCCTGCTGGGCGTTCGTGCGCGAGCGGCTGCCGTATTTCATCTACGGCTCCTATCCGATCCCGCAGCGTTGGCGGGTCGATCTGTTCTTCGTGATGCTGGCGTTCGGCGCGGGTTGGCTGCTCTGGCTTGACGCACCCCGGCGCGGGCTGGGCGCGATTTATTTCTTCATCATCATGCCGATTTGCGCCTATGTGCTGCTTAACGGCTGGCCGCTGATCGGCTTGCCTTCGGTCGATACCTCGCTCTGGGGCGGCGTCCTCGTCACGGTCGTGGTGACCACGGTCGGAATGGTCGCGTCCTTGCCGTTCGGCATCCTGCTGGCGCTGGGGCGGCGATCATCCATGCCGGCGGTGCGCATTCTCTCGATCATGTTCATCGAGTTCGTGCGCGGCGTGCCGCTGATCACCGTGCTCTTCATGGCGAGCGTGATGCTGCCGCTGTTCGTGCCGCCGGCCTGGTCGCCAGACAAGCTGCTGCGCGCGCTGGTCGGGATTGCGTTGTTCTCGTCGGCCTACATGGCAGAGGTCGTGCGCGCCGGGCTGCTCGCGGTGCCGCGCGGCCAATACGAGGCGGCGCGCGCGCTCGGCCTGCGCTTCTGGCGCATGCAGGGGCTGATCGTGCTGCCGCAGGCACTGCGCATCACCATCCCGAATATCGTCAACAGCTTCATCGCGCTGTTCAAGGATACGACCTTGGTGTTCTTCGTCGGCATCTTCGATCTGCTCAAGACGATCGAAGTCGCCCGTGTCGATCCCAAATGGGCGACGCCGGTGACGAGCGCGACCGGTTACGCGTTCGCGGCCGTGTTTTATTTCGTGTTCTGTTTTCTGATGACGCGTTATGCCGACCGCATCGAATATCGGTTGGCGCGCGCCGAGCGGCGCTGAGCGGAGAGGGTCATGTCGCTTGACGAGGCGGCCGAGACGGCGCCGCGGGACGGCCTCGCGGTCGAGATCAGCGGGCTCTACAAATGGTTCGGCGATTTCCAGGTATTGGCCGACATCAACCTGAAAATTCGCAACGGCGAGCGGGTGGTGATCTGCGGGCCCTCGGGTTCGGGTAAATCGACCCTGATCCGCTGCATCAACGCACTGGAGGACTACCAGCGCGGCGAGGTCAAGGTCGAGGGCGTGCCGCTCACTCACAACCTCAAGCGCATCGATGAGATCCGCCGCGAAGTCGGCATGGTGTTCCAGCAGTTCAATCTGTTCCCCCACCTGACGGTGTTGGAGAATTGCACCTTGGCGCCGATCCACGTGCGCAAGATGCCGAAGGCGGAAGCCGAGGCCGTCGCGCGCAAATACCTGACGCGGGTGCGCATTCCCGAACAGGCCGACAAATATCCGGGCCAGCTCTCCGGCGGCCAGCAGCAGCGCGTCGCCATCGCCCGGGCGCTGTGCATGAGCCCGAAGATCATGATGTTCGACGAGCCAACCTCATCGCTCGATCCGGAGATGGTGAAGGAAGTGCTCGACACCATGGTGGAACTCGCCCAGGAAGGCATGACCATGCTGGTCGTCACCCACGAGATGGGTTTTGCCCGCCAGGTCGCCAACCGCATGGTGTTCATGGACGCTGGGCAGATCGTCGAGATGGCGCCGCCCGACGCGTTCTTCGGCAACCCGCGCCACGAGCGCACGCGCGCGTTTTTGAGTCAGATACTCAAAAGCCACTAAACGCTGGATTGCTTCGCTTCGCTCGCAATGACGTTTCGGGGCTCGTCATTGCGAGGAGCGAAGCGACGAAGCAATCCAGCTCTCTCTCCAGGTTAGCTACGTGTTCAACGGCCCGCCGGCTTTCTTCCAGGCGTTGATGCCGCCCTTGATGTGGCAGGCCGAGCCCAGTCCCGCCCCGTGGGCGGCGCGCACCGCCATGGCGGAGCGCTCACCAAACGCGCAGTAGAACAGGAGCCGCCGCGAGGTGGCGCGGGCGAGCTCATAGAGCATGCCGCCGGCATGCACGTTCTCCATCAG
>JAFAXD010000129.1 GCA_019241285.1 Xanthobacteraceae bacterium | reverse complement strand
AATCAAGATAATGTCGAACAATCCAAACCAGGGCGGACAACAGCATCAAGGCGGCCAGCAGAAGCCTGGCCAACAGCAGGGCGGCGGTCACAACCAGGACCAACAGCGCCAGAATCCTGGCCAGGGCGGCGGTCAGCAAGGCGGCGGCGGTCAGCACCAGGGCGGCGAACGCCAAGGCGACCGCAACCGCTAACGAATAGGATCATGGAGTGTCGGAGCGGCCTCGCAAGGGGCCGCTCTCTATTTATGTTCTAGCCGCCCGGCGGCTCTTCCTGATCAAACGGATGCAGGCGCCGATGCTCAAGCGCCGCCAATCGCCGCTCCATGGCTTTCGCCAACGTGTGAAAAGTTGCCTCCGCGTGATGGTTGTTGCCGACCAGTGGAATAGCTTTGCGGAGACGCTTAATGGTCGCTCGCAACCAGGGCTCTTCATCCTCGATGTCCATCGAGGGGAGATTATACTTCCTTAAGCCAATAGGAAGCCGCACCGCGCCTCAACATGGCGCGCAGTGTGGAGAATGGCGGACAGATTCGCCGCATGGATTGTTATTCGGCGTGCAATTTTGAACCCCCGCTGCAGGAAACGAACGCGCTTTCGCCCTGTTCGGAAGGGTCTTTGGCGCTAGCGCTGTCGGATGGCTCTAGGCAAATGGGGGCACGGCGACCAGCGTTCCAATGAGACGCAACAACGCTTGCTGCTCGGGTCCCTTTGCGTCGCGCAAGAATTCCCCGAGCTCTATATGAGATAGCCGGCCACCGGAGGGAGCGTTGGGCTGGTGAATGATGAACGCATGTCCGCTCGTTGGCTCCCGCCCCAGGAACCATGAGTCTCCATTGGCGCTACGATAAAGTTCTCGCCGTTCCGGCATAGTGGTTCCCTTCGTTCGTTTGCTGCTTTTGACGCCCTCCGTTCGGCGACATTGTGCGGTACGCATGTTCTGCGACGGAGGTAGAGCACTTGAGTTCACCAGCCAATAGGGCGAGGGACCGATTCACTGCCGCGATCCCCATCCTACTGTAGCAGGTCCAAATATTTGCTGAGCTTCGGAACACCAATTTCATCGCGCAATGATTCGGCGTAAAATGAAAGCATGTCGAATGTGTCTGATCTGTTATGAATCGGCACGTGCTCGGGGTGGTGACCTCGATGTAACGCCGTCTGCGCTCGGAAATAAACCTGAGATCTAGTTTGGTGAAGAAATGGGCAATCCACGCAATCCAACGGGCAAGGGCGGATTCAAGCCCGGTCAGTCAGGGAATCCGGGCGGACGCCCGCGGCAGTTCACGGAGGTGCTCGAGCTGTTGCGCGACGACAGTCAAGCCTCCATCGATCGGTTGAAATATCTACGCGAGCACGGCAAGCTTGACTCTGTTCAGGCATATTGTGCCAATGCGCTGCTCGATCGCGCGTGGGGAAGACCAGCGCAGGCGGTGTTGCAGGCCGGCAGCACGCACAGTGCGGCTTTTGTCGAGTTTTTGGAAAGTATTAATGGAGAATCGCGGCGATTGCCGCCGGGAAATGAGAAGTTCGGGGGAGACGAGTACCCGAAAACCGACGAGGCACCCGGGAATGACTGAACAGGAAGAAGTCCAAGTGATTGCCGGGGTTGTTGCCAACCCAAGCTTAGAGGGCCTGGGGCGGCTGATTAAGATCCGGGACTTTTCGAAGTCTGATATGGCGGGAGTGGAGGCGTGCGGTGAACCAATGTCGATCGATAGCTTCCAAGGCAAGGTGAATGGACCTCAAACGTGATAAGCGCCCTTGCAGTTTTGATTGGTTGATCTGCAGTGGTAGCGCATTGTCGGCCTGAGCCGTGGTAGCGAGTCATTGCGGCGCTGAGTCGGTCGTTGCCGAACCATTGACATTTTCAAATCTTTTGGCGCGTGATAAAGCTCAAATATCCGATTTGGTGCACTATGAACGTCCATCCTCGTGTTGATTGGGACAAGATTGGTCGCCTTGGGCTTTATACGGTCCCGATGGCGTCTAAGATTTTGGGCGAGCCCCACGTAAAGATACGCTCCTGGATCGACGGGCGATTATGATGGAGACAGTCGAGACCGAGCAGGAAAAGCGAATTTTGAATCTGATGAACGACAACTTCGAAATGGGACCAATAATCGAGCCATCGTTATTTTCCAGCATACTGTATGCTGACGACCTCGCCTATCGTTGGCATCCAATTCCAGATTTGTTTCGGGTGGTGCTTGATCCCATGTATTCCTTCGGTCGCCCCGTTATCGAACACGCTTGGGTTCCAACAGATACCCTATCTACTGCGTTTGACGCTGACCATAGCGCAACTTCGATCGCTGATGACTTCAACATAGATCAAGAAGCCGTGGAACAAGCCGTGGCGTTCGAGGAGATATTGCGGCGCGGGGCTGGGCTTGAAGATCAAATTGGATGAATGCATTTCAAATCGGGTCGCGCGGGCGGTAATCGAGGTAGCATCTAATCGTCCGGGCTACGAAGTATTCTATTTGCGACACGGCGAGGGCGCGCCAGATCCAGATTGGATATCGAAGTTCGCCGCAGAGGGAGGCACAGCGATCGTTTCAGGTGACCACAATATCTTACAACACTGGCCAAATCTGATCGCCTACACCGAATCAAAGCTCGTTTCGTTCGTTCCACCCAAGGCTTATCAGCATCTGAGGGGTTACGGTCGGGCCGCATTCATTCTGCGCTGGTGGCCGGCGATCATCGAGAAAATCAAGCTGTCTGAGCCCGGAGATCGATGGCGCCTTCCGATTAACTGGGTCCAGGTTGAGCACACTCAGATGAAGCCCATTCGCGACCCACGTTTGGACAAACCGAACCTCAATTCGACAACGGAAGCACTGGTGCAGGATGAACTGTCGTTTAACGGTGATGACGCCCTACCGCGCCAACCGGACGAGGACGACCCTGCCGTCGCTTCGTAGGCTCCGCACGAGCGCTCACGAAGATGGCGCCGATCACGCGGAGCGCTCTCGTACCCTGGGCCATTTGCCGGGGAGCGGGTCGGCGCCATTGAGTGATGGCCTCAGCGATCGATCTTTAACGACGAAGACGACGACGACTTTTGGGCAAAGCGCGCATACGATCGCGACAACAGCTAGATCACTACCCGGCGAGTGCTTCAAAGAGCGTCGTCACAGAGGTAATGGTCGCGTACTCGTGCAGTTGACGGTGGACCAGAACCGTCCAGCGGGCGTCGCTGCGCTCGCCGTCGTCCGGGCTAGTGCTTTGTAATCTCAGCCGCGCTTCGATTGTCACGCCGGCTATTCCCTAAAAACTTCCCGAAATACAGGAGGAAGCTGGGCTATTTGAAGCAATCCTTTGATTTCATTGGCGCGCCCTACGGGAATCGAACCCGTGTTTCCGCCGTGAAAGGGCGGCGTCCTGGACCGCTAGACGAAGGGCGCGGGGGGTGCCGGGCTTATAGAGGGCTTTGCCGCACCCGGCAACACAGCAGGCCCGGGAACGCGCTCGGGCCAGCGAACTTGCCCAAACTGGGGGGGCGGCCCGTCTGCGACGCGCGTCCCGGGGGCTGGGCCGACCGGGCCTACCAGTTCCCCGTGTTCGGCATTGAGGTCCAGGGCTCCTTCGGCGGTAGGGCTGCACCCTTTTGCAACAGCTCGATCGATTGTTTGTCGGGCGAGCGCACGAACGCCATCTGGCCGTCGCGAGGCGGCCGGTTGATGGTGACGCCGGCCTTCATCAGCCGCTCGCAGGTCGCATAGATATCGTCGACCTCGTAGGCGAGATGGCCGAAATAGCGGGCCTCGCCATAGTCCTCGGTATCCCAGTTGTAAGTAAGCTCGACCAGCGGGGCCGGGCGGCCCGCGGCCGTGGAACCCGCGACCAGCGTCTTGTCCTCGGGCGCCGCCAGGAACACCAGGGTGAAGCGGCCCTTCTCGCTGTCGACCCGCCGCGACTCTTCTAGGCCGAGCTTGTTGCAATAGAAATCAAGCGCCGCGTCGAGATTGCGTACGCGCAGCATTGTATGCAGATATCGCATGAAGACCTCGTTTGGGTTGCCGCAGGCCGCCATAACATCGGACCGCAAGCATGATGGCGCAAGATGTCGAGCAAGCGAGCGCCGCGCTGGGCGAGCTGTTCAGCGAGGCGCGGTGCATCGTGCCGTTCACCGGCGCCGGGATCTCGACCGAATGCGGGATCCCGGATTTTCGTTCGCCCGGCGGGCTTTGGACCAAGCACGCGCCGATCCCGTTCGATGATTTCATGGCGAGCCAGGAGGCGCGCGACGAGACCTGGCGCCGCCGCTTTGCCATGGACGAGACACTCTCCAACGCCAAGCCGGGACGCGGCCATCGGGCGCTCGCCGCGCTCTATCATGCCGGCAAGGCACCCGGTCTGGTGACCCAGAACATCGACAACCTGCATCAGGCCTCCGGCATCCCGCCCGACAAGGTGATCGAGTTGCACGGCAACACGAGCTACGCGACGTGCCTTGACTGCGGCAAGCGCTACGAGCTCGCCTGGGTGCGGGCGAGTTTCGATCAATCCGGCCGCGCGCCCGAATGCACGGTGTGCGACGGCTACATCAAGACGGCGACAATCGCTTTCGGACAATCCATGCCGGCGATCGCGATGCGGCGCGCCGAGGAGTTGACGCTCGCGTGCGATCTCTTTCTCGCCATCGGCTCATCGCTGGTGGTTTGGCCCGCCGCCGGCTTTCCGCTGATGGCGAAACGCAACGGCGCCAAGCTTGTCATTATCAACCGCGAGCCGACCGACTTCGACGATATCGCCGATCTTGTGATCAACGCCGACATCGGCAGTGTGCTCGCGCCGTTCATCGCACACTGAGTTCCATTCTCGAGGTGAGTCAATTTGACTCACCTCCGCGCGCTTCACCCAAACGCAGGACCCGATAAGCTGGGCGCAGATACCCGTGCGGGTCGCGCGCCGCGCGTTTCCGCCATGGCGAAAAACCGAATCATCCAGCTGTGTATGCAGCGCTTTTGGCAAAGATGTGCACAGGCTTGAACAACAAGATTGCCAGATGCCGAATAATACTTTTCCATACTCACATGGATGTTATTCTTTGTTATCCGATTCGTTTAAGCGCCCGACAAGAGGCGCCTGGATGATGCGGGCGCGCGGAGCATGAGCGCGAATGGTATGGGCCCAAAAGGGTCGGGGTTGAAAAACCCAGAGTACAGAGAGCAGGATATGCTCGGAATTTCCCTCGCGGTTCCGGCTGAGTTAGTTGACGAAGCTCAGTCCGTCGTGGAGATCAGCGGCGTCATCAAATGGTTTGATGTCGCCAAGGGATTCGGGTTCATCGTCCCCGACAACGGTCAGCCTGACGTGTTGCTGCACGTGACGTGCTTGCGCCGCGATGGCTTTCAAACAGCCTATGAGGGCGCGCGCATCGTCTGCGAAGCGTTGCAGCGGCCGAAAGGAATGCAGGCGTTCCGCATTCTTTCGATGGACGAGTCGACCGCCGTCCATCCGGCGCAGACGCCATCGCGCACGCATGTCACGGTGGTGCCGAACAGCGGCCTCGAGCGCGCGCAAGTCAAATGGTTCAATCGTCTGCGCGGCTTCGGGTTCCTCACGCGAGGTGAGGGGACGGCCGATATCTTCGTCCACATGGAGACGTTGCGCCGTTTCGGCCTGACTGAGCTGCGGCCGGGACAGACCGTGCTCGTGCGTCACGGGCCGGGCCCGAAGGGGCTGATGGCTGCCGAGGTGCACCCCGACGGCGGACCGAGCGGGCCAGCCTCGCACTAATTCAGGCGCCAATTCCGACGTTTACCCAAGCTCGCGGCAAATACCGTGCGCGCCCTTCGGATTCGCGGCGGCACTCTCGGAAAATATATGATTCCAGTAGGGTTTTTGAATTTGACGTTGCTGTGACGAGCAGGCCGTTGTTCGCTCCCATGCGGTCTGCGGCAGTAAAAGTTCAGAAGAACATTGCCGATTTCCCACCGCCGGATTGTCTCTTAGTCAAGCGTCAGGATTTGCATGCGGTTGGGGGCCGCAGCGCTGACGCATCGGCGGGGTGGTCGTGGGATATCGTCGTGATGAAATCGGTTGCGGATTCAGGTCCGCAGCTAGGGAATTGCTTTGCCTAAGCGTATCGATCGGTGCGCTCATGGCCGGCGTCGCCGCGCCCTCCTTTGCCATGGCGGAGGCCGCGGCCACCAAGCCGCTGCAACAGGCTAAAGCTGCCGACGCGGCCAAGCCCGCGCAGACTGAAGGTGCGGCATCGACCGCATCGGCCCAAAAGCCCGCTCCTGCCCAGCGGTTTGATATTGACGATTTTGCCGTTGAGGGGGCGAACAAGCTGACTCAGGCCGAAGTCGAGGAGGCGGTCTACCCATTCCTTGGGCCGAACAAAAGCCCCGACGACGTCGAAAAGGCGCGGGCGGCACTCGAGAAGGCCTATCACGACAAGGGGTTTCAGGCCGTCAGTGTTTCGGTGCCGGAGCAGAACGCACAGCGCAAAGTCATCACGCTGAAGGTTTCGGAGCTCGCTATTGGTCGCGTACGGGTGAAGAACTCGCGCTACTTCGATCTCGACAAGATCAAAGATCGCGCAGCCTCTCTGAAAGAGGGAACGGTCCCCAACTTCAATGATGTGACGAAAGATATCGTCGCGCTGAACCAATGGCCGGACCGGCGGATCACACCAGCACTGCGGGCCGGGGTCACGCCGGGCACGGTCGATGTTGATCTTAACGTCGAGGACACTGCGCCAATCCATGCGAGCGCCGAGCTCAACAATCGCCAGTCTCCGAGCACGACGCCCCTGCGGTTTGTCGGCACTGTGCACTACGACAATCTCTGGCAAGAAGGTCACTCACTGAGTTTCACCTATCAGGTGGCTCCGGAACGGCCTTCGGATGCGATCGTATTTTCCGGTTCTTATCTCGCGCGCATCCCGAATGTCGAATGGTTGAGCTTTCTCGCTTACGGCGTGCAATCAAACAGCGATGTCGCAACGGTCGGCGGCACCAACATCGTCGGCCCCGGCCAGATCGTCGGCGCGCGCGCCGTGGTGACGCTGCCGTCGCGCGAAAACCTCTTTCACACGCTGTCGGTCGGCGGTGATTACAAGCACTTCGACCAACTGGTGACTCTCTCGAGCAACGGCTTCGCCTCGCCGGTCACCTATTATCCGCTCGTCGCCAATTATGGTGCGACGTTCCAGGGCGAAAAATCGACGACCCAGTTCAACGCCGCCATCACCTACAACACGCGGCCGCTCAGCAGCGATTGGGACCAGTTCGACGCCAAACGCTACCAAGCTTCGCCGAGCTTCACGCATTTCAACGCCGATGTCTCGCACACCCAGGAGCTGCCGGAAGGCTTTCAGCTCTGGGCCAAAATGCAGGGACAGATCGCGGACGGGCCGCTGGTCTCGAGCGAGCAATTCAGCATCGGCGGTCTCGATACGGTGCGCGGCTATCTCGAATCCGAAGTGCTCGGTGACGACGGCATGGTCGGCAACGTCGAGCTGCGCAGCCCGGATATCGGCGTGATGCTGCAGAAGCAGGTCAAGGACGCGTGGGCGCAAAGCGGGCTAACCCCTCCGAGCTACACCGCCTTCAACACTTGGCGGTTCTTTGCTTTTGCGGATGCGGGCCGGGCGACTGTGCTGCGGCCGCTCCCGGAGCAGCAGTCGAGGTTCGATCTGTGGAGCTATGGCGTCGGGACCCGCTTCAAACTGTTGGATTACGTCAACGGCATGGTGGCCTGTTCGGTGCCGATGATCACTCAAACCTACACGACAGCCCGCGATCCACATTTGAATTTCAGGGTCTGGGGCGAGTTCTGATGACAATGGGGTCGAGTCACATGCGCACAGCGCGCGAAATTGAACGTCGCGGCACGGTCGCGAAGCGGATGTCTGCTCTGCTGGTCGGGCTCATTGCGGCAATGGCGATGTTGCCGTCGCCGGCAAAGGCCTGGTGGAACGATGAGTGGTCACTGCGCAAAAAGATCACCATTGATGCGAGCGCGACCGGCGCCAACATCACTGATGCCATCGGGACGACACCAGTCCTGATCCGCCTTCACACCGGCAACTTCCGGTTCGCTTCGGCCAAGGAGGACGGCAGCGATTTGCGGTTCGTTGCCGGCGACGACAAGACGCCGCTGAAATATCACATCGAGAAGTACGATGCGCTGCTCAGCGAAGCGCTGATCTGGGTGTCGGTGCCGAACGTGCAGGCAGGGGCCAAGACAGAGATCTGGCTCTATTACGGCAATAAGAAATCGTCCAGCGCAGCCGATGCCAAGGGTACCTACGACCCGGACACGCTGCTGGTCTATCACTTCAACGAGCGCGGCACGCCAGCCATCGACTCCTCGGTGTGGGCCAACAACGCGCAGAGCGCCGGTCAGCCAGCTGAGGGATCGATTATCGGCACCGGCCTGCGGCTGACCGGACAATCGCCGCTGACACTGCCGGCATCGCCGTTGCTCTCCCAGGCTGCTGGGGCGCCGTTCGCGCTGTCGATGTGGTTCAAGCCATCCGCGGCACAAGCCAATGCCGCGCTGTATAGCCGTCGCGATCCCGTCACCGGCAACGCGCTCGTGATCGGTATCGACAACGGCGCACCATTCGTCGAGGTGACCAACGCCGGGACCGCTCAGCGGAGCGGCGCTGGCGCGGCGGTGCAGCCGGGCGGCTGGCACCACCTGGCGGTGGTGGCCAATAACGGCCAGGTGACGCTCAGCCTTGATGGCAACCCGTATGCGTCCGTGGCCGCGTCGCTGCCTGCTCTCAACACAGCGGCCCTGATCGGAGGCGACACATCGGCCCCCAGTGCGGCTCCGCCGGCCGCGCCCGCTCAGCCTGCGGACGGGGGGACCGCAGCCCCTGGTTCTGATGCCGCGGCAGCCCCTGCGCCTGACGCGACGGCGACCGCTGCGTCCGTTCCGGCCATGGCGGGTTTCATTGGCGACATCGACGAACTGCAGATTGCGAAGGTCGCAACGCCGGCGGGCTTCATCAAGTTCGCTGCGATAGGGCAGGGGCCGGACCAGGCCAAGCTCATCTCCTTCAGCGTCGACGAAGAAACCGCCAGCTGGCTGTCCGGTTACTTCGCGGTGATCCTGAAGTCGGTGACGCTGGACGGCTGGGTGGTGATCGGCTTGCTGGTGGTCATGGCGGCGCTGAGCTGGGTCGTGATGGTCGACCGCGCGACCTACCTCAACCGTCAGGCCAAGGCGAATGCGGTCTTCATGAAGAGCTTTCGCGAAGTCGCGGATGATCTCACGGTGCTGGACAGCGGCCGCGACGCTGAGGTCGCGAGCCTCGGCGGACGGCTCGCCCCAGCCGATGCGAAAGTGCTGAAGTCATCGTCGCTCTATCGCATCTATCATATCGGGGCTGAGGAAATCCGCCACCGCTTCGCCCGCAACGGCGGCCGCGCGGTGGTTCTGTCGGCAGCATCGATCGCGGCGATCCGCGCTGCGCTCGACAGCGGCGTGGTCAAGGAGCTCCAGCGCCTGAATCGGCTGATGGTCATCCTGACCATCGCGATCTCGGGCGGCCCCTTCCTCGGCCTGCTCGGCACCGTGGTCGGCGTCATGATCACGTTCGCGGCGATCGCGGCGTCGGGCGATGTCAACGTCAACGCGATTGCGCCCGGCATCGCGGCCGCGCTGGTCGCGACGGTTGCCGGCCTCGGGGTCGCGATACCGGCGCTGTTCGGCTACAACTATCTCATCTCCAAGATCAAAAATCTGAGCTCGGATATCCACGTCTTCGTCGACGAGTTCGTGACGAAGATGGCGGAGTTCTATTCTTCGGATCGCCCCGATCCGATCGAACATCGCATTGCCGCGGAGTAACGGCGATGCAGATCCAGGACGACTCCAAGCCTTACGACGACATCAACATCACGCCGATGTTGGACCTTGCCTACGTGTTGCTGGTGATCTTCATCATCATGACCACGGCGACGGTGCAAGGCCAGAAAGTGAATCTGCCGAAGGCCTCGGCCGCGCCTTCGCTGGCGACTCAGACGACAAAGGCGATCACGGTCGCCAACGACGGCAAGATCTTTCTCGACACCATTCCGGTGACGCTGCCCGAGCTTGAACAACGCCTGGTGCAACAGAAAGCGCTCACCCCCGATTTTCCAGTCGTGCTGCGCGGTGACGCGCAGGCGCAATACCAGAATGTGATGGACGTGCTCGACCTGTTGGGCCGCATCGGCCTCAACCAGGTCGGACTCGCCACCAAGCCATTGGTGAAGTGACCCGGTGCAACGCCAATGCAACCGCCTGTCCCCCATACACCGGCCTCGCGCAACGGCCCCCACGATCGGGAGGTGCCGCAACAATCGGCCGCCGCGCCCGTAACAGGTCTGCGTGCGCGGTTGCGCAGCCCTTATGTGCGCTACGGCGCAGCGCTTGTGGTGCTCGCGCTCCTCTTCGCCGGTGCGCTTTATTTGTTGATCGGCGGCGATGACATGCCGCCGCCGCGGCAGGTGCGCGAGATCACGATTGTCAACATCACGCCACCACCACCGCCGCCGCCACCGCAAAAGCTGCCCGAGCAGAAGATGATCGAGCAGCCGAAGATGGCCGAGCCCGAATTCAAGGAAGACAAGCCGGTCGAGCAGCCGAAGGACGAGCCCAAGAACGCCAAGAATGACCAGCCGCCGGGGCCGCTGTCGCTCGACGCCAAGCCGACAGGTCCGGGCGACCTCTTCAACCTCGGCGGCAAGCCGGGCGGCAGTCCATACGGCGGGGGCGGCGGGGGTGGCAGCCGCTGGGGCTGGTACGCCTCGATCGTTCAATCGCAAATCGAGGCGGCGCTGCGCGCCAATGGCCGAACCCGCAACGCGGTCATGCAGGTGCAGGTCCGGTTGTGGGTCGACCCGACCGGCCGGGTGAGCCGTGTTCAGGTCTCCTCGACGGGGGATGCGGAGCTTGATGCAGTCATTCGCAACGAGGTGCTCGGCGGCCTGGTGCTGCGCGAGCCGCCGCCCAAAGACATGCCGATGCCGATGGTGGCGCGCGTCACGGCGCGCCGTCCGGGCTGAGGTGACTTGCACAACGGATATGACGCAAAAAGGAGTGGGGACCTATGTTCGTCATGAATTCGATCGCGCGCCGGCGCACCTTGCCGCCTGCGGTCTCGCTATGCGCGCTGCTGTGCGCCGCACCGGCGCTTGGTCAAAGTCAAAGTACCGGCGATCAGTGGGGCGTGGCGGCGAAGAAGGCCGATGCGAAGAAGCCTGCCATCACACAAACCAAACCGACGTCGCCGAACGCGACCGTCAACCTCCTCAACCTGATGGTGAAGCGCAAGCTTCTCAGCGAGGACGAAGCCAAGGGCCTGATCAAGCAGGCCGAGGACGAGGCCTATATCTCGCAGCAGGCCGCCAAGGACGCGACCAGCAAGGCCGATGAAGCGGCCAAAGCGGCGACCGCGGCGAGCGCCGCGGCCAATCCTCCCGGAACCAAGCATGTCACTTACGTGCCGGAAATCGTTAAACGGCAGTTGCGCGAGGACATCAAAAAGGAGGTGATGGCAAAGGCCGAGCAGGAGAACTGGGCGTCGCCCGGCCTCTATCCTGAGTGGGCGCAGCGCATCCATTTCTATGGCGATCTGCGTGCGCGTTATCAGGGCGCCTTCTTTCCCCACGGCAACGATCCCGCCGGCACCGTGAATTTCAACGCGATCAACACCGGGCCTCCGTTTGATAACTGTCTGGGCGTCGGTTGCAATCCCTATTGGCCGCCGACCTACGACACCTCGCAGAACCGCAATCAGTTCCGGCTTCGTGCGCGGCTGGGCATGGATGCCGACCTGACGAACGGCTTCGCGGCGGGAATACGCATCGCCACCGGCGAGACCAATTCGCCGGTTTCCACCAACCAGACTTTGGGCTATAGCGGCGGCAACTTCTCCAAATACGCTGTGTGGCTCGACCGCGGTTTCATCAAATATTCGCGCACCGATGACTTTGTTCTCTCGGTCGGCCGATTCGACAACCCATTCTGGTCGCCGACGGACTTGGTCTGGTATCGCGAGCTTGGATTTGACGGTGTCGCAATCCAGGCCAAACACGACGTCACCCAGAACTTCACGCCATTCGCCGTTGGTGGCGCATTTCCGATCTACAACACCGACTTCAACGCTGGCATCAACCTGGGTCCAGCCGGCGCGAGCCCCGGCGATCCAAACGCCGGTCTGCCATACAAAATTGCGAGCCACGACAAGTGGCTGTTCGGCGGACAGCTTGGATTTGGCTACTGGTTCGAGTCTCGATCCAGTCTGCGTATGGCGGTGGCGTACTACGATTTCGACAACGTCCAGGGCCAGTGGTCCAGTCCCTGTTCGGTCCGAAATGCATCGGACGTCTGCGATACCGACATCACCCGCCCCTCTTTCGCGCAGAAGGGCAACACCTACCGGACGCTGCGCAACATCATCCCCGATGCCTTCAACAATTACGGCGCTATCAACCAATACCAATATTTCGGCTTGGCGAGCGCGTTCCGGCCGGTCGTCGGCACCGCTCAGCTCGACCTCGGCACCTTCCACCCAGTCCATATCGTTCTCGACGGCGAGTATGTCTGGAACACGGCGTTCGATCGCAACTTCATCAGCCAGGTCGCGGTCAACAACATCGGACCGACAGTCGGCAGCTCGCCGGGCGCCTACAACGGCGGCAACATGGGTTGGCTTGCCCGCGTCACGGTGGGAAACACGGAGATCAAACACCTTTGGGATTGGAACGTGCACGCCGGGTACAGATATCTGCAATCGGATGCGACGGTTGATGCGTTCACCGATCCCGACTTCGGGCTCGGCGGGACCAACCTCAAAGGCTATTTCATTGGCGGAAATCTGGGGCTGAGCGAAAACGTCTGGATGACGTTGCGCTGGATGAGCGCCAACAACATCTCGGGCTCTCCTTACGCCGTCGATGTGCTGCAAGCCGACCTCAACGCGAAGTTCTGATCATGACACGCACAGTCAGTCTGGCTCTGCTCGCTTCGGTGTGCGCAGCAATGCTGTCGCAGCCCGCGCTTGCCGACAGCGAGGCCGATCGTCTGCGCGAGGCCTTGCGCAGCACGACCGCCCAATTGCGTCAGCTCGAGGACGAACGCACCGCGCTGCAGGCCAAGGTCGCCGGTTTCGACCGCGAGCGGGCGGCAGCCAAGGCGCAGGTCGATGCAGCGAAGGCCGAGGTGCGGGAGATTCGCAAGGAACAGCGCGAGGCGGTCGAGGAGTTCAACAAACGTCTCACCGAGCGAGACGAGACGCTCGAGAAATGGAAAGCGGCGTATGAACAGGCCGCTACCGTCGCCCGCAGCAAGGATGCGGAGCGCGCAAAGTTCGAAGGCGAGGCCAACACCTACAAGGCCAGCACCAAGGGCTGCGTCGCAAAGAACGGTCAGCTGCTCAAGGCTGGCCGCGAGCTGTTGCAACGTTATCAAGAGGTGACGATCGGCGACATGATCCTCGGCCGTGAGCCGGTGGTCGGTCTGCGCCGCGTCGAAATTCAGAACACCATTCAGGACACCCGCGACAAGATGCTCGATCAGAAGGTGACCCCATGAACACGGCCATTGGCAATAAATCCAGCAAGTCCGTTTCCATCAAATCCAGCAAGTCGGTCTCCATCGCGGCGACGGCGCTTGCACTCTTCTCGCTGGGGGCAGAGGGCCTGGCCCAGACGGCGCCCGCGGCGCCGCGTCCGGCACATGCTGCGCCGGCCAAGTCGAAGCCGGCACCAGCGCCGGCCGCTGCGGCCCCTGTCGCGCCGGCGGCGCAGGACCCGGCACCCGCAAAGACCGCGAGCAGCGACGTGGTCGCGCGCGTCGGCGATGCCAATCTCTCCGGCGATGACATCCGCGCCTATGTGGCGGCTCTGGGTCCTCGCGAACAGGCGGCCCTTGCGCAAGATCCGGCACTTCTGAGCCAGGCGGTCCGTATGTTGCTCGCCAATCGGCTTGTCCTGCAGGAAGTGCTGGCCAAAAAGTGGGACCAACAGCCCGGCGTGGCGGCGCAGCTCGAGCGGGTGCGGCAAAGCGCACTGGTGGAGCTCTACCTGGAGGCCGTCTCCGCGCCGCCTGCCAACTACCCGAGCGATGACGAGCTGCAGGCGACGTATGATGCCAACCGTCCCGCTATGGTGATGCCGCGCCAATTCCAGCTCGCGCAGATCTTCATCGCAATCTCGAAGGATGGTGCCGATAAGGCCGCGGACGACAAGGCGCGCAAGAGCGTCGATGAGGTTCAGCGCCAGCTGAAGGCGCCAGGAGCAGATTTCGGCGCAGTCGCCGGCGAAACTGGCGCCAAGAACGGCGGCGACCTGGGTTGGCTCGCGGAAACCCAGCTCCGTCCAGAAATCCGCACCCAGATCATTGGACTTGCCAAAGGCGCTGTGTCCGAACCAATTCGGCTCGACGATGGTTGGCACATCCTCAAGCTGATCGACACGAAGGCGTCCTATACGCGCACGCTGCCCGAAGTGCGCGACCAACTGGTGCAGCAAATGCGATCCGAACGTGCGGCCATGCTGCGGCGCGCCTATCTGGCCGACCTGCTCAAGCAAAACCCACCGGTCGTCAACGAGCTTGCGCTGTCGTCTCTGCTCAACGGTCAGGTTGGGGCTGCAAGGTAGAGTCCCGATGCCCATTGCTCCGTCCCATCCGCCATTGGCGCCTGCACTCAGGCTGACTGCCGATCACGTGAGCGCGGTGCTCGACGCTTGTGGCTACTCCAGCAACCCGGCTCTTCTCGGCAGCACCGCGCATCTCGCTGCGGGATGCAGGGTGCTGGTGCAGTTCGGCGACCTGATCGCAACGGACGCCGACGGCGTTACCTGCTTGACCGTCCGCTGCAGCATCGCGATCAACGGCAGCGAAGACTCAGGCAGCGGCGTCCGCTCCTGGCAGATCCGCAAGGTGCTTCCAGCGCCCATCGGACCAATTCGCCTCAGCATCGCGATCGAAGCGGACCTGCTGCTGGGGAGCGGTGTGCTGATCGAAGAGCTGCTGCCGCACAGCGGCGCTATCTATCAGCATCTGCGGCTGCTGATCGCGGATATGCGCGCGACGTTGCACGAACTGCCGGTTCTTGACGATGCAGGCCCCGATATCGACCCACCGGTGCTGCGGATCGAAGCGAGCTTTCTCGGCGACCTTGCCACCGGCCGAAGCGGGATCGCCAGCTCCCGCGCGGCGGGTGCCCGCGCGCGGGGCGGGGCGATCGCTTGCGTGACCCGCCGTCATCGGCACGTTACGACGGCCGCCTGCGATTGTCTGTTGAACGGTGTTCTCCCCGAGCTGGCGCAAATAATTCCCGGTGCAGATCCGCACCCATCGACCCACTGCGCGGCCCCGCAGGCCAAGGCGACTGAGCAAAGCTTGGCGTCGTCCTCTCGGCCGCTCGCTACCCCAAGCGCCCAGTCGATAGATCTTGCAAGCCACGCCGCTACGCCACCTGCCGAACCGCTGCAACCGTCGACCTGCATCCACTGACCCATTCCTGAACCTCATCCTCGCACGGAGCCTGTCATGTTCGACACCACCATCACCCGGCTTACGCTTGATAACCTGCGCGAGATCATTCAGACCGCCGGCTACAGAGTCGAAACGGTCACCGACCCAGTCACCAGTGCGAAGTATCTGCGCTCGGCGACGAATGGGCTCGCGTTCGACATCCAGCCGGGCAATCGCTTTATCGATGCCGGTGACGAGTTTCTCGACGTCGCGTTCCTGGCTGTCCTGCAGGTACAGGGCGAGTTGCCGCTTGATCTCGTCAATCACTGGAACGCGACCCGCCGCTTTGCTCGCCTTCAGCTCAGCCATCCTTTCCTTGTGCTCTCGCTCGATCTGTCCGTCGCCGGCGGCGTCGCGCCGAACCACTTGCGTGCCCAGGTCGAGATCTGGGATCACCTCGTGCAACAACTCATCGCGTATCTGCGCACGGAATTGCCTAAGGTTACCGCTGCCAACGCCAACAACACACCCCTCGCATCACACGCCGCCGATCTACAACAGGCGCCCTCAAGCCCCACCGCTGCGGTGACGGTTCAGTAACTGACCTCGACGTGCGGGCATGACATCAAAAGCTGCATCCAATTGCTTGGCACCTGTGCCAAGCATCCAATCAGCCCGGCAACAACGGGCTGCTCTCTGTCGTGATCGTCGAGATCATCGGGTGCGGCAGATCACAACGCTCCAGGACAACGACGATGAACGCCGACGCAAGCATCAATAACGATCGCCGCGCTGGCTGGTTGAGCCGTATCGCGCGTTCGCTGCGTCTTGCGAGCGGACTCGTGGCTGCGGCCGGCGCGGCGCACTCGGGTGCTGCAGCCCAGGAGGCCGGCTATCGGTCCGCCGCGACCGCACCGGCGGCGTGGCAAGCATTTGCTCGGCGTGTGCAGAGCCACTTGGAAACGCGATTGGCCGGCGAGGACACCGACGCCCGCCAGCTTCGAGATTATGTGGCTCGGCTTGGCACGGGAACAAACAGGCCGTTCGTCGCCAGCATCTGGATCCTGTCAGACGGCGACATCGAGCGTCTCGAGTTCGATCAGCTCGACGATCAAGAGATGGCGGTCCATCTGCGTACGCTGCTGATGCACGGAAACGTCGGCGCACCGCCGCAGGACATGCTGCAGCCGTTGCGGCTGCGACTGTCAGTTCGGCCGAGCCAGCCGGCGGCTGGAGACAAGTGATATGAGGCGGCCGCAGACTGCCCTCGCGGCGCTCATCCTCGGGTGCGCGGTCTTTTCGCCAGCTCTTGCGGCGGCGGAACCGGCGCCGTCATCGGCTGTACCCGATGCCCAACTCGCCGCGATCTCTCCTGACCACCCCAATGACGCGACCGCCGATGTCGGATCGAACTCCGGCACGGAAATGCCCGACCAGGCCGGCAGGCCTGCTCCGCCTTTGACGCGCAGCGACGGCCCGGGAAGCTATCGCGCGCTGATCGAGACCGAAGCGAGGCGCGAAGGTCTCGCGCCGGAGATTGCTGAGGCCGTAATGGCCGTGGAGAGCGGCTACAACCCGGCTGCGATCGGTGGTGCGGGCGAGATCGGTTTGATGCAGATACTGCCGTCAACGGCGCGCATGCTCGGCTTTGTCGGCTCCAATACGGATCTCGCCGTGCCTGCGACAAACATCCACTACGGTGTGAGATACCTGGCGCAGGCTTGGAGGCTTGCCGGGGCCGATCTCTGCACCGCCGTGATGAAATATCGCGCTGGCCACGGCGAGACGCGCTTCTCGTACCGCTCCGTCGACTATTGCATCGCCGTGCGCGGCAAGCTCACGGCCCGCGGGTTTCATGTGACGGGCGTCGTGCCGGTGGCGACATTTGGAGAGACGGGGAATGGCTGCCGGAAACGATGCATCGGGACGACCGGAGTTGGGCGCGTCAATCTCGCCGCGCTCAACAGACAGCTGAGCACGCTGGTCATACAAGTACGGGCAGGGCGATGATGCAGAGAGGCTTCGGCGGTCGCGGCTACGCAATTGCAACTGCGCTCCTGTTGACGCTTGCGCCTGTGCTCACCGCCCGGGCGCAGGTAGGGCCCGCTCCTCCCGAGAGCACCTTGCTTCCTGAAATCCAAGTCCGCCCGCCATCAGCCTTGCCGAAAGGTGCGGGGACCAACAATCAGGGCGGCGCTGAAGGCGATGCCAAGTCGCTCGAAAGACTGAACCGGGAGCTCAAACGAAGGGTGGATCAGGTCAATCCGACCTTCAACACGCCCCCGCTCGACGCGGCATCGCCAGACCCCAGGATCGGCGTCGTCAACATTCCAGGGGTGCAGCAGCAATACGGCAAAAACTTCGGTCATTCCGCCTTTCCCTATCGTCCGCCGCCTCCGGTTTTCACACCGCCGCTCGGACACCGATAGGGTCTGTGATAGATATCCGTCATAAAAGCGCTGTATCAATTTCCTGGTTTGAGCCGAATAACCCTCGAAAACCCCAACCTCGGGCCCCAGGAATGAGCTGACCGAATGTCGGCGCAGGACTCGCCACTTGATACGGCTATCACCGCGGCTAGACCGAGCCGCACGGGTTTCGTCAAGCCCGCAGGAGCTGCGCTTGTGGCCTCGGCCCTTGCGCTCGTCCTCGCGGCTCGGGCAGCCGAACCAGGGCGGCCGTCGGTATCCGAGCCGATCGCGTTCAACATTCCCGCCCAGCCGCTTTCCAACGCGCTGCATACCTATAGCCGTCGGGTGGGGGTCCAGGTGCTCTACGATACCCGGTCAGCTGCTGGCCACCAATCGGTCGCCGTGGAAGGTTCTCTCACGCCGGAAGAAGCCTTGAGGCGCCTGCTTGGCAACACGGATCTCCAAGTGCGTCGTGTTGGTGCGGATGCGATCACGCTGGTTGCTCCGATACTTGTCGAACAGGACGTGCCCCCAATTGATCCGCTGCGCGGCGCGGATCTTTCGCTCGGTGAGCTGCGCGTGCGTGCTGCCCTTCAAACCAATGATACGGAACGGCTCGCCGATTACAGCGACACCGTGCGCACCGAGATCCAGCGAGCGCTGCAGCAGAATCCCCACAGTGCATCAGGCAACTATCGCGCAGTTCTGGATTTGTGGATTGACTCAACACGCAGGATCCGCAAGGCCGCGTTGCTACGCCCGACTGGAGACGAAGTGCGCGATCGCGCCATCACCACCACGCTTCAGGCTTTGACCATAAGCCGGCCGACGCCGGCCGGGGCGCCGCAGCCAATCCGCGTGGGCGTCGCGGTCAGCACCGCGAAATGAAATCGCTTGTGACCGACGACACGCCCGGCGCCTCATCAAGCGCGGCGATGCTGCGGCTGCTGCTGCTGCCGACGATCGTCGGCATTCTCTTCGCGGGTGGAGTATATTGGTTCAAGCTGCGGCCCGACGCGGCCGGGGGCACGCCGGAGCAGGCCACGCTTGTTGCGGTGCATCTCCTGCCGCGCTCGGACCCGTTGCCAATTCCTGTCAATCAGGCCGCGCAGTCGGCCCTGGTTGCCCCGCCAAGCTCTGCGAATGACCGCACGGAAACCCCCGCCGGCATCTCGAACCAGGCGGTTGCGGCGCTCCCGGCCGAAGAACCCGCACCGTCGCAACCTGCGGTCCCGAGCACCAGCCTGAAAGCTACGGCAGATCCCGTGCCGAATTCCGTCAAGGAGACATTCAGGAATGAACTGCTGCGCCATATCGCGCGCTTCCAGCGCTATCCGCAGGCAGCCGAGCGCCAACGCTTGCAGGGCACAGTTCTCACCGTTTTTTCGATGAGGCGGGATGGCAGCGTGCTCGCCGTATGGGTCGGGACCAGTTCGGGCCAGCCGGCCCTTGATCAGGCGGCGATCGATACCATTCGACGCGCCCAGCCGCTGCCGCACATTCCCACGGCTTTGCCGGATGCCCTCAAGGTCGAAGTGGCGCTCGGGTTCGACCCCTATTGAATGGGACCAAAGGATGTCCCGATGGCGGCACCCAGATCCCCGCCAGCGTTTGTCCTTGCCGCGTCATAAATCTGCAATTCGCAACATCTACCAGCTGGTTAATCTCAGGTATGCATGAATCAGGTGATGTTAGGGGACCGCAAGTGGCGGAGTCCAATCCGGTAAAACTGCGGCGACAACTGGTCGAAAATTACGACTCCCTTATCAGGCATCTCTCGCGGCGATTGGGGTCATCGGAATTTGCCTACGAGGCCCTGCACGAGGCCTTCGTGCGGCTGGAGCGTGTTCCCGATTCCACCGAGGTGCAGCAGCCAGCCGATTACATTTTCCGCGCCGCCATCAATATCGCCAATAACCGCCGCAAGGCGGGGAGATACCGGGTCCCGGCGTCGGAGATCGACGCGGAGCTCAGCGTAGCCGATGAAGCGCCAAGCCCGGCGCAGATCGCCGAAGCGAAGTCCGAGTTCGAGGCGTTTGAGCGCGCCTTAATGGCGCTCCCTGAGCGCTGCCGCCTGGTTGTACGCATGATCTCGCTGGACGGCAGAAGCGCCCAGGAGGCGGCCGATTATCTCGGGATCAGCGTCCGCACACTCAGCAACGATTATCGGCGAGCCTTGGAACATTGCGCCAAGAGCATCGGCCGCCCGCTGGTGAGCCGCCTCGGCCGTCCGCGTACACGGGGCTGATCGCCGCCTGCTATCATCGGGCATTTGAGGCGCCAATCTCGCTACCCTCCGCTGGTCCGCAATATTCAGAATGCGCAACCGATTTCCGGCAATTCTTACTGCGTGATTACGCGTCGTCAGGTGTCTATGTGACGGGGCATCGCAGCCTTCCGTTCGACCGGAAGGTGCTTGCGGCGAGGAAACAGTGGCGCCGGCCGGGGTTAATCAAGGGGGATCATGAGGCAGGTCGCCAAAGGCTTGAGGTATTCTGGCACTCATTACAATCGCCTTGGGTGCCCAGAATCGCTTATTCTCCGAAGCAGAGATCTTCTTGTCCGCAGTAAACACCTTCGCCGGCAGTTGGACACGGCCTACCAGGCAAGCGAGGGATTACTGTGACCCGTCCAGCTGAACCGCCCGAGTTGGATGCTCTTCTCGAGGAGGCGATCGCATGGATCGTCCAACTCAAGACCGGCGAACCGACCCGCGACGAATTTGATGCGTTCAAGCAATGGCGGAGTCAGAGCCCGGAACATGAGGCTGCATTCAAGCGCGCCGCGCTGATCAATCAGCGCGCCGGAATCGTCGCGGGCCGCCTCACCACGCCAGGCAATGTCTCTCACCTCGCCGAAGTAGCAGCTAGGCGCGGCGGACTTAGTCGTCGTGCACTGATTGGGGGCGGCATCGCGGCGGCTGCGGCAGCCGCAGCGGGGTACGCGATCATACAGCCACCATTCGGGCTTTGGCCGTCTTGGCAAGAGCTTGCAGCTGATTATCGCACCGGAAAGGGTGAGCAGCGCAGGGTGGATCTCTCCCCGGAAGTTTCGCTTGACCTAAACACCGAGACCAGCGTCGCCCTGAAATCGGATCAGGTCAATCCGACGATCGAGATCGTATCTGGCGAGGTCATCGTCAGCGCGGCGTGTCCGCCGCAGCGCCCGTTGATACTGCTCGCCGCCGGTGGACAGATCACGGCAGGGGAGGCCAAGTTCGATACCAAATGCCTCGATGGCATGGTCTCCGTGGTCTGCATCAGCGGCCGCGTCAAGATTGAGCAAAACGGCGTATCGGCCTGGATCGCTCAAGGGGAAGAAGCTTCGTACTCGGCGACGGGGTTACGGCCCAGCGTGCCGGTTGATCCCGCGCTGGCGACGGCTTGGCAATCGGGGCTGTTGGTGTTTCGCGATCGACCGCTCGCGAGCGTGATCGATGAGATCAACCGCTACCGGGCAGGCAAGATCGTCATCCTCAGCGCTGCCCTGCGTGAACGACGAGTCAATGGTGACTTCGAGATCGCAAAACTGGATAGCTTTGTGGCGCAGGTTCAGCGGCTCACCGGGGCTCACGCCACCTCGTTGCCGGGCGGTTTAGTGCTTCTGAGCTGACGTGCCGCTCGCCGGCGCAAGTCTTCTGGGCGATACAAGTCCACTTCTGGGCAATACGGGTCCACGCTCCGCCGAAGCCCTTCCAACCGCCAAACCGCCGCCCTACAAATCGGGGCTGAGATATCCGGTTAGCCAGGTGCACGATGCGTCACGTCATGTTTGTTGTCGGGGGTCTTATGCTCGCGCTGTTCTGGGCGGCAGCGCCGCCGCGCGCGGCGACGACGGGGACGCTGGAGATCGCCAGCAAGACTGGCGTGCACAGTTTCTCGGTCGAGGTGGTTGCGACTGACGCCGAGCGCGAGAAGGGGCTCATGTACCGCCGCGAATTGCCGGAAGGGCGCGGCATGCTGTTCGATTTCCAGGCCGAGCAGCCGGTCGCGTTCTGGATGAAGAACACCTACATTCCGCTCGATATGATTTTCATCCGCAAAGACGGGCGTATCCTGCGCATCGCCGAGAACACGGAGCCGCTCTCGGAGCGCCTGGTGCCGTCCGGCGGGCCAGTGCTGGCCGTGCTTGAGGTGATCGGTGGAACTGCCAAGAAGCTCGGTATCGCGCCGGGCGACCGGGTTTCTTACCCGATCTTCTCCGGCGGGAAATAATTAACGCGCCGGGCTCGTCGAGGCAGGGTGGGGTGAGCCGACGCTCGCTTGCTTGCTGCTCGCGCCCGGAGCGTGTATCCAAAGGCCCGCGCATTGCGCCCGGTCGGGGCATAGCGCAGCCCGGTAGCGCATCTGCTTTGGGAGCAGAGGGTCGCAGGTTCGAATCCTGCTGCCCCGACCACTTCACCTCCGTCGAGGTCTTGACAAAACAACTTTGGTCCGCGCTCATTGCGGTCTGAGGGGAAGCGCGCACAGGCTGCTTGCGTTTCCGCCTGACATCCGGCCGCCGAGTCCTGTCGAAGGGCGGCCTGGATGACCCGCCGGGCAGGCGGAAACTTTATATCCAATGACGACTGTAATCTGGTTGCCGCCTCTCGTCCGCGCGATCACGACGGCGTTGCTGGTGCTGGGCGCGTCGGTCGCCGCAGAAACAGCAGGTCCGTTCTGGGGCGCTTTGATCGCCAGCCTTCCGGTGTCGGCGGGGCCCGCTTACGTGCTCCTCGCCATGCAGCATGACGCGGATTTCGTTGCCACGAGCGCACTCGGTAGCTGCGCGGCGAACGCGGCGACCGGATTATTTCTAATCGTCTATGGGCTTGTGGCCCGACGATTGTCGGCTTGGCCGAGCCTGGGCGCGGCCGTGCTGGTGTGGCTCGCCGCCTCCTTGGCCATTCAGGAAATCGGGTGGACGCCGGTCGCGGCCTTTCTGCTCAACGTCGTAGTTTATGTGGGCGGGTTCAAACTGCTGCGCGCCGTCCCGAGCAACGGCCCGTTGCCGTTGCGACCCATTCGGCGGCGCTGGGTTGATCTGCCGGCGCGCGCTCTCGCGGTTGCGGCCTTTGTTACGTTGGTTGTTAGTCTCAGCTCAGTCATCGGCGCGACAGCGACAGGAATCGCTGCGGTCTTTCCAATCAGTCTGATCAGCCTGATCGCAATCGTCAGATCCCGAATTGGGGCGCGGGGATCCGCCGTGTTGGTCGCCGACGCCCTCCCGCCGATGCTCGGCTTCGGGATGATGCTACTCGTCCTGCATCTCACGATCCCGTATTGGGGGATTCCGATCGCCTATACGATCGCGTTGCTGCTCACATTGTCCTGGTCAGGCGCCCTGGTTTTTTTGCGGCCGCACATCAAACACTCAGCTGCGCTCCACCGTTTGCGCGGCGCTGTCGAGCGCGGCCGCGATGGCCTCGGCTGAGGTTTTGTCGAGTGCACCACGGCGCAGCCGCAAGCGTAGCGCCAGCTTGAGGTTCTGCATGGCCCGCAAGACCGGCGCCGGTATGCCGTCGCGGCGACCGTTCTCGGCCTGCCCCAGTCGGGACAACAAATCATCTACGGCGGCGCGGTTGGCGGTGAGGAAGGCTTCGCCCTCCGCAGTGATGCGGTATCGCTTGCGGCCGGCGTCCTCGGTTTCGACCGCGGCGTAGCCCATGTCCTCGAGCCAGGCGAGGGTAGGATAGATCACCCCGGGGCTCGGGCTATAGCTGCCGCCCATGCGCTCCTCGATCGCCTTCATCAGCTCGTAACCGTGGCGCGGCTGTTCGGCGATCATTGCGAGGGCGAGCAGGCGAAGCTCGCCATAGTCAAAAGGCCGTCCCCCGCGGCGCTCGCGGGAAAACGGGCCGTGGCGGCGATGTCCATGCCTGCCGAAACCACGATCCTCCATGGCGTCGGGGTGCTCGGAACGGCGGTGATGCCGGTGTCCTTCGTGTCTGTGTCTCATCTTTGAGTATCCATGTTTCATCAGTGCCGATATAGATCACGATATATCTAAATTCAAGACATATCGGGATTTCGGGTGCATGGGGTCGCATTCTTACTTTCGGGGCAAGGGCGGTGCC
>JAFAXD010000097.1 GCA_019241285.1 Xanthobacteraceae bacterium | reverse complement strand
CGCGCTTCGAGCATGTAGGAGAAGTCCTCCGCTCCCATCACTGGCGCAAAATCCATGTCGATGCGCTCGGCGCCAACCACTTCGCCGGCGACGGAGGCGGCAAAGCCCGTCTCCTTCTCGTGGTTCATGAGGACCGGATAACCGCGCCGGTAAGTGAGCTTTGCCTTGGCGCCATAGAGCTTTGCCGTGCCTTCCACCACCTCGTGCAGGCGCCGCTCGAGCAAATCGCGCACGTGCGGCGTGAGGCTGCGCGCGGTGCCGCGCAGCTGGGCGGTCTGCGGGATGACGTTGTCGGTGGTGCCGGCCTGGAAGACGCAGATCGAGACCACGGCGGACTCGATCGGATCGACGTTGCGCGCGACGATCGACTGGATCTGATTGACGATCTGCGCCCCGACCAGGACCGTATCGACGGAGAGCTGCGGCCGCGCCGCGTGGCCGCCGACCCCCTCGATGTCGATCGTGACCGTATCGGCCGCGGCCATCGTCGGCCCGGTGCGGATGCCGAACCGGCCGAGCGGCAGCCCGGGATAATTGTGCATGCCATAGACCTCCTGGATGCCGAAGCGCTCCATCAGGCCGTCCTGGACCATTTCCTTGCCGCCGCCCCCGCCCTCCTCGGCCGGCTGGAACACCACGACGGCCGTGCCGGCGAAGTTGCGCGTCTCGGCGAGATACTTGGCGGCGCCGAGCAGCATGGCGGTGTGGCCGTCATGTCCGCAGGCGTGCATCTTGCCGGGGATCGTCGAGGCGTAAGGCAGCCCCGTTGCCTCCATAATGGGCAGCGCATCCATGTCGGCACGCATGCCGATCACCTTGCTCCCCGGCCCGCGCCTGCCGCGGATGACCCCGACCACGCCGGTGCGGCCGATCCCGGTCACCACCTCATCGCAGCCGAAGGTGGTGAGCATGTCGGCGACAGTCCCGGCCGTCCGGTGCACATCGAACAGGAGCTCCGGATGGGCATGAATGTGATGGCGCCACTCGGCGATTTCACCCGCGAGGTCGGCGACGCGGTTTACGATCGGCATGGGAACGAACTCCTTGGCACCGGCGGGCACCGCCGCGGCACATGTCTTGGGAAAATGCGCATGGGCGCCAGTAGACCGCCGGAAGCGAGGGAGTGCAAGCGAAGGGTATGTGACAGGCGCGGTCCGCGGAGGGTGTCCCGGGCGCAGCGCAGCACGAAGTGGTGCGCTGCCGACCCGGGACCGCCCAAAAGGTGGCTTTCGTGGCCGGTCCCGCGATTGCGCCAGCGCCTATTGACCCGCCGCGGGGGCACCCGTACACACCCCGCCAGCATGGCGCAGCCGTACCGCATCGGCCCGCGCGCCTGCGAGCCCGTAGCTCAGTCGGTAGAGCACTTGACTTTTAATCAAGTGGTCCTGGGTTCGAGTCCCAGCGGGCTCACCAATAAAATCAATGACTTAGCCCAGCATTCAGGAAATCAAATTTCTCCCGGGGTACGCCCCGGGTACGCGGCCAAAGGCAATGATGAACGTTGAGCAACCGCCGGACCCTCGGCTACCTATCCCCGAAGCCTTCGCGCTGATGCTCGAAACAGCTTGCGAGGATTTTGAATCCTTGCAGCACTTCATTCGGCGCGAAATCAAGGTGAATAGCACGGAAGAATATCAAGGAAGTCCACGCCACCGCTCGGGCGCGAATGGCGTTGGCAAAATCCTTCGTCTTTCACGTGGTGAGGGCGCGGCGGCTCTGCAAACAAAGCGCCGGGGCGCTATCGGTAGACCGCATAGAACGAAAGCGGTTTCTGAGTGCAACCAAGCAGCTCGTTGCCGTTCGCGATGTCAACGAGCACGGATATTAGCCTACAGCCACATCTCGCCCCAAAATGCACCAGCATGCCGATTGCGCGGGGGACGAAACGTCCCTGGCGATACTCGGCGAGCAAAACATACTGATGGGCCCGCTTAATCTGTACGAGTTTTATGGGCCAACTGACAGGATGCGGAAGATTGCGGGGTTCGCAAGTCTTCCAAGGTTTCTGAAGAACCCGCACGCCCCGGCGGCGACGAGGCTGATTGAGAGGTGATCACGGCCGACCGAGCCGCATCAACAGGCGAATTTTCCGAAACCGAGAACGAAGCGATCGGAGAGTTTCTTCGATCTTGCACCGTCCCCATAGTACAGGAAGTGGATGATAAGCTTGCACTGTTGGGAACCGGTACTTTCTTTCGCTTGGAAGGACGTCTTTGGCTAATTACGGCGGCACACGTTATTCCAAATCAAGATACGTTAACGGGAGCCGCAGTGCCGATGAGAAGTGCTGGTCGGTTTATGACACTCGGCACTTGCACGCTCCACCGCCCCAGTAACTCGGATTTAGATGTAGCAATTATACGACTTGATGATGCCGAATTCCAAAGACTCGCTACTGAGAATTGGCGAATACTTGATGATAGTAACATCACCCGTTTTCGATCCGAATGTTTCTACCTACATTGTTGCGGGATATCCTCGTGAAACGTTGTCAGAGAAAGGCTTGAATTGGCGTGATTCTTTTACCCGTATCTATACTGGCCCGTATCGTAACGGGGCTGTGGATGCGACACACTCCGTGTTTCGCCTAGAGTATGCAAGGGCAGCACCAGACGCTTCAGGAGCTAGCACAATTACTCCACACCTTGGTGGATTCAGTGGAGCGTCGGTCTGGGCTGTTGATGTCAGGCCAGGTCTTTGGGCGCCTGACCGGATAATGCGAGTTGTAGCTGTACAAGTTTCTTTTAAACACGATGAGCGTATCACCGCCGAGTGGTGGACGCTGGTGAGAGAAATCTTCCGACTTCTAGCAGCGGAGGAAATCAGCCCATGAACATAACGCGAAAGAATTTTCCAAGCCCAAGCACCCGCCCGACCCGCCGATGACGCTGGGTAACATGCGCGAGCAAGGCGTGCGCGGTCTCGCGGTGTTCTGCCTCAATCACGCGTGCCTGCACCGGACCGTCATCAACGTCGATGAATATCCCGCTGAGATAGAGGTCCCATCATTTGGCCGGCGCATGAAGTGCAGCAAGTGCGGCGGCCGGCGCGTCGACGTGCGGCCCAACTGGCGGGAGCGCGCCCAGTCGGTCGACTGGCGCGGTCGCTCGGCCTGGGAGATGTGATGCCCTGCTGGGTGGCGTCGCCAGTGCGTTGCCGTTCACCTAACACGCAATACCATCTTCGTGACTATTGGGCACCAATGGCGGTGGCTCGGTCAGACGGAGACAACGACTATGAAATGTCACCTTTTCAAAAGCACAAAGGGCCGATTTGCTATCACTGACGACAGGGAGGGGCTAAAGCTTCCGATGCACGAATACGGTAACTGGTGGTACCAACGTGAAATCGAAGTGAACCCTCCGTCCGCTAACGGCACCCCCCCTTCCGATGACATTCTCGGCGCGATCCAGCAGAACGGATATTATTTGATGCCTGAGCATGAAGCGGGCTTCGCCTCACAATGAGAGAACCGATGTGCCGCTGGGAGGTCACGCTGATCGGCAAGAAGGGCCACCGCTATGGCACGATCGAAGCACGGGACGAAGCCGAAGCGACCGCAAAAGCGGCGGCAGAGTTTGAGATCCCGCCCGCGCTGCGGTTCAAGATCGCTGTGACCAAGCTGGCCAAGAAAAAATGAATAGCACCGGGTCACCACCAACATCGTGCGGTGCCGGGTCTGCTGAAGCCGCCACGGACGAAAGCGGTGACGATCAGCCCTTATTTGATCGTTTTACGCTTTTCTTCGATTTTCTCGGAACATCGGAAGCGACCAGATGGCCAAAAGAACGCCTCAACCCGTTCGTTGATTTGCTGATCTCAATTGCCCAAATTCAATCCGAACAGGATGTTGAGGGAAATCCGCAAGACGACGGGAGCTATCGCATCTGGATTACTCCCCAGGTGACGACGTTCTCTGACAACATTGTTGTCAGTTACCCGTCCCTCGAGGACAAAACATCTGTCCCATACGGCGTTCCGAAGCACCTGAAATTCGAAGCTCACTGGGCCAAGTTCATGTGTCAGGACGCAATTCGCATCCTGAGCGGCGTTGCCGAACTAGGTCTGCGTATCGGGGTCCTCGTACGCGGTGGCTTCACCTTCGGGCAACTGCATCACAACCAAGGAGCCGTCTTCGGCGAAGCCTTGGTCGAAGCCAACCGGATTGAAAAGAGCGAAGCCATCTATCCCAGGGTCTTGGTATCAGAGAGCATCATGCAAAAACTGGACGGCATACCAGAAGCCGACCGAACCTTTCTGCTGCGAGACGTCGATGGAAGATGGCACCTCAACTACTTCGCCGATATGATCCAGCATTCCACGAATGGACCGATAGATGACGAGCAAGCGCAACGATGGAAGAGCGCCCATCTTGTCACCATTAATGCAGCGATCGAAGGGCTTGCGCATGATCCACACCGCCGAGGGAAATGGGTCTGGTTCAAGGCACGCTTCGAAGAAGCTTACGCACACGTTCAGTCAGATAAAGCTGCGAAGAACGGCTCGGAGAAATGAGCATGGGCCGTGTACCGACGCAGACGCGACCCCGTCAGCTGGCCGCCGATGATAAAGCGGCGAAGCAGGTCCTCGCAGCGGCTCCCGCGCTCGTTAAAATCACCGCTGAGACAGCATTTTCATGGGCGCTATGGGAAGGGGCCAACCGGGCGACAATGAAAACCGAGAAGCTGTCCGAACAAACGCGTCAGATCGCGTCTGGCTATCGGAATAGCTGCACGCTGGCTCTTGTAGTCCGGCTTTCGTTACTCCTCGATAGTGATCAGAGAGTCATCAGCTTTCAAAGCGTGTATCGGTATCTCGAACGACCGGAAGTCACAACGGCACTGATCCGGCGTGTCTGCGCTGACGATCCAATGTCACACGTTTTCCAAGGCCGGAAAGACCGGACCGTTCGAGCCTCCGTTGATAGATATCTGCGCAAGTACCGCGCTATAGATTGGAAAGACTTGCACGGCCGTTTGGTTCATTTCCGGAATGTCGCGATCGCACACCTCACGCCTCAGCAAGTTAAGCGGCACGTGCAATACCGAGAACTCCGGTCATTGGTGCGATCGGTCATTGCTCTTTCCGAATGCTTGGAGCCGCTCCTAACCCAAAGCGACTTGGTCCCAGTCCGGGAGAAACAGATCAAGGAGACCAGCGACCAAGCAGCAGACGTATGGATTACCACCGCCAGATAGGCCGGCGCAACGCTGGGCGCAACGCCGGGTTGATTGCTCGAACTTAGTGCCGAGTCTCTAGCATCTCCATAGCGGCATCCCAGGCAGCATCAGGGGCACCGTTACGGCACGGTCGAAGGACGTGACGAACGCAAAGGATGCTGAAGAATTCCAGATCCCGCCCGAGCTGCGGTTCAAGATTGGCGTCACAAAACTCGCTGATAAGAAATGAGTGCGGGCCCTACCGTGATTTTCCCGTGATTGGTCCGTGGGATTTCTGGCGCAGAAAGGGACTGTGCCAATGACCGAAACAGGAGCTGTAGGGCCGGCCGAAACAAAAGGACCAACGCCGGGGGGTAAACCTCAAAAGCCTACGGGCCTGGCAGCCAAGATTGCGTTCGTGACAGCTGTCCTCTTGGCTTTGGCGGGATTTATCGATGCGGCCAACTCAGTTTTTACAAAGACGCAGTCTTTCACGTGCCGTTTCGGAGTTTCGCTCCCCTGGTGCGCAGCCGAAGCCACTATTCGGACGACCGCGGATTTCTTGGGCGAATGGAAGAATAAGAACAAGACTTCCGGTGCGATCCGCCGCATATCAATTGATCAGCTCGGTTGGACCAACTTTTCATCCGTGGTTGGGGCGCATGTCAGCCCACTGACTGCGACTGGGGGAATGCCCCCGCACCGGCTGTGTCTGCAAATAGCGGCACAATTCATGTTGAGTGGGACCAGGGCTTTAAGAAAGTGAAGGCTTCTCTCAAAATCGGCCAAGGCGACCAGCTTGAGGTCACGACAAAGAGTCATTTCACTGACAGCTCTGGCAGGCCCGATTATGACACTACGGATTACTTCGAACGACAATAAGTCCGGCGCAGCGCTGGGCACCGCACGGAGCACTTGCTGATCAGCCGAGCATGGCAGCCGTCAATCCGAGCTTCCGCAGCCGATCCCGTACTACCGCCCTTGCATCGGAGCGAACTCGATAGAATCATTTGAGCTGCTAGCCATGTGGAAACCCCCTTCAGCACGAACCGTACAGTCGCTTATCCTTAGTTCGACGATTGCCATTACAGGATTTATTGTCGAAATACTTCCCGCCGTTACGCCGCCAGCGAGTCAGGCTGCCGAACTGCACAAAGCGGAGCCGTCACGCCCGCGCGAAACAGAAATTGATTTGGAGAGAAATCGACGCCGGGCGCTTGAGCGGCTCGCGGATCCAACCAAACATCCCGGTGAGCTTAGCACCCCAGAAATAACAATAACTACTTTCCCGGAAGAGCACCCCGCGACGTACTCGTCCCATCGCATCTGCTTGCGTTCTGTTTGATCGTTCCAGGGGCGGGCGTTGTGTAGCAGCCAATGTGGTGCATACCATTCGGGCAATTGCCAGCAGGGCAGCCTGACTTTTGACGGGGTTGTGTGACGGCGCTCACAGTAAACCTCTCGCAGAGGTGCATAGAATGGTTTGTCCTCATGAAATTGGCAGGGGCATATCGAGGCAAGCTTTTCGGTTCGGAGTCTCACACCAGAGGCGCGCGCAGATCATGGCTCGCGCGCCTCTAGTCTGCCGATCGCTTGGGCAACGAACTGCCTGCCGTTCTATTGCTGGGCCGAAGCTCTCTTGGAGGGAACAAAGATGCCGATCGAAACAGATTTCCACTACAGGCAAGAACACGCGCCGCCGCCCCCGGGCGCCGCCATCCGGGCCGCTGTGGAGCCCCCTGATTTTCTTGGTTTCCTGCGCGGATTCGTGGGCGGTCGACCGGGGGACAAGAACCAACGCACGTGGAAGGGCACGGGCTTCAACATGATTTGGCGCCCGAACCACAACCAGAGCGGAAGCAAGGATTTCTTCTTGGAATTGAACTTCACCGATGAAATCCTCTCGTTCAATGAGATCAGCGGCGGTACGGGCGTCGCCAACCGCGGCCTGCTTCAAAACGACATTTTCCTCGGCGCCGTCGCCTACGTTCAACAGATCAACGACAGCTTCGACAGCAGCGGACAGCATTTCGAGCCCGGCGTCTGGGCCAATGTCCCTGGCACCACAGATCCTGGGGAGCAAGCGAGCGTCACGCGTATGGGCTCGATTCCCCACGGGACGACGATCAACCTTCAGGGACGGGCGTTCACGGTCCCGGCACCGAAATTCGAGGTTGCGACCATTACGCCGTTTCGGGCCGGCAGCGTAGACGACGGTAACACCAATCTCGTCCATTTCGACGAGGAGACGCTGTCGATCCCGAGCACGTCCCGTACGCCGCTTTCACGGGTCGCGAGTCTGACCCAGCAACAGCTCGCCAATCCAAACCTATTCCTCTCGCAAGCGCTCGCCAATCAGACGATCCTCAGCACGACCGTGTTGGCCGTATCTTCCGTCACGACGACCACCTCCGTCCCAGACGCTGGCGGTGGGACCGACAATATCGCCTTCCTGGTCGGGAAGACCGATGGTCCGAACGCGAATGCGGCGATCGCCTCAGCCATCTTCTGGATCGAGAAGGTGAGAGATCGAAACGGCCGTGAGTTCGATCAGCTCCAGTATACCCAACGTGTCCTCTTGAACTTCAATGGTCTGAGTTGGCCTCACATCACGGTGGGAACCCTCGTCAGTCAAACGTTCCCGACGACCTATGTCGTCGTGGCGGGCGACACGCTGTCGGCGATCGCGTCTCGCTTCTACGGCACCGGTAGGGAGCCGTTCTGGAGGCTGATCTATGACGCGAACCGGGGTCTGATCGGAGAGAATCCGAACCTTATTCAGCCCGGCCAGAATCTGACCATTCCGGCCCCGTAGGTAGTGCGAACCGACGATCGATCGGCCGTCGGAACTGCGCGAGCGCCGCCGGCCGACGTTGGATGTTTGCTGCCGTGCGCGGCTAGCGCCGCCCCTCGGCCAGCGCCGCCGGTCGCATAGTAGCGGGGCGGTCGCCTGGAGGGAGGCTATGCCCGGTCGCTGCCACCGCCTCCCACGCCGAGCCTTAATCGCCGGCTGTTGATTGCTCATCGGAACCACTTGTTGGTTGAAAGAAGAAAGGCACGGGCGAGCACATGACCGATGCTCGAGCCCGCACCTGTTGCCGACGGTGAATGAAGAGAGAAAGAACCGCCGGATCAGGAGAAGGATTGCCGGCCACAGGGTTAGGAGCCCTTGCCGGCCGTCAGTGTTGTTACGGACACTTGCTGACTTGTCCGGCCCTGGCTGCCGACAACCTACGAATTCGACCAGGGCAAACGCCGCGCTTGTTATGACACGCGGCGAAATTCGGCCACGGACAGTCCAGTTCAACCGCCCGTGGCTTAGTCAAACGACCGCATCACGCTCGCCGCTCGACACGATCGGACGTGTGGCCGGCCGATCAGGAATTTGTGCCGGATGACGAGGGAAGGACTCGCCACCCGGCTTGGGTCGCGCGTTGCTGACATCAACCGCGCCGCGATTGCGCCACCAGGAGGATCTGCGCGGAGTGCAATCGGAACAAATGGGGTCAGAGTTAAATTGCTACCAAGTTGCGAGTTGCCCGAGGGACCCCTATCAGCGGAAATCTACTCTGATCCCACTTTTCCACATTGCGGAATGGACGATCCAGAGGTTCAAACTGGCAGGGTTAGTTTTTATCGCGTCAGCCAATGCGTCGATTTGGACTGGTGGTTGATGATCCAATCCCAGGCATCCGAATCTGAATGCACGTGGACCACCTCTTGCGTCCTACCGTCGAGACGTTCGATCTCGGCGGCGTGACTTTCATCATCTTTTCTTCGCGGTCCGATGCTAGAGGGCTGCTTGGTCATGCCCACAGCGTACGGCCGATTTTCTTTCCGAAAAGTTATCGCAAGCACGGCTGCGGCTTTCGCAGACCACTCTCAAGTCGTGAGGTGGCTTCGGGGAAGCGTATTTGCCTCCGGCAATTGTTCAAAAGCTCTCGACACAACTGGCTTAGTAATGTCCCGGCACGACAGTGCCACCAAGCGACGCGCGAGCCAGGCCATCCCGCACCTAATCGAGTACCGCCGCCCCAGTGATGCAAATTGGCGACACAGCAGACAAAAACGACGCTCCACAGACCTTCCTGCTTGCCTCGGTTAGATAATGGGGTCAGCGTAAATAAAAGGATTCGCAAAACCGCAAGAATATGCATGCGCACAATGGCACAAGCAGCGGTCTGGACCTGGATCATCCTTTCGGTCGGCTGGCTGGCCATGGTTGCTTGGGTGGCAATCATCGAACCCACGAACGATGCGGCGCCCTGGGCATATGCGATGACTGCTCTCGTGCCGCCTGTGGGCCTATTGGTGCTTGGCGCCGCACTGACCTGGACGACCCGCGCGCTTTTCCGGCGTTTGAGCTCATACCTGCCTAGGCTGGCCTTCACAGGAAGCTAGCCCGCGAGTGACCCCAGCACGACTTTGAACGAATCCGCCAGTTCGTCGTTATCTGTTTAGTCTGACGTGGGGGAAGTGACGATGTTAAATCCGGAACAATGTTGGGCAAAGGCGGGCGAATGCTGGGACGCCGCCAAACAAGCGCGGTACGTCGATGTGGGGCGCCTATTCGAAGAGATTGCCGAACAGTGGGTGCTGGTTGCAGACCAGATCGCTGATGCTCAGCAACTGCGAACGGTCTTAGCCGCACAATAGAGCACCTCGTGCGGGGAGCCTGGTGACAGCATCTCGGCCTCAGTGCTGAGCGGTCATGAGCCCGGCGCGTCGGCCAGAGTTGTTGATCAGAGCATCTTGGCGGTGATCTTCACCATCTCTTCCGCCGAAAAGGCTCGCAAGGACTCCGTGCGGACGTTGCCGAGCGCGCTAAGGCTCAGGTTGAGTGCCGTGGCGGCGAGCTCATCGGGTGCATCCGTGATGGCCACAATGTCGTATCGCCCCTGCGTCCAGAATATGTCCTTGACGGCCACTCCAAATGTCTTGGCCATTTGCTTGAAGGCCTCAGCTCGTTTCGGAGAGTCCTTGGCGGTCTTAACGCCCTGATCGGTGAATGTTGCGAGCACTACGTAGGCGGCCATGATGCCCTCCTGTCAGTGCGCAGAGCATTGGATAGTATACTACGGGCTCAATTGGTGGAATACGCGAAAAATGGGTTTACCGCGCAAAGGAATTAGGGTCGCGCAAAGGAATTAGGGTCGGAGTAAAAAGCCCATCGGCGCGAGTTCCAGCGTGCCGGAGAGCAACACTTCACAGCAAGCCGGGGCTCCACCATCCAGCGATCCAGCCCCTCTTCGCACCGGGATCAAGTCTCGGGACGCGCCCACGCGACGGGTGATGAAGGTCCGCTGAAGCGCTCGCGCAGTCGCTGACTGAGGCTTGTCCATCCGAAGCGGATCGGGACAACAGCCTTCGCCGCCAGGCGTTGGAGGAGCCTGGGGCCATCAAGACGAAGTAACGGCGCCTCGATCAGATAATAGGAGGCGAAAGCGGCCAGGAAAACCAGGGCGAGCGCCGGCAGCTTTCGAATTCCAACCGTCATCAATATCGTCAGCACCGGAATGTGCCAGAGATAGAGCGAATAGGACGCATCGCCGAGACGCACGAGGACGCGGGGGAATATGCGAACGCCGCGTCGCTCCAACCCGACCAGCGCGTAAAGACCCAACGCCGCACCGACGCCAAACGTACATAGTCTTGGGAGCGGCGCCAAAGGGGCGATGTAAACGGACCACCACTCGCCTGCCCCGAAAAACAGCAAGCCAACTCCCCACGCGATCAACTCGTAGCGAATCCAGTTACGCGCGTTCAGCCACGCGACCGCGCAGCCTAGAGCGAATTCAAGCGAGAGTGCATTTGTTGGTGGTGCGCCATTTGAGCCGCACAGCGCGACGAGCGCCACTTGTGCTCCCATCAACAGCGCCAACGTTCGATAAAAGCGGCCCGCTGGTGCGATGAATAAAACCAACGCGAGCAATGCATAGAAGTAAAGTTCGAACACCAGCGACCAAGCCTGCGGCAGGAAGTGATTTTCTGTGGTCAATAAAAGAATGTAATCGAGTGCCGAATGCTGAGCGGGCATCCAGGGCGCCCAATTGATGTTGAATGCGGCGGTCAGCGCAACGGAAAACGCCAGTACGATCCAGTACAACGGAAATATGCGCCACCATCGGCGTGCGAGAAAATATACGGCCCCGTTCTGCGCTCTGCCCGCAACTTGGCAGATGATGAAGCCGGAAATCACAAAGAAGATGTCGACACCCGAAGTCCCGAGGGTAACCAACGCGCTCGGTACGTACATAATGCAGACGGCATGGGCCATGACCACCAACGACGCGGCGGCCGCGCGCAGCACTTGCACGTTTTTATAGATCATACCCCACCCCCACGCCCATTAGGCGACGGGAGGCGGACTCTGTCAAGGGGCGGCGCCGGATCGGCGAGGAGGCAAAGCGCGCGAATCGGCGGGTCAGGCTACGCGGCGATTGCGACCATCCCGAGCGCGAGCAGGCTTGCGCGTACACCTATGGCTGGCGCTCGCATTCGCCGGTATATCTCTTCATTCCCGGGTTCGAGACCACGCGTGTGGTCTATCAAGTCAGCACCCGGCCGCAGGGAGAGACGCATGGACCGCCCCACGATTCGGCATATCGCCATATTTGTTCGTGACGTCGACAAGGTCGCACAGTTCTACCAGTCCGTGTTCCAGATGGACCTCATCAAGAAGACGGAAGCGACCGCGACGGAGGGGAAGGCGTATTTTCTTTCAGACGGCTATTTGACGTTGGCCGTGTTGCCCCAGCGCTTGGCGGGTGAGGTCGCGCACGGCATCAATCACTTCGGGTTCACGGTCGAGGACACGGCCGAGATTTCGCGCCGGATCGTGGAGTTCGGGGTTGAGGAGCCGAAGAAGCGGCCGTCGACGCGCCCGTTCGCGGAGCACCGCGGGTGTGATCCGGAGGGGATCCTGTTTGATCTGTCGGAGCAGGGGTTTGGACGGGCAGAGGCAGCGGATGAGCGGGCGAAGGAGAGGCTGATGGCGGAGACTTGATCCGCCCTGCGGCCCGACGGGCTCGCGATCAATTCGCCCACCCTCCGCCGTCGTCGCCGGGCTCATCGGGATCCCCGCGCGCATGCGCGCGAGGTGCCCCGTCCTGGCGATCTCGATAGGAGCGCACGGCTGTGCCTTCCTCAGCGAGATGGCCGGAACAAGTCCGGCCATGACGAACCGAAAGATTTACCGAAATGAACCGATGGTTCGGCGCTTCCGCCTTCGCCGCGTTTCTTGCGCTAAGCACTCCCACCTGGGCACAGCAATTCCCGCAGCACGAAATTCATGTCTATTGCGGGTTTCCGGCCGGCAGCAGCGCCGATGTGTGGGTGCGCCATGTTGCTGAAGGGCTGCGGCCACTGGCGGGCAAGCCGGTCATTGTCGAGAACAAGGTTGGCGCCAGCGGCAACTTGGCCGTGGAGGCGTTGACCCACGCCAAGCCCGATGGGCACACGCTCGCTATTTCGCCGGGCGGCCCCCTCTCCTACAACGTTCATCTCTACAAGCGGCTCGGCTACGATCCGGTCGCAGGGCTGGCGCCGATCGGGACGGTTGTCAAATTCCCGTTTGTGCTGGTCGTCGACCCGAAGCGGCCCGTGAGCTCCGTCGCGGAGCTCGTGGCGCAACTGAAAGCCAAGCCAGGTGATGCGACCTATGGGGCCACCGGCGGCGGGCCGATCGTCCTCTCGGAACTGCTCAAATTCCACGCGGGCTTCAACGCAGTTCAGGTGCTGTACCGCAACACGTCGGCGATCATGAACGATCTCATGGCGGGCAATCTCGATTTCGTGTTCATGGATTCGGCGAGCGCGCTCGCGCAAATCCATGAAGGCCGCCTCAAGGGGCTGGCCGTCAGCACGCCGACACGCTCGGCGCTGGCGCCGGACATTCCGACAATGGCCGAAGCAGGCTTTCCAGGGATTGATCGCATCGCCTGGTTCGGCGCGGTCCTGCCCAAGGACACGCCCGAGAGGATCGCCGGCACTTTCAACAACTGGCTACAAACAATTCTGGCGGGCGACGAGACCAAGCGCTTCTTTCAGATCGCCGGCGCTGAGGTGTTCCCGGGCACGCCCGACCAGTTGACCGCGCTCCAGCGGGACGAAATCGAAAAATGGGCGAAGCTCGTCAAACTCGCCAAGATGGAACCGCAATAGGGAGCCGTCGACGACGCCCCATTTCGACTAACCGGCTGAGCTCGTTTCGGGACGATCAACGCGTCGTTCTGCCACGGAGGACACTGATAATTAGTATGACTACGACGCAGGTAAAGGCACCTATCAGAATTCCAGGCAACAGCTCGCCATAATCAATTTCAAGAAATGGTTTTATTAGCTCGAGAACATTCATATGCAGCGCTCACCACTCCTGTATAGGCTCTGGTTGTGCGCAAGGATGGAAGGCTCGTCGCTTCATCTGACGATATAGAGGAGGGCTGTCTTCGCCTATATCCGGAGATCTAGTTGCATCTCCGACAACCCGCATACATACAGGACTGTCAATTCTTTAGGGTGCAATGGAATGAAGAACGTTTCAGCCTGTCTGTTCATGACCTTTAGCCTGTTGTCACTGACAACAACTCTCGCCGCAGCACTCCCTCCGCCTCCTCCTCCTCCGCCACACCCCGTGAGAGGCGCACCCAGTCCTCTTCTCGGCGCCGGACTTCCAGAGCTGGCGATTGGCTGCGCCGCCTACTGGGCGATCAAGCGTCGCCGTAAGACAAACTGAGGGCCGATTAAAAACGTTGCAGTTCTGCAACTCCCGGCTTCTATCTTGCATGAATCCGAGGCAAGCCGCCCGGTAGCTTGCGCGAATCATTTTCTGATCGGCCCGCATCGATTAGATTAACTGGGACACAACTCTGTGTTCCAGAGGACGGGATCTCACGCTAATGGGCGGTCTTTTGCGATGCAGCGATCGCAGGCGCTCCCTCGGGCCAATATGCCGGCTCGTTGGGACGCTATTTGGCGGCGTTTGCCTTTTTGCAGCGGCGGCACGCGCTCAGGATGCGACCTGGATCCTCAATCCCGGTTCGACTGACTTCAACACCGCTTCGAACTGGACTCCGGCGACCGTGCCGTCAGGCACGGCCTCATTTGGGGCTTCAAACATTACTTCGATCACCTTCTCTTCCGCACCCGGAACATTTGTCGACACCCTACAATTCAATGCGGGCGCGCCTGGTTATAGCTTTGTCGTGTCGAATTTCTTCCTCGACCTCTCGGGCATCGGAATTGTGAATAACTCGTCAAACATATCGACCTTCAATATTACTGGGCCCAATGGGATGTTTTTTGAGAACTCCAGCACTGCCGGCAACGCAAGCTTTACCATCAACCAAACCAGCGGCGGTTTCCTCGAGTTCCTTAACAACAGCACCGCCGGTAACGCAACCATCACAGCCAACGGGAGTAGTAGCACGGGGGGGATATTCTTCGTAGGCACCAGCACGGCCGGCAGCGCAACCATCACCACCAACAACGGCAGCGTTCTGGAATTCAACAATAACAGCACCGCCAGCAACGCGACCGTTATCACCAACAGCGGCAGCACTACTGCCTTCCAGAACGCCGCTAGCGGCGGTCAGGCGCGATTCATCACCAATTCCGGGGGGACGTTCGACATCTCACTCTTGACCACCGCCGGAACGACGGCCGGCTCAATCGAAGGCTCCGGCAACTACAATCTAGGCGCCAAGCAACTCACCGTAGGCTCTAACAATCTCAGTACAGTCGTTGGCGGCCAAATAAACGATGGCGGGCTTGGCGGGGGAACTGGCGGCTCGCTCGTCAAGATCGGCAATGGTACACTGACGCTCCTTGGCGCCAACACCTATACGGGCGGCACGATGCTCAGTGCCGGCACGCTGGCGGTGGGGTCGAACACTGCGCTGGGGGCCGGCGCGCTCACGTTTGCTGACGGTACCACACTCCAGGCGGCGGCGAGCGGACTCACGCTCGCCAATGCGATGACGCTGAGCGGCACCAACACCTTCGATACGCAGGCGAATGCGCTCACGCTTGCTGGCCCGATCTCGGGGAGCGGCGGCCTGACCAAGATCGGTGCGGGCACGCTTACCCTCTCCGGTAGCAATGCCTACATGGGCTCGACCGCGATCAACGGCGGCACGCTGGAAGTGGACGGCACGATCGCCAATACCAGCAGCGTGGCAGTGAATTCCGGTGCCACCCTGTCGGGCACCGGCTCCGTCAATGCGCCGACCGTCACCATCATGAGTGGCGGCACGCTTGCACCCGGCAATGCATCAAATCCGACCGGCACGCTTGCCATCACCGGCAACCTCGCCTTTCAACCCAGCTCGCTCTACCTGGTTCATGTGACATCGGCGGCCGCAAGCGCGACCACGGTGACAGGTTCCGCGAGCTTGACCGGCGGCACGGTGAACGCGCAGTTCGCCCCCAGGAGCTATCTCAGCAGGGAGTACACCATTCTGACCGCGGCTGGCGGCCTTGGCGGTACGACCTTCACCGGGTTGAGCAACACCAATCTTCCGGTTGGGTTTACCGACCGATTAAGCTACAGCGGCGACAGCGCGTTTTTGGATTTGACGGCAATTCTAGGCGCGGCCGGCGGCCTCGGTCAGAATCAGCAGCATGTCGCCGACGCGCTCAACAATTTTTTCAACGCGGGCGGCGCGCTGCCGCCGAGTTTCTTCAACGTGTTCGGATTGAGCGGCGGCGCTCTCGCAAACGCACTCACGCAACTGTCCGGCGAAAGCGCAACTGGCGCGGAGCGCGCCGTGTTTCAACTGGGCGATCAATTTCTTAATGTCATGCTGGACCCGTTCGTCACCGGCCGCGGCAGCGCCGGAGTTGGCGGCGGTGGACCGGCAGTCGCGTTCGCGCTGAACGAGGCAGATCTGTCGCCCGATGTCGCGCTCGCCTATGCACCACTCCTCTACACAGCGCCTCCCAAGCCGATCTACGAGCCGCGCTGGACAGCCTGGGGCGCGGGTTACGGTGGCACCAACAGCGCGAGCGGTGACGCGACGGTGGGATCAAACAACGTCACTGCCAGCACCTACGGCGGCGCCGCCGGCATGGATTATCATCTCACGACTGACACGGTCGCAGGCTTTGCGCTCGCCGGCGCCGGCACCAACTGGAACCTCGTCAATGGGCTCGGGAACGGCCGCAGCGACGCGTTCCAGGCGGGCGCCTATGGCACGAGCCGGTTCGGCGCGGCCTACCTGGCCGCGGCGATTGACTTCTCCAATCATTGGTTCAGCACCAGCCGCGGCGTGCTGGGTGAGCAGCTCACTGCGAATTTCATCGGCCAGAGCTACGGCGGGCGGCTGGAGGGGGGCTATCGTTGGATGGTTCTGCCGGCGGTCGGTATAACGCCCTATGGGGCAGTACAGGTGCAAAGCTTCCACACGCCGGGCTACAGCGAAACCAATCCAACCGGCGGGTTCGGTCTGGCCTATGCTGCGCAGAACGCGAACGACGTGCGCACCGAACTCGGCGCCCGCTTCGACGACCCGACACTCTTGTATGGTAAGCCGCTGATCCTGTTTGGGCGCGTCGCATGGGCGCATGATTTTGTCGATAACCCCGCGCTGAGCGCGGCGTTTGAGTCGTTGCCGGGGGCAAGCTTCACCGTCTCCGGGGCGAGCATTGCGCATGACTCCGCGCTCACCTCCGCCGGCGCAAAGCTGTTCCTCAGCCCTAGCTGGACGGTCATGGCCAAGTTCGACGGCGAGTTCGCGTGGAAATCAGAGACTTATGCTGGCACCGGCACCCTGCGCTATACGTGGTAGGTGGGGCGCGACTCTCTCGGAGCCACGGCCCGCAAGGTCGTTCCTGAACGCCCCGTTTCGCCTAACCGACCGAGCTCGTTTCGGGAGGCGCGATCAGACGCGGAACGGCGCGAGGGGTGGTGGCAGGCTGCATCGTCTCAATGTTGTCTGGCCGATCACCGGACGAATAGCGTGACAGAGAGTCCATGAGCTTGCGGTTTGTTGCTTCGAGGCTGCTGATGTGCTCCAGATTGCGCCTCGCCTCTTCCCGCAGGCGCTGATTCATCCGGCCAAAGAAGTCCACCCTGGCTTCCAGCGCAACGCGTTTGTTCTCGGAATCATTCAGCTGCTTTTCCCTGATCGCGAGCGTCTCGGCGACCACCGCCTTGCGACCTTCAAACTGATCGGCCTGCACGATATTGTCCTTTCGCAGTTGATCAAGCTGCAGCTGCAGCGACATTGCGGCATCGTTTGCCCTGCTGCTCGCTTGCTGTTCTGCGACATATTTTTCAGCCATGGACTTTGCTTCGCGCTCGGCCATCTCAAGATTGCTCACCGCGGATGCGAGCTCGGACTTGAGCCCGGCGTTCTCGTGCATCAGCGACTGGATCGAAAAGTCCCGCTCCTTCAGCTTCTGACCGATTGCGCCTTTTTCTTCGGTCGCGCGTTGACGCGCTGCGTCCGATGACGTCAGCTTGTCAACCAGCTCACTGTTGGCCTTCCGCGCACTGGCATTTTCGGCTTCCAACGCAATAATCCTTCGCTGCGTCTCCGCGAACTCCTTTCGCGCCGTGCGAAGCTCGTCCTCCAACCTGATCATTTCAGGCCGAACGAAGTCCAGTTCGTGCTCGGCGTCGGCAAGCCTTTTTTTGTAATCATCGTTTTCCGCGCACAACTGCGCGACCGAGACTTCACTCTTGCGAGCCGACTCGACCGCGCTGGTGACCTGAGAGCCGATCGTCGCGAGGCGGTCGCTCAACAATTCAAAGTCCAACGACAGGCCGGAGACCAGCGTTGCATGCTTGCTTCGTATTTCAACGGCTTGATTGCGCAAAGCCAGCATCAACGACCCAATGTTCGTGGCCTCGTCCTCGGTCGTGTCGGCAGCAACGGCCGTATCCGCGGCACCGGCCATATCGGCGGCAGCAGCCATATCCGCGGCAGCGGCCGTATCGAGGATGACATCCCCTGCGATCGCAGGGCTCTCCCGTTCAACCAGGGTCGCTTGCCTTAGGGTGCGCTTTCGCAGCAGGCGAGCGCTCAGCTTCACCGCGCCGAAGACGATCAAGGCAAACAGAATGAAGTCGATGGCCCAATCCAATAGCGCATTGCCCGTGCTCCCGACGAGCTCGGTCAAAAATGAATTAAACATGGAGACCCCGTACTGGCAATTTCATCTGCTTGTTATATGTCGACCGTATACTGTCAGACCCGGCGAGGAAAGTCGGTTACCGGATGAGCAGTCCAATTACGCGCGAAAATTTTCACCATCGCCAGCAATCGAGCTTCGGCTGATAATCTGATCTAGCCCTTTGATGCCATTATGCATTCGGAGCGTTCGTGACGGATCGAAGACGATTGCGTGGGACGACATGACATCGTTTGACGGCCAGATATGCAGGCAATGCAACGTTGGACGATAGCCTCCGGCGCAGAATCATCGCGCAGGCGGTATGCCGCTGGCCGGTGATTCCACATCGTGCCACTCGTGCAATCCGCGGGGCGCCTGGGCTTCGCCTCGCTGCCCTTACGCCCTCAGTCGCCGCCACCAGGGTCGGGCGCGCAGTGCCGCCAAATCGGCCTGCGCCTGCATTGCCGCCGCCCGTTCCCCCTCGGCTTGGGCACGCGCCACGGCGATCTCACCCTCGGCGCGGGCTGCCGTTTCCTTCGCGGCCATGAGGTCGAGGGTCGTGCGCAGCACCTCGCTCAGGAGCTTGTCCGCCCGGTCGCGCTCGCGCTCGAAGTCCGCCCGGTGACCGGCCGCGGCGGCCTCGACCCGGGCAAGCTCAGTTTCCAACAAATCGATCTGCGCCTTGAGCTCGGTCGCGACTAATAGGTGACCGGCCGGTGACCGGGCGGGCAGCGGCTTGTGCTCAATTTCAGAAAGATCAACGGTGACCAACGTCTTTCCATCATTCGCGCGCTGGCGTGGAAGCCGCAATCGTTTGACCAGTGACCGGGCGGCCTCCGGGGAGCAGCCCAGGCGCTGTCCGAGATCAGCATAGGTAAGAGCCTCGACGGCCATGGCTTGCAGCTCCGTTCGAGCGGTCACCGGCTGGGCTGCATGGTGCGGAGATCAGGTTAACAAGTCGTTTGCAGAGATCGCCCACATGCTCCCGGGCGTCGGCAAGACCCGCCCTCCCCCACGAGCCGCTCGGCATTAATTCAACATCAACATTCATGGGCAAGAATGATGGGCGGCGCAGCCCTGCAAGAACCCGCGCTTCTATCAGCATGGCCCGGCTCGTTTTGCGCGCCTTGGCCTGACGTTTGTGTACGCGTCGTTTCCTCGTGGCTTGCCTCCCGCAACAGAGCCAGGGAATGCGAACATGACAACAACCGAACTATCTCAGGCTGTCGAGAGTGTCGCGTTCATGATCCGAGGAGAGCCGCGCGCGGTCGAGCTGCGCTATCTCCATGGCTTGCTCGACATGCTGAGCGAATGGGAAAGCACGCATCCCGACGAAGCTGATGCGGAGCCGTTGATCACCGCGATCCACGACCTCGTCTCGACCCTCGTCCTGAACGCAGAGCCGGCTGCCTGAGACCCTGTGGGTCGGCACGCCAGTTCCTCCGCCCCGCACCGCGCCCTGTTGCAGACGACGATCCACGTGGCGATCAGGCTCTGGACGGCCGTTCCTATCTTGACCAAAGCCCGAGCCGCAGAGCATAGAACGAACCATACCGTCGGGGATTCGCCCGCACACTTCCAGCCGGGGATAGCGCCGTGAAACCGAGCTCACGCCTTGCATTCGGAATTGCCCTGACCGCCCTCTCAGTGACGGCTGCAATCGATGTCGCCGACGCGGCCAATCCCTTCGATGGGTCCTGGTGGGTGACCATCACCACGACGCGCGGCAGCTGCAGCTCCGGCGGGATGTTCCGCCTCGAGGTCCGCAACGGCGGCGTCTACGGCGGCGGCGGCGGCTTTGCGGTTGGCGGCCGGGTTGCCCCCAATGGCGCTACATCGGTGAGCGTGAGCTCCGGGTCGTCGCGCGCCAGCGGCGGCGGGCACCTTGCCGGCAATTCGGGCCGCGGGTCCTGGCGCGGCACCGGCTCCGAGGGCAAATGCAGCGGTGTGTGGACAGCAAGCCGCGGGTAACGGACATGCTCGTATCCCGGGCGCGGCGCAACACGAAGTGTGCGCCGCTGACCCGGGATCGCCCAGAACCCAATCCTTGCGACGGTCCCGGATCTGCGGTGCAGCGTTGCACGCTGCACCGCGTCGGGACACGCAGCTCAGGTGTGCGATCAGCGCTGGTCGCCCGAAGACGCTGAGCTCAAACCGAAGATCTGTGTATAGCGCGCCTTGACGTCCTCACTTTGCTCGGCGACGGCGTTCGGGTCGCTGCGCATCAGCTTGATCGCCGATAGGGGCGGCCGCCCTGCCCTGTCCTTCACCGCCGCATGGAACGAGTGCAAGGCGCCACGGTCGACCAGGAATTGCTGCGCCTCCAGGCTGAATAGAAAGCTCTGCAGCAGGCGGGCCGCGTTCGGCTGCGGCGCGCTTGCGAAGATGGCCGAGGGCGTGGTGATCAGCGGGGTCCCCTCGGTGGCGTAGACGATCTCCACCGGGGCGCCGGCGTCCTTGAGCAGCGTCAGCGCGGAATCGACGCCGTCGGCCTGCACGGCGTGCTTGCCCGCGGCAATCAGCTTTGGCGGGTCCAGCGCCGACTGTACCTGCGTCACATCCTGACGCGCGAGCTTTTCGAAATAAGACCAGCCCAGATCCCGCGCGAGCTCAAAGGTGGCCGTCAGGATGGTGCCGCTGTAGCTCGGATTGGCCTTGACGATTGCACCCTTCCAACGATCGTCGAGCAGATCCGCGAACGCCCTTGGCGCACCATCCGGTTTGATCAGCTGCGTGTTGTAGGCAATCGGGCTGAGCCAGGAAAACAGCGACGCATACATCCCGTCGGGGTCAACGGCATCGGACGGGAAGTATTGCGCGACGTCCTGCGGCACATACGGCGCAAGCAAGCCGTCGCGCTTCCAGCGCACAAAATGCGCTTCATCGGTGCTGCAGATGACGTCGACCTCGTGCAGGCCGAGATTGCGTTCGTCCTCGACGCGCTGGAAAATCCGCTCCGCACCGGATCGCTTCACGCGAACCTTGACGCCCGGATATCTCCGCTCAAACGCCGTGGCCAACTCCTCCGCAAGCGGAATGTCCATGGCGGTGTAGAACACGACCAGGCCCTCCTTGCGGGCAGCCTCGATCATGTCCGGCGTGACGGAGGTCGGCTTCGGCGCCTGCGCACGCACGATAGCCGGCATCAGCAGGACAGATCCCAACCCGGCCGACAGCTTGATCGCTTCACGTCTGGATACGGTTGCGTACCGCATATGTCCGTTCCTCGCGGAGGTCAGGGCGCCTGGAAACGACGCGCTGATCTAGTCTAACAGTTTTTCGCTCGCACCGGAGCGGCAACGCACGGACTGCGTTGGCGCGCTGTTCCGGCTGCGGTAACATAGAGGCGGACTGTGAGGCGTAACGTGAAGGGATTTTGCCTGGTCGTGCTGCTGGTCACGGCGTGCGCCGCGCCAATGCGCGCGGGCGTGCGCGACGACCTGCTGCAAAAAGCATTCAACTACGTGTTCACCGGGACAATCGATCCACAGGATACGCCGGAGATTGTAGATCTTACCGCGTGCGCCGTGGTGGTGCCGGACCCGCGCTATCCTCGATTCATTCGCTACTATTTCGGCCGCATCCGACCTGACAATTCGCGCATCAGCAAAGACTATGCGGGACGCCAAACGCTCTACAAACTGGAGATCGAAAGCGACAACATTGTCATCGAGTATCTGACCGCGGACAAAGCCACGGTGACGCAGGCGTTCAGGTCCGCGCAAATCAATCTGCCTGGCGATCTCGAGCAGACACAGAAAGCCCTCAAGGTCATTGCCGAGCGCTGCAAGGGCGACGGATCGAAATCCCCGTTCAGCTGACGCGACGGGCCCCCCCTCGACTTGCGCCGGCCATGGAGTCAAGCTGTCGCAAAACAAACCGCAAGGGAGGAAACCCGATGCGCTACAAACCGAAATGCATCTCGGCGCTGCAGATTGCCCTCGGCGGCCTGCCGGAGAAGATGCGGGTCGAAGCGGACGCCGGCACACCGCTCACGGCAAGAACGGTAGGCCAGCTGCGCAAGCTCGACACCTGGCCGGAGAATCTCGTCCTCACCGTGCCGGAGCAATATCACGCGGCAAGCTGCGTGCGGATCGGCAAAGCCAACGTCAAGGGACGGGTGTCGCCGAAGCCGTGAGCTACGGGCCGCGTTGGGTCGAGTTGTAGGGTGGGCACGGCGCGTCGCGTGCGCCTATCCCGCTATGAGAACGTCGCGGGGGCCGTGCCACGCGGTCGGACTGACAGCGTGGGCATCGCGTCCGAAATGTCAGTCCGCACGGCGACTTCGTGCAGCGCGATGCCCTCCCTACGTCCTTGCAATACCACTCACCCCGGCTCGGATTGCAGCATCCAGCGCGATAGCAGCGAGGTCCAGGTCTCGCTTCCAACAACTCCGTCCACCGTGAGGTTCTCGTTCTGCTGATAATGCCTGACCGATTTCTCGGTGGACGGCCCAAAATTTCCATCCTCGACCAGGACCGGAAATCCGCCGCGCTCGTTGAGCATCAGCTGCAAATGCTTGATTACGGTCGGACCGGACTGCGGGTTTGCCCCCTTCTGCAGCACCGGCAAGCCCAGCGTGATTTGAACATCAGCCATGGCACCGCTCCCTTCTATACGCTTTGCGACCATAGCCCCGTTTCGCGATCGCGGCTGTGAACGGGCGCACACCCACTTACAACCAGTGGTGCCAACAACCGCGCTGTTATTTCTGACAGTATCATTCCGGCTATTGATCGAAACACTGTACGTTCGGGCTCGGCATGTCTCCAGCCCCCGATGCAAGAACCTCGAACGCACGCCATGTACCAACCCGCTGGTGGTTTTGGAGATCGTCTTCTGGCTCGCCCTCATGGTGGGGTGGATCGCATTCTGGCGGGCCGTTCTGTCCGCTGTTGCGAGGACGCCCTGAGCGCCACTAAGCTTAGTCCACCTTGATCTGGCTGGCTTCGGCAACGTCCAGCCAGCGCTTGGCTTCGCCCGCGATGAACGACGCGAATTCCGTCGGCGGGCCAACCTTGATCTGTCCGCCCAGTTTCGCAATCTCTATCTGAATATCGGGGCGCTGCAGAATATCGTTGATCGCCGCATTCAGTCTGCTCGTGACATCTGTCCCGACCCCCGCCGGAGCAACCACGCCGTTGAAGCTCGGCGCAACGTAGTCGGGGAGCCCGGCCTCCATCATGGTTGGAATGTCGGGCGCCTGCGGATTGCGGGTGGCGCTCGTCACCGCCAGCCCTTTGAGCCTGCCGTCCTTGATGTGCGGCAGCAAAATCGTCGTGGTCTCGAATGTGATATCAACCTGATGGCCAAGGACAGCGGTGACGGAATCGCCGCCACCCTTGTATTGAACAATCGCGTAGTCCACGCCGGCTTTGGCCTTGAACGATTCAGCAACCAAATGAGGCAGGCCGCCGTAGCCCGTGGCCGCGCAGTTGAGCTTGCCGGGGTTCGCCTTGCAGTAAGCGATGAACTCCGGCAGCGTGTTGGGCGGGACATCGGGGTGCAGCACCAGAAGCTGTTCGCTCTGCGAGACCTTTGCAACGGGCGCGAAATCCTTCACCGGATTGTACTCCGGGCGTTTGGACACTGCCGGGATGGTCGCCATGATGCTGGTGTTGCAGAACAACAGGGTGTAGCCATCGGGCTCGGCCGTGGCCACGACCTTGGCGGCAACCGATCCACCGCCCCCGGCGCGGTTTTCCACGACGACTGTCTGGCCGAGTGTCTGTTGTAAACGCTGTGAGATGAGCCGTGCCATGACGTCCGTTGGACCGCCCGCCGAGCCCGGCACGATGATCTTGATGGCGCGATCAGGATAGGCGGCGCGCGTGGGGCTGATCAGGATCGCCGCCGCGGTCCCGCCCAATCCGCATAGAACGTTGCGCCTATTGAGCTCCGGCATTCTGGCGTCCTCCCGCAATGCTTGTTTGGCACTTTCGGGCGCTAGCTATCGGCCGGACGGGAGCCTGTCAAAGCATGGCTGGGCGCCGGTGTCGCAGCGGATCCGGGCCAAACAGCTTTGACCCACGCGCAGCTTGTGCGCGTGGGCATGCGATGCGCAATAAAGCTCGCCGCAAAGCGGCTCAGCGATAGTAGCGATAATATCGGCGTGCGCGGTAGTAACGCGGCGCGTAGGCGTAGGTGGCGTAGCCGCTATAGCCATAATACGGCGCGTACCCGTAGGTATAGGGCGCATAGCCGTAATACCCGGCATACCCGTAGGGATACGGATAGGCCGGCACCGAGTATCCGTAAGAGTAGTAGGGCGAGGCCAGCGCGCCCAGTGCGATCCCGCCAATGACGCCTGCGGCGAGCCAGCCACCCCAGCCCCAGCGCACATCAACAACCGCATTATCGGCAGCAGTTTTCACCGCCGCCGTGTTGGACAGAACCGGCGCCGCCGTTGCCGGCGCAATGGCCGTGATGGCGAGAGCCGTCGCCGTCGCGCCTGCGATCAAAGCTTGCTTCATGACGTGATCTCCTGTCGGCTTGCGACGCCCGTCAGCACGAACAAGCGTCCCCAGCTGTTGCCTCCGGGTCCGCGATTGCGACCGGCAATCAGCACGAGTGCCGGTGCGCGGCCCGTGTGTTATCTGTGGCACGCTCATACGTGCCACTCTGTGACATACGTCACTGAACGCTGAGTGTGAGCGCTGCAGCACTCGCCGCCGGCAGGTCGAACGCTGCCACCGGCACCCGCTCCTCGCGCGGGTTCCACTCTCCGGCCGGATCAACCTGCGCGCCGGCAAGCCGCCGCGTGCCGATGCCGAACGTCGGGCTTGTGATTCCCGTCAAAAAGCTGCGGCGCAGCATTGGGCATCGCCTCATTCCTGATGGCCAAACATTAATGCGGCCGCCACGGCACTTTAACCCCGCCGGTTCGACACTTTGGCTCGGGTGGCGACACCAAGTTGGTACATGAAGTTATTTGCAGGAGAACGCCATGAACAGGAATTTGCTGATCGGTTTCACTGCGTTTGGCCTCGTGAGCGCCGCAACCACCGCCTCCGCTTTCGCCGCCTCCGCGCACGCGCATCCGCGCACCGTCACGCCGGTGCAGGCGAGCCTCAACTATTGCTCGCATCAGACCGGCGGCCAGAAACGGACCGCTCCTGCCTTCCAGCAATGCATGGCAACACGCGGGTATCAGCTGGCCAGCACGGTGCGGGCGGCTGCCCGGCAGCGCATTGTCACGCAGCAGGCAACGGCGAGCTGGTCTCCGTTCCAGGTCGAGTTCGGCAGCAGCAGTGTCAGCAGCGACCCGACACCAAGCGCCCCGGTCTACTCCAACCAGGATATGCTCAACGACATGCAACGAACCATCGAGGCAAACAACGCCGCCACGGACCAGAACAACGCGGCCATGGCGGCAGCCACGCAGACCGAAGTTCTGTTCAACACGGTCTACTTCCCGCCGAACCAGTAAAGCGTAGGCGGTAGGATGGGCATCGCGCGCTGCGCGATGCCCACAAATTTCGTTCTCAACTCGCCGCGGCCGGCGTGAGCTTGCGGGTCGCTGCCTTGCGCGCAGCGAGCTTGTGCAGCCCGAACGCAACCGCAAAGCCGATGACCAAGGCGCCGATGGCCAGCAATGGCCGATACCAGAGCCAGGCGAGCGCGATGATTGCCGAGCCGAGCGCAATCGTCAGCACCAGCGCCACCAGGGCGGCGCCGGCCTCTAGAATGCTGCCGACGAACGGCACCACGTCGGCGACGACGACCAGCGGACTGAGGATCAGAACAAAGCCGAAGAACATGACCGCGGCGCCGACCAGGCGCAGCACCCAGGTGAGGACGCGGTTCTCGTCCTCGGCCGCCTTGAACATCTCGGCGGCGGACTTCACACCCGCAACCGCCATGAGCAACTGGTCGCCAGCCTTGGTCTGGTAGGCGGTGAGATCGCTTCCGGTCTGCCGGCCGATGAGGCTCGCCGGCCCGTTCGGCGCAATCGAGTAAGAGACGCGCAGATCACCGACGCTCGGATTTCCCGGGTCCGCCGCGAAATAAATATCGCCGTCCACCACGGTCACAGGACTTCCCACCCGTGCGCTCAGCCGAGCGGTCAGGCCGGGGGCAAGCGGAAAACGCTCATCGGCGGGCAACAAGCGCAACACCTGCTCGCCCGGATGGAAGGCACCCAACGATGCGTCGTGCGCGACGACGACATGGCCGTGATAGCGCATGGGCGGGTTCTGGTGGCCATCGGGTTGCTTGAAGCGGTTGGAGTCCTCGTAGCGGTCGGACCACACGCGATGATAGGTGTAGGTCTTGACCTCCTCCTCGCCGCCGCCGAGCTTGTTGCGCGTCTCGGTCTTGCTCTCCTCCTTCCATTCGTACATCTCCACCTTGCGCAACAGACGCAGCGCGTTGGCCGTGACGCCGAACTCCTGATCGGTGAGCGGGGCGCGCGCATCGAGCTCGCCGCTCACATAGACCAGCTTGCCGTCGTTGGACGGATCTATGCTC
>JAFAXD010000025.1 GCA_019241285.1 Xanthobacteraceae bacterium | reverse complement strand
TGGTCGTCCGGGTTGAGCTTGCCTTCCTTGAGGGCATGAAACACCACCTCGACCGTCATCAGCTTGGCCATGCTCGAGGGCGGCGTTTGCGTGTCGGCGGCTTTCTCGAACAGGACCGAACCGCTGTCCGCGTCGATCAGGATCGCGTAAGGCGCTGCGGTGGCGAACTCTTCCTTCTTCTGGCCGGTGATCGACTGATTTGCGGCACCCGCGGCGACCGGCACGGCCAGCATCGCGCACACGGCAAGGCGCGCCCCAAGACGGACGTAGGCTGCGATTCTCGATGTGGTGATCCTCATGCCCGAATGGCTATCAGGGCCCATGCCAGCATACAATGGCAGCATACAACCGTCCCTCGGGCCACCAGCCGCTAAGGGTATGATCGTGCGGTTCAGTCCAGGCGTCGAACCGGAGGTTCAATAAAGCGCGCGCTGGTTGAGATCGGTCGTCTGCGTCGAGGCCGGTGTATAGGCGGCCATCGATCCTGGCGCGCCCAGCTCGCGGGCTTGCTCCTGCAGGCTCTTGGGCTGCTGCGAGGGCTGATAATGGGCGGTCTGCAGTTTGGCTTTGGATTTGGATGACGCCGCCGTAGGCGCCGGCGCCGCCGCGACGTCGGCGCCAGCAACCTGTTGCGGTTCGCCCAGGTTGAACGGGCGTCCGACCGGCAGCGGAACATTGGCCGCGCGGCGCTCCGGCGGCAGCACCGTGTTCAGCGAGGCCAGCATCACGCGTGACGGCGCCGGCGCTGGCTCGCCTTCGCGCAGCGTTGCCAGCAGCAGCCGGTCATCGGCGCCGTCGAGCGACGCCGGCCCGACATATTCCACCCGGACGCGGGCGAGGCCGTTGTCATGGAAACCGAGGACGTGCGCGGTTTTGCGCGACACATCGATGACGCGGTTGGCCGCATAGGGACCGCGATCGTTGATGCGCACGATGACCGACTTGTGATTCCGCAGATTGGTCACGCGCACATAGGACGGAATGGGAAGCGTCGGATGCGCGGCCGACAAGCTCTCCATGTCGAAGACCTCGCCGTTGGCGGTGAGCCGGCCGTGAAACTCAGGACCGTAGAACGAAGCGAGCCCTTCCGCGCGATAGTTTGGATCCTCCTGCGGCACGTAGGTCACGCCCGCGACCGTGTATGGCTTGCCGAGCCGATAAGTGCCGCCGCCTTTCGGCACTGGGTCGCCGATATCGACGACGCGCGGGCTCGATGAGACACCGAGTTTCGGATCGAGCGAGAACGGAGATCCGCAGTGCGCGAGCGTGAGACAGCCCGCCGCGATGACGGCCAGACGCGCGACGCGCGCCAGACGGCACCATTGTTCCGGTTGCCCCATGATCCCCTGCCCCGCCCTTTGCGACCGCAGCGCGGCTGCGATCATCAACTTGGTTCAACCGCCCCACTTGGTTGAACCGAGGTCAGCAACATACCTCGACCTGGGCGCACAGAAAATCAGGAACCGCCCACGTGGTAAATGCGTGCGCGATTTGGACCTTTGCGTGGCACCGCAAAACGCGCGCAAAGTTGAGCGTTGGACGTGATATTTTCGCATCACTCGACAGACATTTGTTTGATGACGCAGGATTTTTCTTACTCGCACAGGAGCGTCGAATCGGTGTCAGCGCTGCAATATCAAGTGATTCAACGGGTGCGGTCCCGTTCTTTGTCCAGGCACGCACTTTGAGCCGATGTGCTGATCCAGCGTGGCTTGAATGCAACGGTCAACCAAAACATAAACATATTCAGGCCAGCGAGCGCTGGAAACTCACTCTGATCGAAACAAACAAATCCAGGAACGAACTTGCGACGTGATGTCGGGAGCTCTGTCGTGAATCAAACGTGGCGCTGCTTTGAAAAAGTGGCGCGCATGTGGCTAAATGGCTGATCCGTACGTATAATAGCGTGCGGTGCTCGCCTGGGCGATTATCACCCTTGCCGCGCTGGACCCCCCAACCCCACCCAATCCAGTGCGATGGTTTCGAGCCCCGCCGCCCCCACGGCGGGGCTTTCGATTCTGAGGGTCTTCATAGTTTGCGCTGTTGGCCGAACTGGTTGCTATCATATTGTCAACCGGCTAAGCCGCTTGATCATCACCGATCCGGAAGGGTGGCCGAGTGGTTTAAGGCACCGGTCTTGAAAACCGGCAACGGGGCAACTCGTTCGTGGGTTCGAATCCCACCCCTTCCGCCACCCTTCTCCCTTTGGTGGCAGATCACGCAACGAGCAACAACTTGTGTTCCGTCCCGCGTTCAGCTGTGGCAGTCACAGACGAACAACAGACGCTTCGGCCCCTGGGGACGTTGGGAAAGCAGCGGAGCAAATGTACAGTTCAGGTGAGCAACCCGATGAAGCAACCGCGCGATTTCCTGCCCGAGACCGAAACGACCGTTCCCATCATCCGCGGGGCCGGCCAGGGGAAGGCCGTCGGCGTGCTGCGCGACCGCAGCCTGTTCAAGGTGCTCCCGGAGGAGACCGGCGGGGCGTATGCGGTGCTGGAGCAGACGATCCCGGCTGGTCATGGGCCGCCGCTGCATGTGCATCGGCACGAGACGGAGATCTTCTATATCCTGGACGGCGAGTTCGAGGTGACCGTCGGCGAGCAAAAAATCCGTGCCACCGCAGGAGC
>JAFAXD010000460.1 GCA_019241285.1 Xanthobacteraceae bacterium | reverse complement strand
GCCGCCGCGGATCGCGGCTGAATGAGCCCGCGACTGACCCGCATACGGCTGCGGTTGCTTGCTGGCGCCGCAGCGCTCGCCGGCAGCGCCGTTGCAGCCGGTGTCAGTGCCGGCGCCACGCGGCTCGCGCACACGCCAGGGCCATCGCTTGCTCCGGGATTGACCGACGCGGATTTCATTCTCTGCCACGCACCGGGACAACGCGGACTCGCGGCCAGCCCGTTCCGCCTCGCCGCCACCCAGACCGAAGTGCCGCCGACGGAGATGCAGGCTGCGGTTCCGTCGCCGGATTTCGCCAACACCTATCCGCCGCTGTGGGACGGGCTAGGCACCCTCACCTACAAGATCACCACGCGTGATCCGCAGGCGCAGGCCTATTTCGATCAGGGCCTGCGCCTCGCCTATGGGTTCAATCACGAGGAATCACGGCGCGCGTTTCGCGAAGCGCAGCACCGCGACCCTGATTGCGCCATGTGCTTCTGGGGCGAAGCCCTGGTGCTCGGGCCTAACATCAACATGGTGATGCCGGAGGACGCGATCGCGCCGGCTTATGCAACCGCCCGCAAGGCGCAGGTCCTCGCCGCGAGCGCAAGCACTCCGGTCACCGCGCATGAGCGCGCGCTGATCGACGCGCTGGCGACCCGCTACGCGCCGGATGCCAAAGCGAACCGCTCCGTGCTGGACGCCGCCTATGCGGCGGCGATGGCCGAAGCCGCGCGGCAGTTCCCCGATGACGACGATATCGCGGTTCTCTATGCGGAAGCCGTGATGGATCTCAGCCCGTGGGATTACTGGAAATCAGGCGGGACGGAACCCAATCCGCAGAGCGTCCCGATTGTGCCGACCTTGGAGCGGGTGCTGGCGCGCAATCCCTTTCATCCGGGCGCCCTGCACTATTACATCCACGCGGTCGAAGCCTCGGACCGCCCCGGGCGCGCGGAGGGCGCGGCTGATCGGTTGCGCGGCGCACTGCCGGGTGCCGGCCACATGGTGCACATGCCGGGGCATATCTATTATCGCATTGGCCGCTATCTGGATTCGCTCACCGTCAACAAAGACGCGACGGCGGCGGATGAGAAATATCTCGCCGAATCGAACGCGCCGATGAGCGTGTACCGGCTCGGCTATTATCCGCACAACGTGCACTTTGTGCTGGTGTCGGCACAGATGGCGGGCGACGGCGCGACCGCCATTGCCGCCGCACTGAAACTCGCGACGCTTATTCCCGACGCGCAGCTGCTGAAGTCGCCCGGCACGCAACACATCAAAGCCGCGATCTACTTCGCACACGCGCAGTTCAGCGCGCCAGAGACGATCCTCGCCATGCCGGATCCGGGAAGCTCAGCCGCCTATGTGGCGGCGATGTGGCATTACGCCCGCGGCATCGCCCAGGCGCAGCGCGGGGATCTGGCATCCGCCGCGACGGAGGCGAGCGCGATCGGGTCGGTCGCGCAGAGCCCCGGGTTGAAGCCGCTGACGGACGCCGGCATCCCGGCGCAGGATATTCTCAAACTGGCCCGCGAGGTCGTCGAAGGCCGCATTGCCCAGGCGAAGGGGGATCACGAGACGGCGACTGCGCGCTTCCGCGACGCCGCCGCGATCCAGGATGGGCTGCGCTATACCGAGCCGCCCTTCTGGTATTACCCGGTGCGGCAATCGCTGGCGGCCGCACTGCTGCAAGAGGGCAAGCTCGACGAGGCGCTCGACGAGTTTCAGCGCGCGCTCAAGCGCGCGCCCAACAATGGCTGGACTTATTACGGCCTGGCCGAGCTTTATCGCGCGCGCGGCGACACCAAGTCCGTCCAGGAGGCCGAGGCGCAGCTTGCCAGGACCTGGATCGGGGATTCGTCGCTGCTCAATATGTCGAGGCTGTAAGGGATGGACATCACGCCGGAAGCGCTGGCCGAAAAGTTCCGGCTCTACAGTGACGAGGAGTTGCTGGAGCTCTTCCGCTCCGGCGACCTGACGGAGCTCGCCCAAACGGTTGCTCATGCCGAGCTCGTCAGCCGTGCGATCGACCCGGGGCAATCCCCAGCGCCTTCGGCGCCGGAGAGCGAACCCGAACCGACCGTCGAGGGCGACCTGGTCATGGTGGCGCGCATGCTCGATCCGCTCGAGGCCGAGATGCTGCGCGGACGGCTCGAGGCGGAAGGCGTGCCGGCGCTGGTCGTCGATACCCTGACCGCGCAAAACAACGTCTTCTACAAGCTGGCGATCGGGGGCGTCCGGGTGATGGTACCCGAAGCCTATGCGGCGCAGGCGCGCGAGATCGTACGGGCCGATGCGCGCGGGGATTATGTGCTCGACGACAGCGCCGACGTGGGCCCGCCGACGGATCCTTAAGGCGCGCGCACCAGCGCTGCATGAGGACGCCTTGCAGTCAGGCCGGGGCGCACGGTAAGTTGGTTGAAATATCAACGCGGCGCAGCCGCGACCGAGGAGGCAGCCTATGCTCGAGCGTGTCGTCCAGAATTATCGCGAGCTTGAAGAGATCACCACCCGGACCGATACGCGCGACATCCTCTCGCACGCGACCAAACAGGCGGAAAGCTACGAGGACTATTTCCTCGTCGACATCGACGCGCATGTCACCGAGACCCAGTTCTGGCCGGAGATCATCGGGCTGATCGATAACGAGGTGATCCGGCAGTGGGGCGAGGCCCAGCTCGAGCGCGGCGGCAACGTGGCGCTGCTCAACACCCAGCCCGGCATGACCTATCAATTTCTGCACGGCCGCATCCCGCACCAGGCTTCGCTGCTGGAGCCGGTTGAGAAACAGGGCGTGCACCGCTTCACCGAGCTCGCGCGCCGTTCTATGGACGCCATGGGGCTCGATTATCAGATCGTTTTCCCAACCCCGATGCTCACGCTCGGCATGCACCCGCAGGACGACGTCGAGGTCGCGCTCTCCGGCGCCTACAACCGCTGGCTCGTCGAGCGCATTCTACCGGAAGACGAGCGGCTCAAGGGCCTGCTCTATCTACCGTTCAACACACCGGAAGCCTGCGCCGAGCTCGTCAAGAGATACGCCGACAACGATGATGTGATCGGCTTCACGGTGTGCTCAACCCGCAACAAACCGGTGCACCACAACCGCTACATTCCGCTCTATTCGCTGATCGAGGAAACCGGCAAGCCGCTCGCCTGGCACTCGGGCTTCAACTGGGCCGACCCGTCATTCGCGCAGCTCAATCGCTTCATCTCCATGCACTCGCTCTCGTTCGTGCACTACAGCCTGATCCACATGACCAACTGGATCATCAACGGGCTGCCGGAGCGCTTTCCCAAGCTCAAGCACGTGTGGGTGGAGAGTGGACTCGCGTGGGTGCCGTTCCTGATGCAGCGGCTCGACCACGAATACATGATGCGCTCCTGCGAGGCGCCGGCGCTCAAGCGGCTGCCGAGCGAATACATGCGCGACATGTACTACACGACGCAGCCGCTGGAGCGCTCCAACCTGAAGCTGACCCAGTGCACCATGGAAGCGATCAACGCCGAGACGCAGCTTCTGTTCGCGTCGGATTGGCCGCATTGGGACTTCGACCCGCCGTCCTCGATCACCACGTTGCCGTTCCTCTCGGAGCAGGCCAAGCGCAACATCCTCGGCCTCAACGCCGCGCGCCTATTCAACCTCGACGTTAAGCGCCTGCGCCCGAAAGCAAAGGACGTGCTGGCCGCGCGGCCGGGTATTTCCTGATCTTTCTCTGGACCTCGCGGCCATCCTTCGAGACGCCTGGCCCCTTGCGGGTCCAGGCTCCCCAGGATGAGGTTCGAAGTTGTTGAAGCGCCGCAACCAACCGCAGCCCTCATCCTGATGAGCTCGCGCGTCTTGCGCGCGAGCGGCTCGAAGGATGGCCCAGAACACCGACCTCGCCCGGGGCCGTCCTTCGAGACGCTTGGTCCCTTGCGGGACCAAGCTCCTCAGGACGAGGGCTGCAAACAATTACAAACTCAGCAAACAGTTACAAGCTTAGCAAACTATTACAAACTCAACTATCACTCCGGCGTAATCCCCGCCTGGTGCAGCACCTGGCCCCACTTGGTTATCTCGGCCGGGATGTACTTTGCGAGCTCATCGGGCGTGCTGCTGAGGGGCTCGAGCGCGATCCCCTCGAGCTTGTCATGCACCTCGGGTCGCCGCACATAATCGACCAGCACGCGGTTGACCGTGTCGATGGCTGGTCGCGGTGTGCCGGCCCGCGCCATCATGGCGAACCAACCGGTTGCCGAATAGCCCGGCAATGCGGCTTCGGCGATGGTCGGAATATCCGGCGCGGCCTTGATGCGATGGTCGGTCGTGACGCCAAACGCCTGCAGCTTGCCGTCGCGGATGAGCGGCAACGACGGCAACAGATCGACCACCATCACCGGGATCACTCCTGACATCACATCGGTGAGCGCCGGCATGCTGCCCTTGTAAGGCACGTGCTGCATTTTCAGGCCGGCCATGGTCATGAACAATTCCATGAAGATGTGATGCGGCGTGCCGATGCCTGCCGACGCGTAGCTCAGTTGGCCTGACCTCGCCCTAATGTAGGCGATCAGCTCGGGAAGCGTCTTCACCCCAAGCGCCGGGTTAGCGACCAGCACGAAATCAGCCGAGCCCACGAGCCCAATCGGCGCGAGGTCCTTGATCGGATCATAGGCCAGGGATTTGTACATGTTGGGATTGACGGCGAGCGAGGTCGCCGACGCCATCAACAACATGGAGCCATCGGGTGGTGACTTGGCGACCGCCGTGGTGCCGATCTGCATGCTGGCGCCGGGACGATTTTCGACCACCACCGTCTGCTTGAGCTTGTCGTGGAGCTCTTCCGCCAGCATGCGGCCGTAGATGTCGGTCGCACCGCCGGGAGCAAACGGGACCACGAGTGTAAGCGGGCGATCGGGATATTCGGCGCGCGCAACGCCTGTGCTCACCCAGAGAGCGAGCCACAGGACCGGCAGCGCTTGCTTGAAATTCACACGCATCCTCCCGTCGTTATGCGGGAGGACGTTAAAGCATTTATAGCGTCGTGTGGATCCCGCACTCGGTCTTGTTGGTTCCACTCCAACGGCCGGCCCGCTGATCCTCCCCGGCGAGCGTGCGGCGCGTGCACGGCATGCAGCCCACGGAGGTGAAGCCGAACTTCGCCAGCGGATGCGGCGGCAGCCCGGCGGACCTGGCGATCGCCAGTACGTCAGCGGGCGCGACGCGTGCCAGCGGGTTGAACTTGAGACGGACACCGTCCTGTTCAACGACCGGGATGTGCGTGCGCTGACCACCCTGGTAGCGTTTGCGTCCGTTCATCCAAGCAGCGAATGAGGTCAGCGCATCCGCAAGCGGCTCGACCTTACGCACCGCGCAGCAGGCATCCGGATTGGTCGACCAGAGATCTGCGTAGGGGTCGCGCTGCTTGAGCTGATTGGGGTCGGGCGCGATCGAACGCACGTCCGTCAGGCCAAGCTTGGTGACGAGCGCATCGCGATGGGCGATCGTTTCGGGAAACAGCCAGCCGGTGTCGAGCAGCAGCACCGGAATAGCGGGATCGACATCGCTGACCAGCTTGAGCAGCACCGCGGATTCGGTACCGAACGAGGAGACGACCGCCAGGCGCTCGCGGCCGATCACTTCCCGCGCGACCCGTATGATCTGCACGGGGTCCGCGTCGACGAGGAGGCGGTCGAGCGACACCGCATCCGGCAGGCTGTCCGGTTCGCCCGGCGCTCGGGGCGGGATTGGCGCGTCTTCCGGTGCAGTGCGGAACATGACGGGCAACTTTCGACCAGATCTAGAACTGTTTTCTATATACGCTGCTGAAAACCTTCGTAAATGGAACGGAAAATCAAAGTAACGGCAGATCGGGAATGGAAATTCCCCATAATTCCGCGTCCACAATAGCCTTGGCCCTCGTCCCCCTTTTTCGGTATCGGGCCGCCTCCGCCGGAAGCCCAGGCGGTATCGGCAACGTGCGTTGCCGAGGCTAGGTGGCGGGCCTATTTGGTACCCTGGGAGGTGGCCGTCGATGCCTCAGCCGCTGTCGTCCCGACTTGCGCTGCCACGCCCCATGGTGGCAGCGGCGGCACTCGTGGCAGTGTTGGTCGCGGGGGCCGTTGTGCTTTGGGCGTACTACGGCACGGCGGTCTTTTACGAGATGGTCGCGGCCGGCATCGCCTCGTGCTTGTAAGGATTTGGAATGGCAATCAAGACAACGCGCGCGCTGCTGGTGCTCGGGGCGTTCGTGGCCGGGCTGGTGCTCTGCTTCGGGACCGTCATGCTGGTCACCGGACAAACCAATTCTCCGATCCGCCCGGCAGCGGCGGCGATCGGCGGCCCCTTCCATCTCACCGATCAGAATGGCCGCCCGGTGAGCGATGAGGATTTCCGCGGCAAGCCGTTCCTGGTGTTCTTCGGTTACACCCACTGCCCGGATGTGTGTCCGACCACGCTGTTCGACGTGTCCGAAGTCATGCGCCGCCTCGGCCCCGATGCCGACAAGACCGCAGCGCTGTTCATCACCGTCGACCCGGAGCGCGACACGCCAGCCAGTCTCAAGGATTATCTCGGCAGCTTCGATCCGCACCTGCGCGGCATCACCGGCACGCCGGATGCGGTCGCGGCCGTGGCCAAAGAATACCGCGTCTACTACAAGAAGGTCCCGACCGAGAACGGCGACTACTCCATGGACCACACCGCGATCGTCTATCTGATGGACAAGAATGGCCACTTCGTCGCGCCATTCAGCCTGCGCCGCACGCCGGAAGCCTCCGCGGACGACCTGCGGCGATATTTGTGACGCGATGATCGCATTGGTCGTGCCCCGCCTTCTTTTTGCGACGTTGACCGCCGCTGTCCTGCTTTCAGTTGTTCAGCCCACGCGGGCGCAGACCCCAGCAGCACCACCTGCGCCCGCCGCAACCGCGACTGCGGTGCCGAGCTTCTGGGACCCGCGCCGGCGTCCGGAAAAACCTGACATCTCGCGCGTCAATCTGATCCGGTTCATGAGCGAGGTCGACTACCCACCCTTCAACTATGCGGGACCGGACGGCAATCCGACCGGGTTCAACGTCGATCTGGCGCGCCTGATCTGCGACGAGCTCAAGGTCCCCTGCACCATGCAGATGCGGCGCTTCGATACGCTGATCGATGCGCTCAACGACAACAAAGGCGACGCCGCGATCGCCTCGATTGCCGTCACACCGCAGACCCGCGAGCGCGTGGATTTCAGCGACCCCTACTATCGCCCGGTCGGCCGCTTCGTTGCCCGGCGTCAGTCCGGCACCGTGTTTCCCGAGCCGCTCGACGGCAAGAAGATCGCGGTGGTGAGCGGCACCGCATTCGATGAATATGCGCGGCTTCTGTTCACCCAGGCCGATATCCGCCGCTACCCCACCATCGAGGCGGCGCGCGAGGCGCTCTCGCGCGGCGAGACCGACCTCCTGTTCGGCGACGGCTTCTCGCTCGCGTTTTGGCTCAACGGCGTCGATTCAAACAATTGCTGCATGTTCGTCGGCGGCCCCTACATGGAGAGCCGGATTTTTGGCGAAGGTATCGGCATCGCCGTCAAACGCGGCAACGATACCCTGCGCCAGGCGTTCAATTGGGCGCTGTTCCGCGTGTGGGAAAAAGGTAAATTCGCCGAATTGTGGCTGCGCTATTTTCCCATCAATCCATACTGACTATTGTGCTTCGAATGAGTGATGTATCGACCATGGCGCCGTCGCTGCGCGAGCTCGCCGAGCAATCCACCGCGTGGCCGTTCGAAGAGGCCCGCAAGATCGTCGCTCGGCTCAAGCGCAGGCCCAAGGATGAGGTGATCTTTGAGACCGGCTACGGCCCCTCGGGACTGCCGCACATCGGCACGTTCGGCGAGGTGGCGCGCACCACCATGGTGCGGCACGCGTTTCGGGTTCTCACGGATGACAAGATCCACACGCGCCTGATCGCCTTCTCCGACGACATGGATGGGCTGCGCAAGGTCCCCGACAACATCCCCAATAAGGACCTGATCGAACAGCACCTGAAGAAGCCGCTCACCCAGGTGCCGGACCCGTTCGGGACGCATCCGAGTTTCGGCGAGCACAACAATGCGCGCCTGCGCGCGTTCCTCGACGCCTTCGGATTCGAATACGAGTTTCTGTCCTCAACCGACTGTTACAAGTCTGGCCGGTTCGACGCGGCGCTGCTGCGCGTGCTCGCGCACTACGACCAGGTGATGGCGATCATGCTCCCATCGCTGCGCGAAGAGCGCGCCGCGACCTACTCGCCGTTCCTGCCGATCTCAGCCAAGACCGGAATCGTGCTGGAAGTTCCAATCGTCGCTCACGACCCCGCCGCCGGCACGATCTCCTATGACGATCCCGACACCGGCGAGCGGATGACGACGCCGGTGACCGGCGGCCACGCCAAGCTGCAGTGGAAGCCGGACTGGGCCATGCGCTGGCTCGCGCTTGGCGTCGATTATGAGATGGCCGGCAAGGACCTGATCGACTCCGTCAAGCTCTCGGGCGAGATCTGCCGCGCGCTCGGCGGCACCCCGCCGGAAGGGTTCAACTATGAGCTCTTCCTCGACGACAAGGGCCAGAAGATCTCCAAGTCGAAGGGTAACGGGCTCACCATCGAGGAATGGCTGCGCTACGCCAGTCCGGAAAGCCTCTCGCTCTTCATGTATCGCGAGCCCAAGGCGGCGAAGCGGCTCTA
>JAFAXD010000324.1 GCA_019241285.1 Xanthobacteraceae bacterium | reverse complement strand
TGTTGCACCGCTGAGTAGCCATCGCGGTTCTATCCCGGGCGTAAGCGGGGTTTACTAATGAAGACAGTTGCTGAGTATCGCGAGTTTGCCGCGCAGTGTCGCGAGATGGCTAAGAAGATGACCAATGCCAACGATAAACAGGCTGTCGAACAGATGGCAGAGGCGTGGGACAAGGTTGCCAACGATCGCGAAGCCGCCTTGGCTCGCGGCGCCGAGCCTGTACCGGGAGGCAATCCCCAGACGCAGTAAAGCGCATGGGGCTCGCTGGCCTCAGGCGCAACGCGCGGTGATTTCAACCACCAGTCCCGATCCGCCTCGATCGATCTCGACGGCGCCGGATGCTCGGTGCGGGCGGTTTCTTCGGCACGGATATCGGCGGCTCCCGCTTGGAAGCCCGCGCAGTTCTCTTGGTACGCATTACGCAACACTCACTCAGGTACAGACCTGAGATAGTGGCTTGGCGGTGGGATGGGAGTCCGCTCATCTCCCCGCTGACTTTGACCCCGCAGACGGCTGAAACAGAACGGCCAACGGCGTGACCGGGAACCTCCGGCAATGAAGTGGATTGTTCCTCCCGCGTAGCCGTACCGCGAACGGCTGCGCCCTTCCGTTGGCCCCCACAAAACTCGCGAAAGGCAATGATTAAGCATCCGCATTTTCGTCCCGGTCAGAAAGTGCGCACGAAATTCGGGGACATCCGCACGGTGCGCAAACAAATAGATAACCAAGTCTTCATGGAAGAGCCCGACATCAACGGCTGGTATGATTCCGGCCAATTATCGGTCTTGAATCAGTCCAGCCGCTCAAGAGCATCGCCAGATCAAGACTAGTCAGGACCCTCCACACCCCGTGCGGGCTATGCCCGCGAGGTCCGAGGTCCAGCGCGGCATCTTGCGCCGGCAGGCGCGTGGACATTTGCCCAACTGGAAAGAGGCGAGCCCGGTGACTGGCGCTCCCGAAGAGCCATACTGCAAGCATGGCGAGGATGAGCAGCGCGATAATTTCGGTCACCGATCGGGTCCTTGTCTCATTCCTGCGGGGTCAACGCGATACCGAGGCATTGGTGTCCCACATATCCCTCACCTCGCTGCAAGCCCTTGATACCTCTGGCTGTTGGCACACCTGCCGGGCCCACCATTTCGCCCACGCCGATTCGTGTCCCCTTGGGCACGCGCCCCCGCGGCGCTTGCGCGCGATCAATTGCTGCTCCGGCTGAGCGGCGCGCGGCCGTGGTCAATTTACCGGCGCCACTAAAGCTTGTTGCCACGCCGCCGGGTCCGACGATATAGACTGCGACTTCAGAAAAATGTCACGGCGGTGCGCGATGGGGCGAAGGCGCGCGCCGCAAAGGGCGGGAGCAGCATGTTTCGGGTCAAAAGTCCTCAAGATTTCGGCGCGGCGATCGTGTTCTTGTTGATCGGGCTCGCTGGCCTCTACTTCGGCAGGGAACTCACCTACGGCACGGCGGCGCGCATGGGGCCGGGCTATTTTCCCTACATTCTGAGCTGGCTCATCATCGGCATCGGCGGCGTCGTCGGGCTGATGTCGCTCTCGATCGAGGGACCGCCGATCGAAGCGCCGCAGTTCCGGCCGATATTTTTCGTGCTGCTCTCGGTCGTCATCTTCGGCTACCTGATGAGCTATGTCGGGCTTGCCATCACTGGCGTGGTGATGACGCTGATTGCCGCCTTCGCGCGGCGCAATTTCAATTTGTTGGAATCGTTCGCGCTCGGCGTCGGCTTGTCGATCGGCTGCGTGCTCATTTTCGTCTATGCGCTGGGCCAGCCGCTGCCCGCCTGGTGGGGAGAATAATACGATGGATGTGTTCGCCAACCTGGCGACCGGTTTCGGCGCCGCCGGCACCCTGCAGAACCTGTGGTTCGCGCTGATCGGCTGCGTGCTCGGCACCCTCATCGGCGTGCTGCCCGGGATCGGGCCGATCCCCACCATCGCCATCCTGCTGCCGGTCACCTACGGGCTCGATCCGCTGTCCTCGCTGGTGATGCTCGCCGGCATCTATTACGGCGCCCAGTATGGCGGCTCGACCACCTCGATCCTGGTCAACATGCCGGGCGAGGCGTCGTCGATCGTCACCTGCATCGACGGCCACCAGATGGCGAAACAAGGCCGCGCCGGCGCGGCGCTCGCGGTGGCGGCGCTCGGCTCGTTCTTCGCCGGCTGCGTCGGCACGGTGTTCATCTGCGCGTTCGCGCCGCCGCTCGCGGCGCTCGCCCAGCAATTCAACTCGCCGGACTATTTCTCATTGATGGTGCTCGGCCTGATCACCGCGGTGGTGCTGGCGCATGGCTCGGTGATCAAGGCGATCGCCATGATCGTGGTCGGGCTTCTGTTCGGCCTCATCGGCACCGACGTCAACAGCGGCGCCACGCGCTACACGTTCGGCGTCTCGGTGCTGTGGGACGGGCTCGATTTCCTCCCCATGGTGATCGGCATGTTCGGGGTGGTGGAGATCATCCGCAATCTCGAGCAGCCGGACGCGCAGCGCAGCGCCATCGTGGCGCGCTTCCGCGACCTTTGGCCGAGCATGAAGGACTTCCACGAATCCTGGCGCGCGGTGATCCGCGGCACCGGGCTCGGCGCGATCCTCGGCATTCTGCCGGGCGGCGGCGTGGTGCTCGCCTCGTTCGCGGCCTACACGGTGGAGAAGAAGCTTGCCAAGGACCCCTCGCGCTTCGGCAAGGGGGCGATCGAAGGCGTCGCCGGCCCTGAGTCCGCCAACAACGCGGCGGCGCAGACCTCGTTCATTCCGCTGCTCACGCTCGGGCTTCCCTCCAACGCCATCATGGCGCTGATGATGGGGGCGATGATGATCCAGGGCATCCAGCCCGGCTCGGCGGTGATGACCAGCCGGCC